>NZ_JBEYBQ010000028.1:0-59416 GCF_040632295.1 Isoptericola sp. NPDC019482
GGGCCGCCACCCGGTCGGGGGGGGGCGGGCCCCGCCCCACGCCGGCCGGGCCCCGCCCAGCCGGGGGCATGCCGCCCCCGGACCCCCGCCTCTCGACCCGCGCGCTGCGACCACGCATCGCCGGTTGTGTCATGGGACGATCTCGCCACGTCTGGACGTGGAGGTCGGGTCGTGAGCGAGACACTCTGGGGTGTTGCGATCGGTGGCGCCGTTGGTCTCCTCAGCGCGTTGATATCTGCCGTGATCTCCCCGTCAATCGCCGCGCGGCACGAGCGCCGGCGTGCGCTTGCGGAGCGCCTGCACCGAGCGCTCGAGGAATGTGAAAGGCCGCTGGGCGCGTGGTACGACGCGGTAACAGACGTGGCCGTGCGGCCCGAAGATCCCCTCGCGAACATTCCCGAGCTCTCTAGCGCGCTCAGGGGCGCGCTCAACCGGTTCTCAAGGGTGAACGACGACGCGCTCCGTGAGGCCGTGGCGGCAGCGCACAAGAAGGTGCTGGAGGGGACCCTCATCGCTGTTACGGTCTCGTACCAATGGGGGAAGGGCCCCGTCCCGCAGGCAGGCCTGGACGAGGTGGCAGCGGCGGCAGCCGAGGCTGACATCTCGGTACGTGACCTCTGGCAACGGGCCCTCGACCTCGCCGACCCGCCACCCCTGTACCGCCGAGCACGGCGTCGCGTCCTGGTCCGCCACGCACCGTCACGCGCCGAAGAGATCGACACTGTCGTGCGGACCATGCGAGGCACCCGGAAATTCGGCGAGAAGTTCAGGTCAGTGGCCTGTAACGGTGTGAGCCCGAACGCCGTACAGGGAGATGGTCAGGACCGGCGAGCTGGCCGGCGGGGGAAGCGGCACGAGCCCATGCCGACCTTCGGCCGGCGCCGAACCGCGGCCGCTGCGCGGCCCTGTCGTTCCGCGCTGGCGCGCGGGGCCGGCTGTGCCCCCTCCTGGCTTTCCATGATCGCCCGCGCGACCCTCCGCGCAAGCCCCGCGGCTGCGCCGCCGCCCGCCGTCGAAACTCGTGGGCCTGCGGTCGCTTCGCTCCCTGAGCTCGGCCCACGAGCCCCGCCGTCGGGCGGTGCCGGGGCTTGCACTCCGGGCCGCTTATGCGGGCGGTCATTCCAGCGCCAGGAGGGGGCGAAAAACGGTCCCGGACATCGGGTGCCACCTACCTCCCGGCAGGAAGGTCGCTCACTCATGACGAGCACCACGAACACCGAGAACACCACTACCCGCGAGGGCGCAGCGCAGGTGCTGGCCGAGGGCGTCGAGTTCGCCCACCTCGACCCGCGCACCCTGATCGTCGGCGCGAACGTGCGCACCGACGCCGACCTCAGCGGCGAGTTCATCGGCTCCATCAGGCAGCACGGCGTCATCCAGGCCATCAGGGTCCGCCGCGAGGCCGACGGCTCCCTGACCGTCCTGGAAGGCCAGCGCCGCACCCTCGCCGCGATCGAGGCCGGGCGCGCCACGATCCCCGCCCAGATCGTCACCAGCGACGACGATGAGAAGGCCCGCGAGGCCCGCCGGATCATCGAGCAGTTGGCCGAGAACGACCACCGCGCCGACATGCGCGACACCCACCGCACCGAAGCGTTCCGGCAGTTGTCCCTCGAGTTCGGGCTGACCGCCGGGCAGATCGCCAAGCGCACCGGCACCAAGAAGGACCAGGTGGCCGTCACGCTCAAGGTGGCCGAGTCGAAGGTCGCCGCCGCCGTACAGGCCAAGTACGACCTCACGCTCGACCAGGCCGCCGTCCTGGCGGAGTTCGCCGACGCCCCCGAGACGGTCAAGGCCCTGACCGCCGTCGCAGTGAAGGAGCCGGGACGCTTCGCGCACGAGGCCCAGCGCGCCCGCGACGATCGCGAGCGAGCCGAGCAGGTCGCCGCCGCCCGCGAGGCCCTGGCCGCCGAGGGCGTGACCGAGGTCGAGGCCCCGTCCTACGACGACAAGAAGGTCCGCAGCCTGAGCGAACTTCGCCCCTCGACCGAGGCGGACCACGGCACGGACCTCACCCCGGAGGCCCACGCCGAGTGCCCCGGCCACGCGGCCTACATCCGCTCGTCGTGGAGCAGCGTCACCGTCGTCTACGTCTGCACCAACTGGCGCACCCACGGGCACGGCGACAAGTACGCCGCGATGGGCACGCCGAAGTCCGGCCCGATGACCGACGAGCAGAAGGCGGAACGTCGCACGGTCATCGAGAACAACAAGGCGTGGAAGTCCGCCGAGGTCGTGCGCCGCGAATGGCTGGCGGAGTTCGCCAAGCGCAAGACCGCGCCGAAGGGAGCCGCCGAGTACGTCGCACTTGCCATCGCGGCGGACTCGTTCATCCTGCGCCGGGCGGGGGAGAAGGGTCACGCCCTCGCCACCGAATGGCTCGGCGCGAAGGCCGAGACGGGCTACTACGCGACCGGGCAGCACATCGCCGCCATGATCGCCAAGGCCACCCCCAGCCGCGCCCAGCACATCGCGCTCGTGCTGGCCCTCGCGGCCCGCGAAGGCGAGACCGGCACCCACACCTGGCGGAACCCGGGCCACGAGCGTGACTACCTGACCGCCCTCGAATCCTGGGGCTACACGCTCTCCGACGTCGAGCAGATCGCCCGTGGCGTGCAGGACGACGCCGAGCGGCCCAGCAAGTAGAACCACCGGTGGCCCGGCCCGAACCAGGGCCGGGCCACCTCCGGGCCGCCCCGGACTCTTGCTGGTCGGCATGGTGTCGCGGCCGGCCCATCGAGGGCCGACCGCAACAGCCGGGGCATGCCGCCCCCGGACCCCCGCCACCGCCGCAGCTCGAGCGAACCGACGACCGAGCCACAGCGTGAACCACCGGTGGGCAGTGAGGTCCGGCTGCGCCGGATCGGTGGCCCGCACAGGACCGGGGGTGGGTGAGCCGGCGGCGGGGGAGCGGCACGAACCGATGCCGACCTTCGGCCGGCGCCGAACGGCGGCCGCTGCGCGGCCCAGCTGCATCAACAAGCGGCGTCGTTCCTGACGCTCCATCATCCCCCGCCCGGCCCTACGCACAAGCGGCTTCGCCGCCGCCTCCGCCGGAACTTCTCGGACGCGTCGCTGCGCTCCTTATTTCGCCCGAGAACTTCCTCCCCCGGCGCCCCTTCGGGGTTGCCGCTTCGGGCCGGGCGGGTGCTGCTCCGCTTATCAGGAACGACGCCCCACAGCGACCGTGCGCCAAGCGGTCCCCGTCCCGAGAGGAACCCACCATGACCGGTCAGACCCCCACCCAGAACCCCGCCGACGCGGCCCTGCTGGCCGCCCTCGACGCCGCCGTGAACTCCGGCGAGTTCCGGATCTTCGACCCCAAGACCACGACTCCCGACGACCTCGACACCCCGGCGGACGACAGCGCCCGCCAGAAGGCCATCACGCAGGCCCTCGCCCACGTGCGCGCCGCGCGGCGCATCCTCCAGCGGTCCGGCGTGCGCGACGCCGACGTCACGGCGGCCCGCGGCACCCTCCGCACGGCCAAGGACCAGCTCTGGAGCGCGCACCACACCCTCAACCCCACCCGCTGACGATCTCGACCCGGACCTACGAAGGAGAACCCCACCATGAGCCACGACCTCACCGACCTGTTCGGGCCCGCGATCCACACCTACACCCGCGCCCAGGCCATCGAGGACGGAGCGCTGCGCGAGGTCCCCGCCGACCTCGCCCGCGAAGCCGGCTTCCGCTACCCGCTCGCGCTGACCTCCGCCGCCTGGGCCGACGCCGTCGCCTGGGACCACGGCGGCGTCCAGGGCGAGACCGGGCGACTGTGGGACGTGCTCACGATGGCCCGACACGCGCTCGCCAATACGCCGCCGTGGGAGGACCGCGCTCTGTTCGACGTGCTGCGCGTGCCCAACGCGCCCCGTGCCCAGAGCCCGCGCCGGACGACGCTGCGCGTCCACTTCGGCCCCGGCGACAACGCCGAGCCCGTCTTGACCATCCTCATGCCCAACGAGGACTAGCCCGGCCAGGGTGGCCCAAGGTCGGGCCACCCCGGGCCAGCGGCCCGAGTACGCGAAGAATCCCGGGCACGGAACTCCAGGTTTGAGTATACAAATGACGCTAGGTGATGTATATTAAAGGTGTTGGCAGGGCAAGCAACGGCCGGAGACCACCGGCCACCCGACGCCAGCAAGAGGAGGGCCAAATGGCTCGCACCATCAGCACCACGACCGTTCAGCACCAGACCCCCGACGCGGCCGGCTTCGCGCTCGACGTCTCGGCCGCCGAGGCTCGCACGCTCATGACGGGGGAGTCCGTGGCCCAGGTGCTCGACCGCATGGACGCGGCCGACCCCTACACGCTCACGGCGACCAACCCGATCCTGAGCGGCACGACCGAGGCCCTGTCGCTGGGCCGCAACCGCTCGCACCTGGTGATCGACCGTCGCGGCGTGCTGTGCCACGAGGTCGAGGTCCCCGCCGGGACCGTGGCGCACGAGCTCAGCGTCGTGCACACCGCCACCGGCCCGGCTCCGCTGGCCGCCTGACGTGCCCCGGTGGGCCGGAGGGGAGACCCCCGGCCCACCGGCTGGACCAGGAAGAGCCACCAGCGGACCACCGGAAGGACCACCCGACATGCTGACCATCACCCACACCCACGAGGCCGGAACCCTCATCGACGGCACCGCCCGCGGCGACGGCACCGCCGACGTCCTCAAGGCCCAGCGCTGGCGCTGGAGCCGCAACCTCGGCGCCTGGTACATCCCGCGCTCGCGCGACCAGCACGCCAAGACCCGGCAGATCGACGCGACCGCGGCCGCGCTGCGCGCGGCCGGGCACGACGTCGAGGTGACCATCGACAACACCGCGCGCGCGACTGCCGACGTCGAGGCCGACAAGATTGCCCGCCAGGCCGACCGGGTCGACGCCCTGACCGCGAAGGCCGAGCGTCGCCGCGAGGACGAGTCCGCCGCGTGGGCGCGTCACCACAGCGACGTCGAGCGGCTGCCGCCCGAGGGCGAGCCGGTCAAGATCGGCCACCACTCCGAGGGACGCCACCGCCGGGACATCTCCCGCGCGTGGAATTCCCTGGGCCGCAGCGTCGAGGCGGGCCGCGCCGCCGAGGAGGCCGAGCGCCGCGCGACCGAGGCCGCGGCGACCACCGCCGCCCGGTACAACCCGGTCACCGTCGCCAACCGCATCGACAAGCTCGAGGCCGGCCGGCGCAAGTTCGAGCGCCGCCGCGACGGATACACCAGCGGCAGCGGCGTCTACGCCACCGAGCACCCGGCCGCGACCGGTGCGCGTCGCGAGCAGCTCGAGCAGCTGATCGCCGAGACGGACGACGCGCTGACCTACTGGCGCGGTGTGCGCGCCGACCAGCAGGCCAACGGCACGGCCACCAACTACGGACCCCACAACGTCGCCAAGGGCGACGCCGTCCAGGTCCGCGGCACCTGGTACCGCGTGCTGCGCGCCAACCCCAAGAGCGTCACCGTCGAGGGCTATTTCGGCCCCGACCGCACGCCCTGGCAGGAGGTCGCCGACCACCGGCCCGCCGCGGCCGCCTGACCGCATCGGCAGTAGGGCCGCGGCCGTCCACAAGGGCGGCCGCGGCTCGCCCACCCCGCGACACGACAGGAGCAGCCATGACCGCCACCACTCACAGCCGGACACGTAGGCTCGGGCCACGAAACGCCGTGGGGGGCATGCCGCCCCCCACACCCCCCGCCTCTGGCGGGGCGTGCCGCCGCCTGCACCCTCGAGGTACCCAGCCCATGACGACCCGCCGGCTCGACGAGCTCCCCGCCGAGCACGCCGCACCCATCCTCGAGCTGCTCGAGCAGGTACGCGCGGCCGCGGCCGCGCCCGAAGGGGCCGAAGACGCCTGGGCCGTCGCAGAGGCCGGCCAGGCCCGCATCCGCACCGGGCACAAGGCCGCCCGCCGCACCCTGTCCGCCGGCCAATGCGCCGCGCACGCGCTGCGGCTCACCGCGGCCCGCGACCTGGCCCGCACGGCGGATCAGGCCGGCCATGCGGACCACGGGGCCGAAGCTGAGCCGTGGACCCGGGCCCTGGCCCAGGCCGCCGGGCCGATCGGCTCGTGGGACTGGGACGAGCGCATGCAGGGCGCGCTCGACCTGCGCCGCACGTTCAAGGACCTGCCCGAGCCGCTGCCCGCCACCGTGCGTCCCGTGCGGGCCATCGCCGCGTGGCTCACCCACGCCGGCGGCGCCGGCCTCATCGCGCCCACCGCACGCCTGGCCGCGCTCGTGCTCGACGAGGACCCGTCGGCGGAGATCCTGGCCGCGAGCTGGTACGCCACCCACGGCGTCCGGCTGCTCGCCGAGCTCACCCGAGAGGGCGGGCCGGCCCGTGGGGCCGCCGACGCCGACGAGGCCCGACGCCGGGACGTCCTGCGGACCGCCGTCCGCGGCGTTCACGCCGCGCGCATCATGAGCAAGACCGACCTTGCCGCGGCGGCCGGCATCACGCGCCGCACCCTCGACGCCTGGACCGGCCCGACCCGCACCGGCGCCCGCTGACGCTCAGCGCGAGCCGCGCGGCCGACCAGGGCCGCGGCGCCGATCCTCGATCCCTTCCAGGCTCGACGCGGACCACACCGGGCCACCGTTGAGCTCCCCCGCGGGAGCCGGGAGCCAGTCCGCACCGCGAAGGCGCGCGTTGCGCAGCGACGTGCGGGCCAGCCCGAGCCGCTGAGCCAGGCGGGCCACGTCGTACAGGCCGCCCGGACCCGGACCCGGGTCGAGACCCGCAGCGGCGGGCGAAGTGGCGTCGTCTGACCTGGTCATCCACCCACGATAACAGTGCGCATGCGCCCCAGTTCTGTTAAACTAGGCGCAGGCGCCCTAATTTTGGAGGTCTTCCCTGTGAACCAGACGGACTCGCCAGCGGGTCACGATCGACTCCCTCTTGCCGCTGTCGTCGCGGCCGCCGCCATCGCGACCGCGCTGGCCTACCGCGGCATGGTCCTGTTCGGGCTCGAGGTCGCCGGCATGGTGCCCGCCGAGGCGTACATGCTCGCCGGGTTCCTCGAGATCGCCCTGATCGCTGTCGCGCTGATGGCCCGCAGGGCCGCCCTCAACGCCCGCCCGTACGGCGTCCTGCTGACGCTCACGTGGATTCTGTCGGGCACGTCGGGCACGTTCGCGGCCCTGCACGAGGTCGCCGTCATGAACGGCTCCACGCCCTACATGGTGGTCTTCCGGTTCGTGCCGCCCCTGGTCGCCGCGCTGATGTGGCACCTCGCGCTGGTGGGGGAGCGGCACCTGGTCACCGGGAACACTCTCGATGAGCGGCGCCGTGAGCGCCGCGTGCACCGCTTCATCGTCAGCGCCGAGCGGTGGCGTGATGCTCGCCGCGACGACGCGGGCGGCCGCGCGGACGCCCGGCGCGTGCGCGCCGCGCACCGGCGCCAGCAGACCGCGCGTGATCGCGCGCTGAAGCTGCTCACCGTCGAGGAGTTCGACGCTCGCACGCGAGCCTGGGTCGACCGGTTCGAGGCGGCCGCTCGGCACGGCGAACGGCTCGACGCTCTCGGCGCCTCGGCGGCCGCGCGCCGCGGCGTGCGCCGCGGCGGCCGCGGCGGCCACGACGTCGACGACGCGCCGACGTCGCCCTCAGCGCTCGTCGAGACGGACGAGCCTGCGCCGGGAGTCGAGGAAGAGCAGCAGCCCGCGGCCGCGTCGCCGGACCCGCTGCCGGTGGCGGTCGTCCAGAGCGCCGTGCCGGCGCCCGTCGCCGCCGCCCAGCAGATCGCCCGCGACGAGCAGGCAACCGTCATCCTCGAGCTGCACCATGAGGGACTGTCCGAGCGGGCCATCGCCGATCGCGTCCCGTGGTCGCGATCGACCGTCAACCGTGTCCTGAAGAAGCACGGTGCCCGATCCGACGCGCAGACGCCGAGCCTGCTCGACGAGGCCGTACAGGCATGAACCCTGGGCGGGCGCCCCTGCGGGGCGGCATGGACCGTGCGGGCTGCGCCCGCACCAGTGGGGCTCGTTCCTGCCGCTCCATCATGGCCGCCGCGCCCGGCGTGCAAGCGGGCCACCAACACCGCGTGGCCCACCGGCTCCGCCAGAACTTCACGGCCGCGTCGCTGCGCTCCTTATCTCGACCGAGAACTTCTTCCCCCGCCGCCCTGCGGGTTGACACGCCGGCCGCTCACGGCGGCCCTGGCTCCGCTATCAGGAACGATCCCACCGAGTGAGCGAGGAGGGCGTCATGCTCAGCGTCACCGTCTACAGCACTGGGCCAGCGTGCATGCGCTGCAAGATGACCAAGGACAAGCTCGAGGCCAAGGGCGTGCACGTCGACGTCGTCGAGCTGGCCGAGAACCCCGCCGCACGCGAGTACGTCACCGAGGAGCTCGGGTACTCCGAGGCCCCCGTGGTCGTTGTCGAGGACGGCACCGGGCAGGATCACTGGAGCGGCTTCAGGGTCGACCAGATCAACCGCGTCGCGGCCGCGGCCGCGTGACCGAGCAGCAGGGGAGGAGGAGACCATGACCACCACCGCAGAGCGCGTCATCGCGGTGAACACCGCCGCCTGGGACTACTGGCGCTGGCACGCCACCCAGCCGGGGGAGTGGGTGACCGGATACCTCGCCTCCCGCGGCCTGCGTGGCACCGTCGCCGGCCAGGCGCCCGCCGGCTGGGCCCGGCTCGTGCCCACGCTGCGCCGGCGCGGGTTCACCGACACCGAGCTCCTGGACGCCGGCCTCGCCCTCGAGGCCAAGAACGGGGGAGTGGGCGACGCCTTCCGCGACCGCCTGGTCCTGCCCATCCGCGACGCGAGCGACCGCATCATCGGGTTCACCGCGCGGCGCAACCCCGCCACCGACGTCGACCCCGACGCACCACCGAAGTACCTCAACACCACCAGCACCCCGGCCTACGACAAGTCCCGCGCCCTGTACGGACTCGACGCCGACGCCGCGGCACGTATCGCCCGAGGCGGCATCCCCGTGCTCGTCGAGGGCGCCCTCGACGCCGAAGCCGTACGCCGCGCCGGCAACGACCTCGTGCCCCTCGGCCTGTGCGGGACAGCCATCACCGCGGGCCACCTGCAGCAGCTGCGCGACATCGACCCCGCCGCCGTGGGTCGACTCATCAACGCGACCGACGCTGACACCGCCGGCCAGGGCGCCATCTGCCGCCTGTGGAACCTCCTGACCACCGATGAAGCGGCGACCGTGCGCGCGGCCGTCCTCGAGCCGGGAACCGACCCTGCAGACCTCGTGCAGGCAGGTCAGCGCTCCCAGCTCCGCGGAGTCCTCGTCGACGACGCCCGGCCGATCGTCCAGGCCGCGATCGACGCCACCCTCGCCCGGTACGACCTCGAGCACGTCGAAGGCTCCCTCGCCGCCCTGCGGCACATCGCCGGCGCCCTCAAGGGTGCGACCCCTGCCGTCCTGGCCCAGGCGACTGGTCACCTGACCAAGCGCCTCGCGGATACCACCGAGCACGACGTCGTCGTGACCGAGATAATCAGCGCGGCCACCAGCGCGACGGAGGATGCATGACGACGCACCGCACGGCGGCGGGCTAGCGCAGCATCGCTAACCTAGTTGATCGTACGATCGGACGAATGGGATGACCTTCCTGGTCAGCAACATGTAGATCTTGCGTTGTTGCCCGTCCGTGATCGCGGCCTTGTCGCGCTTGTTAAACATCTTCAGCAGGAAATCGTAGTCTTTCCAGCCGTCGCCACCGTTCCACTCGTCCGGGGGGAATGCCCCGGACTCGTACAGGTGATCGAGCATGGCGCGCGAGAAATACTCGGTCGTAAGCCTGATTGGCTGACGCGCGTCAATTGCTTGACGGAGAGCTAGGAGGCGTTCCCACAGATCGACCTGGCGATCCAGGTCAGCTCGACCGAACTGGTTCACACAGGAGCTTCCGATCGGGAAGAGCATCTCCCCGTTGCGCGTGTTCTCGATCGTGAAGAGGCTGACGAGCCTGGTCTGACCGCACACGCAGACACCGTCCGCGTGTGGGTCACGCGCAACGCTCACCACCTGCCACTCCAGTACTGCCTGGTCCCACCGGTCGGCGTCCGATGCAGCGACAACCGCATCCGCGAGTGCTTCGAAACTGCTGGTCGTCATCCGGTCCTCCCTGGCGCCGACTGTAGTGGCAACTACCGTGCCCAATTCGTATCTAGGACGTTACGCATGCAATTTGCCAGCGAGCGTCGGCGTCTACCGTCCGCGGGTCAGGATGGCGAGGTCGTAGTCGCGCGCGATCGTCTCGAATTCCTCGATGGCGACGTTGCGACCTTCGCCGTCGAGCGCCTGCGGGTCATTCGGGGAAGCTACGAGCCCGTCGTCCATGCGACGGTTCCAGAACGCCCAGCAGCGGCCGTACTCCGTCTTCGATTGAAAACTGATGCCCAGGGGGAGGTTTCCGTCGTCCAACACGAGATTGCGGATGTGCTCCGCGACAACGGTCGTGACGGCGCGATCGTCACCTGCGACGATCCCGCTGTGCAGTTGTCGGTACCCGAGGTGGTACAGCTCGCCGAAAAGGTCGTCGGTCAGGCGGTTCTGGGTCGAGGGGTGATCGATCGCCACCCACCAGCCGTCGGCCGGCATCTTCACCTGCCAGATGGACCGCTCCATCTGCCAGTCGACCGAGATCGCCCAGGGCGCGTCGATCTGGTTCGCCCGGGCCTCCTGAACGACATCGGCGATGTACTGGTCGACCGGCACCCCCGCGGCTTCCGCGTCGGGCACGAGCGCCGCCTTACTCTTGCGGAATCCCTGCAGCACCTCCGCAAACGCCGTCTTGGGTGAGTCGGCGAAATAGACCGTCCGGCCGAAGGTGTCGAACCGGCCTCGCGAGTCCTCGGCGTCGGCGGAGATTTGTCCAACCGCCTCGTTGAAGCGTGCCGAGTTGATGCCCTGGCTCTTGACGTAGCGGTCCTTGGCCACGCGGTGGGCGACTTCGGCGGCCGCGGGCAAGAGGTACAGGCCCGTCTCGCTACAGACTCGACCATTGGCCGGGGCCGTCATGCCGGAACGTCTTCGATGAACCCCACGGCGGCGCCGACCACGTCGCGGGTGCGCAGCTCGCGGATGAATGTCACCGGAGTTGCCTCGCCAAGACGCGGGTTCGCACCCACGAGCCACGCCAGGGCGACATGCGGCTTCTCGGCATCACGCACGGTCCGCCACACGCGGTACCCCAGCCGTAGCCGATCCTCAGCCTCACGGCGAGGCTCGGTCTTGTCGGCCCACTTGTACGGCAGCGATCGCGAGCCGGCGCCAGTCATTGCGGCAACGACAGTGGCGCCGACGTTGTCGATCAGCTCGCGCGTCAGATCGTGGATGTCGAGGCGGATCGAGTCGGCGAAGGCGTCGGTGGTCACCTGGATGGGCATGAGCCCATCGTGCCACTTTGGCACGCTAGGTTCAACGCACCTGAGTCACGAATGAGACACGTGTGACTCACTGGTAGGGGTGCGTGCTCGTGAGGTGCGAGTTCCCGGCCGGCGCCACGAGCAGCAGTTCAGCGGCGGTGCTCGAGGTTCACACGTGGCCGGCGAGGTGCCGGCGGACCGTGGATACCGATACCCCGAGCGCTCGCGCGACGGCGGCAACAGACTGGCCGCCGGCGACGGACGCTCTCGCCGTGGCAAGTCGTTCCGGCGACATCACGGTCGGGCGCCCTCCGACCCGTCCGCGCGAGCGCGCGGCAGCCAGGCCGTCGAGAGTGCGTTCGCGGATCAGGTCGGCCTCCATCTGGGCGAGGGCGGCCAGCATGTGCACCATGAACCGGCCCGCCGACGTGCTGGTGTCGATCTGCTCGGACAAGGACCGGAGGGCGACGTCGCGGCGCTCCAGCTCGTCGATCACGCGCACCAGGTGGGACACGCTTCGACCGAGGCGGTCGAGCTTGGCCACGACGACGGTGTCGCCGGCGTCGACCTCGGCCAGTAGTGCGGCGAGGACCGGGCGGTCGTCGCGCCGGCCGGACGCGGTCTCGACCCGTAGGTGTCGCGCGTCGACGCCGGCGGCGAGGAGCGCGTCGCGCTGTGCGTCGAGGTTCTGCGTCGACGTCGAGACCCGCGCGTAGCCGAAGGTGATCGCCATGCCGTGACCGTAGCGAAAACCCCCGCGGGAGGTTCTGAACCGGCGGGGTTTTGAAGGGGGTTTTTGAGCGGCGTGTCACCGGCGCGGCGAGACCGCGGCGCTGGTGCGTCAAAACCGGTCGGTTCTGACACGGCGCGAGACCGGGCGGTGGATACAGGGTGTTGTGGATTCACGCTTCCGTGTACTGTCACGCTCATGGAGACGGTCACGCTCACCCACACCGCCGCGCTCGCGCGGCTCGGGCATGCGCTGTCGGACGAGACCCGCACCCGGATCATGCTCACGCTGCGCGAGGCGCCGGCCTACCCAGCAGATCTCGCCGACGCGCTTGAGGTCTCCCGGCAGGTGATGTCGAACCAGCTTGCGTGCCTGCGCGGCTGCGGCCTGGTCGAGGCGATCCCGGACGGGCGTCGCACCTGGTACCGGCTGGCCGACTCGCACCTTGCCCCGGCCCTCGACGACCTGTTGCGCCTGGTCGTGGCCGTCGACCCGACCTGCTGCTCGCCCGAAGGGTGCACCTGCTCATGACCTCGCTCTCACTCGGCCCTCGCCCGCTGTCCACTGCGCGCCGCGCGGTGCTTGAGCGCCGTGTGCGGTGGATCGTGGCCGCGACGATCACCTACAACGTCATCGAGGCCGTCGTCGCGATCACCGCAGGACGCATCGCCTCGTCCGCGGCGCTGGTCGGGTTCGGGCTCGACTCTGTCGTCGAGGTCCTGTCTGCGGCCGCGGTGGCCTGGCAGTTCGCCGCCCCCGACCCGCACCGCCGTGAGCGTGCCGCCATGCGGCTAATCGCGGTGTCGTTCTTCGGCCTTGCCTTGTTCGTCACCGTCGACGCCGTGCGCACCCTGTTCGGAGCCGCGGAGCCTGACCACTCCACCGTCGGCATCGTTCTGGCTGCCGTCAGCCTCGCGATCATGCCGTTCCTGTCCTGGTTCGAGCGCCGCACCGGCCGCGAGCTCGGCTCGGCATCCGCCGTCGCCGATTCCAAGCAGACGTTGCTGTGTACCTACCTGTCCGCGGTCCTGCTCGTCGGCCTGGTGCTCAACTCCACCCTCGGGTGGACCTGGGCCGACCCGCTCGCCGCGCTCGTCATCGCCGGTGTCGCGATCAAGGAGGGCATCGAGGCATGGCGCGGCGACGCCTGCTGCACCCCGGTCGGCGCGCTCCTCGCTCATGACGACGAGGGCGAAGAAGGGTGCAGCGACGGGTGCTGCATACCGGACCCGAAGTAACTCGCGTCAGAACCGAGCGTTTGCGGTCTAGGCAGAACCCGTTCTGCCGCGGCGCAGTATCGGTCAGTCTTGAAGCATCGAGTCGCGTCGTCGAATACCTACAGACGAAGGAGGAGGTATTCCACCTAGATCGCGTTGCGACGAAGGGCCAACGCGCTCATAGGAAGAGGAACCCGATCGCGGCAGCGGCGATTGCGGTACCGATCGCAGCCGCGAGCCATATCTGTCGGATGGTGATGCGGTTCTGGCGTCGGATCCAGACGAGGTAGGCGACAGTCGCAGGGATCGACACGACTGCGCCCGTGACCACCCCGGGCGAGTAGACGCCGAGGGTGATCCAGGTGGTCAGGTGGAACAGCGCGTTGACGCCGAACTGCCACTGGAATGCCGTGGCAGCAACGACCCAGCCGTTGGCCCTCGTCGCTCGCGAGGCCTGCCACGAGGCCAGCAAGACGAGCAGCATCAGCGGGATGTGGTAGGCGGCAAAGGTCTCTGTGGACTCGGGGCCGAAGTGCGCGGTCGCCCAACTCGCGAACCCCGGGAGCTCCTCGAGGGTGTGGATCACGTAGACCACGAAGGGCAGGAAGTACGGCAGCGGGCCCCACGAGGCGCGCGCCAGACGCTGGTCGACGGGGGACGTCTCCGGTGCGGGAGTGGTCATGACGGGCTCCTTCGTCGCGGCCCTCTAGAATATGAGGAATTACTCAGGTTTGGTACTCGCATCCACGGAGACCCGATGACGCCTGCCCCGTCCGGCCACAGCCCCCGCAAGGCGCCGAAACAGGCTCGCTCGCGGCGCACCGTGGGGCACATCCTCGCGGCGGCGGCTCGCGTTTTCGGCGAGCTGGGTTACGCCGCGACAACCACGGACCGGATCGCGCAGCGGGCCGAGGTCTCGGTCGGCTCCCTGTACCAGTACTTCCCGAACAAGGACGCGGTCCTGCACGCGCTCGCTCTCCGACACCTCGAGGAGGCCGATGCCGCGGTACGCGCCGCGTTGTCCTCTGCTGGCCGGCCACCCGCGTCGGACCGTGCATGGCTCGAGCCGTTGGTGGACGCCGTGGTTACCATCCATGCGCACGATCCCGCGCTCCAGCGCGTGATCCTGGATGAGGCCTCCCGGTCTCCTGAGCTCGTTGCCGCGTACACCGCCAGCCATGCCGCGACGGTCCGGACCGTCGCGGAGCTGCTCCTGGAGGTCCCGGGCGGTCACATTCACGACCCCGGCCAAGCGGCACTGCTCGCCGTAACGACGGTCGAGTCCGTCACGCACCGATTCGCCGGCCATGGCCAGCCTTTCGATAGCGCGACGCTCAGTGCGGAGCTCTTGGAGATGCTTACGGCCTACCTCGTGGCCAAGCGCACCTCGTGAGTGCGCACCGTTATCCGTTCGTGACTTTCGGCTGAGCGTCGGGTAGATTCGCCGCCACCCCACGACCGTGGGGACACGCCGGCGGGCGCCGAGCCCTGCCACCGCTGGTGCTGAACTGACACCTGGCAGGGACGGGGGACCCACTTTCGGGCGTCGCATCGCGGCGTCCTCGGGGTGAAGCCACGCGAGCGCGCTCGCTGGCCGGGTCAGTCTCCGACCCGAATCCGACAGCTAACCTCGCAGGCGCCAGGAGATCCCCATGCACGCTTTCCTGCGCCCTGAGCGCTCCTGTCCGTGTTCGCCTGCCTGGCGTGGTCTGCTCGTGGCCGGTGGTGCCGCGTGAAGCACGGCCGGCCCGACTCCGCCCCGCGCAGCACGACCCACCCCGATCGCTCCCGGGCGACCCGTGGTCGCCACGCCCAGGATCGCCCCGGCCGCTCCGCCGGGCCCCGCGCTGCGGCTCGCCTGCTGGGTCACGGCGTGGGCATCGTCGCCCTGGTCGCCACGACGGGTGCGTTCGCGATCACCGCGAGCGAGAGTCAGCTCGCACATGCCGAGACGCTGGACCAGCGACCCGAGGCGCGCGCACAAGCGCCGGCCGAGGCGACGCAGCGGGTCCAGGCCGCGCCTCCGGTGGTCGTCGATCGTTCGGCGAAGATCTCGCGCACCGACGAGCGTCCGTCGCGCGCCAAGATCGTCCCGGCGCCTCCGGAGCCGAAGCCGGAGCCGCCCAGCGACACGGGCGCCACCGGCGCCGACGCGTCGGCCGGCGAGGAGGCGGACGGCGCCGCGGCCGGCCCGCTTGCGGGGTGCGACGTCGAGGTGGGTACCGGGTTCGCCAACGGCCAGGTCCCGTCCGACCAGCTGTGCGCCCCGTGGGAGGGAGCCCAGGAGATCCGCGCCGATGCCGCGAGGAGCCTCGCCGCGCTGAACGAGGCGTACACGGCCCGTTTCGGCGAGTCGATGTGCCTGGCGGACGGGTACCGGTCCTACGACCAGCAGGTCGCGACCAAGGCTGCCAAGGGGTACCTCGCCGCCCAGCCGGGGTACTCCAACCACGGTTGGGGCCTTGCGGTGGACCTGTGCGCCGAGACGTACGCCGGCGAGCGGTGGGACTGGCTTGCCGAGCAGGCGCAGGACTCCGGTTGGGACAACCCGGACTGGGCGCGTCCTGGCGGGTCGAAGTACGAGCCGTGGCACTGGGAGTTCACGGACGCCGTCGCCGAGCAGTCCTGACCGAGCGGGAGGCAAAGCAGGCACAGGTTCGGGCTTTAGGATCCGTCTTGCCATGCTCGCCGTGACCCGAGACGCTGCCAGCACGACCGCGCTGCGGTACGTGCTCGCCATCGTGCTGCTCACGCTTGCGTGCGCGCTCGGCCTCACCGTGATCGACTCCGACCTGCCGGGCGCTGCGGCGTCCGGCAACGGTGCCACCGCGAGCCTGTCGGTGGCCACCACCGGCGAGGCCGCGCAGGGGCCCGCCGCTCACCCGTTCGACCTGGCCGACCGAGCCGATCTGGCCGCACTGAGTACAGCCGCCGGAGGCGCGTCGAGCGGTGGCCATCAGGACGAGGGTCTTGTTCTGCTGTGCCTGTGTGCCCTCCTCGTCGCGACGATGCTGCTTGCCGCCCATCGGCGCCCGACGCGCTGGTTGGCCGCATCTCGGCGTGACACGGAGCGTCCTGTCGTTCCCGTCGTCGGGTTCCCGCAGCGGGCGCAGGACCCGATCGACTGGGGTGTGAGCAGGACGTAGCGGAGCCGGACTGCCGTGCGATTCCTCGCGCCTCGCACGGGACCGCGTACACCCGCCCCCGGGTGGGGCGTGGGTGCGGTCTGCCTCGAGCACGGTCTCCGCGCGCCCCCGCTTCCCTTCGAACGACGAGGAATCCCCATGACCTCTCGCCGTGTGCTGCAGACCGTCCTTCTTGCCGCCGTCCTCGCGCTAGCTGGCATCGTCATCTGGCTGGTTGTGTCCGACCGCTCTTCCGGCGCAGCGCCCATCGCGTCCGGCAACGACGCGCCAGCCGTGCTGAACGACGAGACCCACGTCATCAACCAGGCCAGCGACGAGCAAGCCGTCCTCGTGGAGTTCCTCGACTTCGAGTGCGAGGCGTGCCGCGCGTTCTACCCCGCCGTCGAGCAACTGCGCGCCGACTTCCCCGACGAGCTGACACTCGCCATCCGCTACTTCCCGATCCCGTCGCACGCCAACGCCCAGAACGCCGCCCTGGCGGTCGAGGCCGCGGCACGCCAAGAGCAGCTCGAGGGCATGTACCAGCGCATGTACGAGACCCAGTCCGAATGGGGCGAGAAGCGCGACTCCCAGGCGTCCGTCTTCCGCGGCTTCGCCCAGGATCTGGGGCTGAACCTCGAGCAGTACGACGCCGACCTCGCCGACCCCGCGGTGGCCGCACGCGTGCAGCGCGACTTCGACGACGGCCGCGCGCTCGGCGTGCAGGGCACCCCGACGTTCTTCCTCGACGGGCAGCGGCTGGAGGCATCCGATCCGAACGAGCTCTACCAGCTGGTCCAGGAGGCCCTGCAGGGATGACCATCCCCGAGGTCGTGTTCTCCGGCGGGTTGGCGATCGCCATTCCTCTCGCCCTGCTGGCCGGCCTGGTGTCGTTCGCTTCGCCGTGCATCCTGCCCCTCGTGCCCGGCTACCTCGGCTACGTCGGCGGGATGGGTCAGGAGGCGTCCCGGCGTCGCCTCCTGGCCGGGGCCGCGCTCTTCGTGGCCGGCTTCAGCGTGGTGTTCATCGCGTACGGCGCCCTCTTCGGAGCGCTCGGGGCCTGGCTGGTGCGCTACCAGGACATCCTGATCCGGGTGCTGGGGGTGCTCGTGATCGTGATGGGCCTGGTCTTCGTCGGCCAGTTCGGCCCGCTGCAGCGCGTCGTCCGTACAGCTTGGACGCCGCGAGTCGGGGTCCTGGGGGCGCCGATGCTCGGAATGGTCTTCGGGCTGGGCTGGGCGCCGTGCCTGGGGCCCACGCTGATCGCGATCTCGGCCCTGAGCATCGACACCGCCTCCGCCCCGCGCGGCGCGCTCCTCGCCCTGGCCTACTGCATCGGCCTCGGCGTCCCCTTCCTGATGATCGCTTGGGGGTTCGGGTGGGCACAACGTTCGACGAGATTCCTGCGCCGGCACCTGCGCACCATCAACATCGCCGGCGGCGCCGTGCTCGTGCTCATCGGGCTCGCCATGGTCTCCGGGGCATGGTCACTGCTGATGATGACCATGCAGGGATGGGTGCGAGGCTTCGTCACCCCCATCTGAGACACCTAGACCACATCGCCATAAGACGATAGCATCGCCATATGACGATCATAGAGTCGCCTGCGCGCGCTGATATCGACCGGGTTGCCACCGGGGCGTTCGCCGACCTCTTCCACGCGCTGTCCGACGCCACCAGGCTCGCACTGCTGCAGCACCTCGCGTTCGGTGAGCACCGGGTGCGCGACCTGGTCGAGCACCTCGACCTCGCGCAGTCGACCGTGAGCAAGCACCTGGCGTGCCTGCGGGAGTGTGGGCTGGTGTCGGTACGCGCGGAGGGTCGTGCGTCGTGGTTCTCGCTGGCCCAGCCCGAGCTGCTGGCCGGGCTGCTGGCGGGCGCCGAGCGCCTCCTGGACGCCACCGGCGACCAGGTGACCCTCTGCTCGCACCTGATGCACCCGCACACCCACGGCCACACCGCTGCTGCCGTGAGCGAGGCTTCCTGATGGGCGCCGGACACAGCCACGGCCCCACACCTGGCGACGGAGCGGCGGCGCCGTCGCACCGCCGACGGCTCGCGATCGCCTTCGGCCTCACCTCCACGATCGTCGTGGCTCAGGCTGTGGGGTCGGTGGTCACCGGCAGCCTCGCCCTGCTCACCGACACCGCGCACGCCCTGACCGACGCGGCCGGCCTGCTGGTCGCTCTCGTTGCTGCGACGCTCATGCACCGGCCCGCCGACAAGCGCCGCACGTGGGGCTTTCGCCGCATCGAGGTCATCGCAGCACTGGGCCAGGCCACGCTGCTGATCGCCGTCGGCACCTACGCCGCGATCGAGGGCGTGCGGCGGCTCGTCGCGCCGCCCGAGGTGCCGTCCACCGAGCTACTCGTGTTCGGCATCGTCGGGCTGGTCGCGAACATCATCGGGATCACGATCCTGTCCTCGAGCCGTGGCGCGAACCTCAACATGCGCGCCGCGTTCCTCGAGGTCCTCAACGACGCGCTCGGCTCCCTCGGCGTCATCGTCGCCGCGATCGTGATCGCGACCACTGGCTACCAGCGGGCCGACGCCATCGCCGGCCTGTTCATCGCAGTGCTCATTGTCCCGCGTGCGTTCGCGATCCTGCGCCAGACGTTCCGCGTCCTCATGGAGTACACACCCGACGGCCTGGACCTGGACGAGGTCCGCACGCACATCCTCGCCCTCGACCACGTCCGTGACGTGCACGACGTACACGCCTCCACCGTGGCCACCGGGCTGCCCGTCATCTCCGCGCACGTCGTGGTCGACGACGAATGCTTCGCCGACGGCCACGCGCCAGACATCCTGCAACGCATCCGCACCTGCGTAGCAGAGCACTTCCTCGTGTCGGTCGGGCACTCCACGATCCAGCTGGAGACCGGGCGGCTACGGGAGAGCGAGAGCACCGCGCACGCCTGAGCGAGGCGCGAACCGCGTCAGGCGCGGCGGCCCAGGTTTCGCAGGTAGTCGTTGTACGCCTCGAGCTCGGGGTTGCCCTCTGCGTCGATGCGCCGGTCCGCGGCGGCGACCTTGCGCGTCTCGTCCTTGTTCCAGCGCACGAAGATGATCACCAGCATGATCAGCGACGGGAGCTCGCCGTAGGACCAGGCGAGGCCGCCGGCGACCCCCTGGTCGGCCATGATGTCCACGCCCCAGGACGCCGGCGGATGCGTGAACGCGGACACCAGCGGTGCGCTGGCCATCATCACCACGACACCGAAGAACGCGTGCGTGGGCATCTCGATGAACATGTCCGCCGCCCGGCCCAGGTGCCCCTGCGGCTTGGGCAGCGGGTCGCGCGAAAGCACCGGGACGGTGAACAAGATGCCCGCGACCAGGAACAGCAGCTCCAACGACAGGTGCCCGCCCCACGTGGACAGCAGCTCGCCGGCCAGGTCACTGAGGTACAGGGCGTAGAAGCTCAGCAGGAACAGCGGGATCATCAGCGCCGGGTGCAGGGCCACCCGCCCTGGCCAGGACCGCAGGCCCCACCGGGCGGCGACCAGGACCGGGCGCCCAGCCCAGTTGTGCGGGGTGGCACGTAGCAGCAGGGTCCCCGGGCGGCCCAGCACCAACAGCGGGGGAATCGCCATCATCAGCGTCAGCTGCTGGAACATGAACACCGAGTACATCTCGAGCCCGTAGCCCTCCACCCCTGCGCCCATCACGACCACCAGGACCGCGCAGCCGCCAAGGAAGGACAGGGTGGCCCATGGTGACCAGTGGCGGCCCGTCGTCCAGACCCGGATCGCGCCGGCGAGGTAGAGCGTCGCGGCGAGCAGCCCGATGACTGGGATGACCGGGACGGGTTGGAGCGTGGGGGCGAGGTAGGTCTCCCACGACGGCGGCGCGGAGGGCAACCACACCGGCCCGTCGAACTGCGCCGGCACCGACATCACTACGCCCACCACCTTCATTCTCGGATCGCCGCACGGACCGTAACAGAGGCCACTGCAAGGCCGTCCGAACGGGACCCGCTCCGCGTCTAGGATCGACCTTGCCATGGCTGCACCGACCCAGACCCGCGAAGGATCGACCGCCGCACGATGCGTGCTGACGGTCCTCCTGCTCGCGCTGGCGGTCCTGCTGGGCACCACCGTGCCCGAGTCCGCCGCCCCCGCAGCCGCGACAGCAGCCACCGCCCCGACCGTGGCCGCAACGTCGAACGAGACCGTCACCGCCGGTGCCAGCATGGCGAGCATCGGGGACCCGGCGGTCGCCGGCACCAGCACCGTGGCCCAGGACGTCCTACCGACGACGACGATCGCGACGACCGGCCACCTCGACGAACCTGCCGGCCTGCTGTGCGTATGCGCGCTGCTGGTCACCGGTCTCGCGATGCTCCTGCACGGCATCGCGATGCTGTGGCGACGCCGCACCCCGATCCTCGGCCGTGAATCCTCGAGCCCGACGCCGGGCACCGGGATGCGCGCCGCGATGCAGCAGGCAAG
This sequence comes from Isoptericola sp. NPDC019482, assembly GCF_040632295.1. Taxonomy (NCBI): domain Bacteria; kingdom Bacillati; phylum Actinomycetota; class Actinomycetes; order Micrococcales; family Promicromonosporaceae; genus Isoptericola; species Isoptericola sp. NPDC019482. The sequence continues at coordinate 20,863 of NZ_JBEYBQ010000028.1, forward strand.
CCCTCTGACCTGGGGAGTGTGCCGGAGGTAGACCCCTCCGCGGGTGGGACACCGACGAGGCAGCGCCCGTCGTCCCGCCAGCACCCACCCTTGTCACCTGCCGGCCCGGAGTCCCTCCCCCCGCGCCTCCAGCTTCCGCTCGGCTCGAGCCCGAGTGGGGCTCGTGGGCGCCGCATTCCTCGCGGACACCGCCGGGCGGCCTGGTCGCGACCCGCCTGCCCTGCTGCGGTCCGGGTCGCGGAGAGGACCCTCATGCCCGCCTCCGACCTCAGCGTCCTGTTCGCGTGGGCTGCCGTGACAGCCCTGACCACCGCCATGATCGCCTTCGCCATCGACCTGTCCCGGCAGGCCGACCAGCGCACCGGAGCGCCGCCCGGCGCAGCCCCGCCGAGCGACGTCACACGCCCACGGCGGGCCGCCGGCGCCGCGATGGCCACCACCTGGGTCGCCACCGTGATGCTCATCGCCTCGATCACGATGCGCGGGGTCGCTGCCGGCCGCGCGCCCTGGTCGAACATGTACGAGTTCACCCTCGTGGGGGCCTGCACCGCCCTGCTGGTGTTCGTCCTGATCAACCTGCGCCGTGACCTTCGGTTCCTCGGCACCTTCGTCACGGGAATCGCAGCCCTGTTCGTCGTCCTCGCGCTCAATGCCTTCTACGTCCCCGCCACCGGGCTGTTCCCCGCGCTGCAGTCCTACTGGCTGGTCATCCACGTCGGCGTCGCCGTCGGCGCCGCCGGCATCTTCACCGTCGCGTTCATCCTGTCGATGCTGCAGCTGCTCGCCGACCAGCTCCAGGGGCGCCCGGACCCCACCCCACGGGCATTGCAGTGGGTGGCTCACCTGCCCGCGCCCGCCGCGCTCGAGGCGCTGTCGTTCCGGCTCAACGCCGTCGGATTCGTCGCCTGGACCTTCACCCTCATCGGCGGGGCCATCTGGGCAGAGGACGCCTGGGGCCGGTACTGGGGATGGGACCCCAAGGAGGTGTGGACCTTCGTCATCTGGGTCGTCTACGCCGCCTACCTGCACGCACGCATGACCCGCGGCTGGGCCGGCAGGCGCTCCGCCTACTTCGTCCTGGTGGGCTACACCTGCGTCATCTTCAACTTCACCGTGGTCAACCTCGTGATCAACGGCAAGCACTCCTACTCCGGGCTGACCACCGGATGACACATCCCACCACCGAGGCACGGCCGCCGCCCGCGCGCTCTGCACCCGCACGTCGTGGCCTTCCGGCCGCCCGGCACGAAAACACCACCCCGATCCAGGAGAGCTCCGTGTTCCGCACCGTCCGCCGCACCATCACAACCCTGGCCGCGCTCTGCGTCGCCGCCACCACCGTTCTCGCCACCGCACCCGTCGCCAGCGCACACGACGAGCTGCTGTCCTCCAAGCCCGCCAACGGCAAGACGGTCGACACGAGCCCGGGCCAGATCGTGCTGAACTTCAGTGCCGACCTCATCCTCACCGGCGCGCAGATCGCCGTCACCGACGCCGCGGGAACACAGGTCCCTACCGGCGAGGTCGCAGTCGACGGACCCCAGGTCACCGCATCCCTCCCCGCAGACATGGCCGCCGGCGGTTACGACGTGTCCTGGCGCGTCGTGTCCTCCGACGGGCACCCGATCGACGGCGACTTCACCTTCGAGCTCGCCGCAACCGACACGACGCCCAGCCCCACCCCCACGGCATCTGACTCGCAGCCGGACGACGCAGAGGCAGCCGGCCCCGACCCTGCACCGACCGCCGACCAGACCGAGGAACCCTCCACGGAACTCGCGATCGACCCCCCGGAGAGCACCGAGAACGCCAACAGCGTCTCGCCTACCGTCCTGTGGCTGTTCGCCGGCGCCATCGTGGCCCTGCTGATCACGCTCGCAGTCCTCACCGCGATCACCAAGCGGCGCGAACGAAACCAGGAGCAGAAGTGACCAGCGACGCCGAGACCCAAGCACCAGAGACGTTCACCCCGCAGACCGCGGCGGCGCTCCGCACCTCCGCGCTCCGGCTGGCCGACATCGTGTTGCGATACGCCAACGGCGCGACGACGGACGACGCCACAGTGCCCGGCATCGAGCTCGACACCTTGACCGACGAGTTCGAAGCGGCCCTTCGCGCCTTCAACACCGCGGCGTTCCACCACACCGGCACCGCGGCACTGCTCCTGGACCCTCGCTAGGAGGCGAAGCCACGGGCGCCACCGACCCGTGCGAGGAGAACCACGGCTGTCGAGATGTCCAGGAGCCAACCTGGGAGTGCGCCAAGATCGACCGTTGAGCTGCCTGCCGGGCCAGCACTCGTGGCCGACCCGGCAGGCGGCTTCACGAAGGGTCTACTCGGTGTTGGTCCGGAAGGGCGCGGTAAGGGTCGGGATGATGTGTCGGCGCTGCACGATGAGTATGGCGACGCTGATGGCTGCGTAGATCCCCGACAGGACGAAGCGTCCCGTCGTGCCGGTGACGGCGAACTGGATGACGAACAGCCCGAGGAGCGTCCAGGCAGACCAGCGGTGGAACCGCAGGCCGAGCAGGATGGCGACGCCCATCATGGTCTGGGTGGCGGTGAGCAGGACCTCCTCGACCTGCCGGGTGTCCAGGACCAGCGATGCGGTGCCGCCGCCGGCGAGGTAGGCGATCGGCAGCGACCCGACCAGCAGGGTCCACTGGTTGATCTTGGAGGAGATCAGGGTGGCGATCGCCGCGGTGCCCTTGCCACGCCACGCGAACAGCACGGCGATGATGAACTCAGGTGCCTCGGACGCGAGCGGCGCGAGCCATTGCACGAGGAGGAACTCGTCGATCCCGAGCTGGGAGCCGGAGGCGACGAGCGACTCGGCGAACGGCTCCGCACACGCCAGGATCACGGCGGCGGCGAGCACGAACAGGCCTCGGACGTCCGGCTGCGCTGGTCCGGCCACCGCCTCGTCGTCCAGGCCCGCCTGCACCTTGCCCCCGGCACCACCATCGCGGCCCGCGGACCAGGCGGCCGCTGCGGCGGAATACGCCATCCGCCACGCGTTGCCCGCCGTCGGGACCGTCGACCTCACCGTGGCGCCGAGCACGCCCGCGACCGCGTCAACCGTCACTCCCCAGGAGAGCCCGTGACCGACGCTGCGCCTTCCCTCGCCCAGCTCACAGCCCCCGGCGATGTCACCGCCGAGCAGCACTCGGCGCTCACTGCGTGCTGGGTCGAGGTGACCAACGCGGGTGGCGCAGCGGGGTTCCCCTTCCCGCCGGTGGAAGCCGCCGACGTGGTGCCCTCACTCGACGCGATCATCCAGAACCTCGATCCGCAGACCAGTCGCCTCCTGATCGCCGAGCACGACGGACAGCTCGCCGGCTGGCTCAACCTCCGACGAGACCAATGGCCGCTCATCTCCCACTGGGGCACCATCCACCACCTCCAGGCCCGCCCGATCCTGCAAGGCCGTGGCCCAGGAACAGCCCTCATGACCGAGGCCCGCCGCGTCGCCCGAGACGAGATGGACCTCGAACAGCTCCACCTCGCCGCGGGTGGCGGCGCGGGCCTCGAAGCCTTCTACGCGAGCCTGGGCTGGAAAGAGCTCGGACGCTGGCCCGACGCCCTACGCCTCGCAGGCGGAGACGACCGCGACGAGGTCCTCATGCTCCTCGCGCCGCTCTGACCGTGCCGGCGGCGCATCCCGCACACCCGAGGTTTCGAAACATCCAGAACCCCATTCTGGCGCGCCTCAGAATCGGTCGGTTCTGAACCGGGGTCGCACTTCACGCGCGGGGGCCGGATTCAGGTTGCGACCCTGGTCTCGCCAGTGTCTGGATGCTCATCGCTCTATTGGAGGCGTCCGACTTCCGTCGTCTTCCTGCGTGGACGCGGGAGCCGCGTCCGACAGGATTGTCTGCACGACAGGGTGGGCGTCGTCGGCGGCTGTCAGCGGTGTGGTGCGGACGGGCTTGAGCTTGTCGATGAGCATCACGAGGGTGAGTGAGATCGCGCCCCAGAGCCCGACGAAGACCAGCTCGTGCGCGAGAGTGTCCGAGCCGAAGTACAGGATCGAGCGGATCGACTCGACGGCGGCGGGCATCGGCAGGACGTCGTGCAGGAGCCTGAAGACCTCGGGCGTCATGTAGATGGACAGCGCGCCTCCAGAGGCGGGCACGCCGAGGAAGACCAGGATCCCGACTGCTGGGATGACGGCGTACAGCCCGATGAGCCTGGAGAACACGAGCGTGACCGTCGCGGTGGCGAACACTGCCACGACCCCTGCGCCGTAGAGGGGCAGGAAGTCTCCGCTGACGGCGCCGACGATGGGGCCTGCGATGAGCCAGATCATGGCCGGCGCGAACAGGGCCCAGGCTCCGAGGATCGGCAGCAGCGTCCGGAGCCGCATGATCGCGGGCGCGGCGCTTGCGGCGACGATGACGATCAGGATCCCGGCCATCATCCAGCCCTGGGCGATTCCCAGGCTGACGGACCCGGCGGAGTCGCGGGCGTCGACGGGGGCGAGGTTGTCGATCCTCAGGCCGGCGTCCTGGGAGTCGGCGACTTGCCGGAAGATCGACTCGACCAGCTTCGCCTGGCTGACGCCCGCGGCCTGGTTGACGGTGAGCGTCGCTTCGGGGGTGCTCGTGGGCAGCTGGTAGGCCGCGACGACCTCCCTGCTGCGGACCTGGTCGGCAGCCGTGTCCGTCGAGTCGAAGGCGCGCAGGTCGAACAGTTCCCCGGTGCTCTGCTCGAGTCCCGCCACGGCGTTTTCGGCTTGTTCTGTAGTCCCTGCGACCACGGCGATGGGCATGTCCTTCGGAGACGGCTGGTACGTGCTCGCCAGGAGCGTGGAGAGCAGCATCACGATCATGATCACGGGGAACATCGCGATCGAGAGGTACTTCCCGAGGGCGGAGTGAGGCTTGGACCCGCCGGTGAGGGTGAGCATGGTCGGCTCGGGGTCCGTGTGTTCGGGGTTGCGGCGGCGGCGGGCGTCGATGGCCAGGATCGCTGCGAACGCGACCAGGGCGCCGAGGATGAGCACGAGGATGTGCGGCCACGCGCCGTTGCCGTCGAAGTAGATGATCGATGCGAGGGCCTGTCCGGTCGCGGGTGTCGGCAGGAACTGCTGGAGCATGGCGAACACGCCGGGCATCGTGTGGATCGACGATGTCAGCCCTGATGCAGGCCCGCCGAGGACGCTGATGAACAGCACGGCTGCCAGGGACGCCATTGGTCCGAGGATGCGCGTGAGGAAGACCTGGACGAGTCCGACCGTGAAGACCGACAGCCAACCGATCCCGATCACGGGCAGGGCGTGACCCTCGAACGCCCCGAGGAGCGGACCGACGATCCACCAGATCAGGGGCGCCGTCACCGTGGCCCATGCCGCCAGGATCGGCACGATCCGTCGGATCCGCAGCGTCTTGGGCGAGGCCGAGAGAATCAGGCTCATCGGCATGTACCCGGCCATGATGAACGCCATCGCGAGGAACATGACCGCCACCCCGCCGGTGTCGTGCTCACCGAGCGGCACCAGGTCGCTGACCTGGGAGTCGATGCCGAGCGCGATCAGCTGCGGCGCCACGAGGGCCTGCACCAGCGACGCCTGCGAGGGACCGGCAGCGCCCGCGGTGGCGATGGTGGCCGTCTCGCCCGGGCCCCCCAGTCTGACGGCGCCGGCGATCTCACGGTCGACCACCCTCTGTTGCGCCGCGGCCGCGTCGTCCATGACCTCGAAGTCGACGGCACCGGGCTCTTCTGCGTCGACCGCGGCGATCAGCTGGTCGATCTGTGCCTCGGGTCCGACCACGGCGATCGGCAGGTCGTGCGGAGTCGGGTTATGGGTGGTCAGCAGGGTACCTGTGACCATCATCGCCACGATGAGCAGCGGGAAGAGGAAGACGGCGACCAGGCGGCCGATCGCCTCGCGCTTGTCGGGCGCCGGGTCTTGCTCGCCGGCTCGGGTCGAAGTGGGCTCCTGCGGAGCGATGGTTGTCACGGCGTCTCGGGTCCTTCGTCTTGATGCAGATGTGTGCGCGGGATGGTGCGGCTTCGTCGGCGCACGCTTCTGCGGTGGCGTGATGGCTACCCGCTCATCACGCCACCGTCGAAGTCCGGTCTCCGGGCGGTCGGGCCCGGCGACCCGGGTGTCTTACCCCTGGGTCATGTCCGCGCGGAGCCGGGCGCCGCCGTCCACCCGGATGACCTGCGCGTTGAGGTACGGCGTTCGCACGATCGTCTCGACCAGGGTCGCGAACTCCTCGGGGTGCCCGACCCGCTTCGGGAACGTGTTGTCGCGCACGAGCATCGCCTGGATCTGCGGGTCAGTGAGCCGCGGCGTCCCGAAAGCACCTGGGGCGATCGCGTTCACCCGGATCCCGCGCGGCGCGAGATCGCGCGCCATCGGCAGCACCATCGACGCCACGCCGCCCTTGGCGGCCGCGTACGGAACCATCGTCGCTTGACCGTCGAAGGCGCTGATCGAGGCAGTCTGCACGATGACGCCACGCTGCCCATCGCTGTCAGGCTCGTTGCGGCCCATGGCACCTGCGGCGATCCGGGCCAGGTTGAACGGCCCGAGGACGTGCAGGTCGAAGTTCGCGCGCATGGCGTCCTTCGACAGCAGCGTGCCGTCTTCCTCCACCATGCGCCCGGCGCGGATCACCACACCGGTGGCGGCCACGGTCGCGAAGAGCGAGCCGAGCTCGCCAGCGGCATCGACCGCGCGCTCGACCACGTCGTCGTCGATCGTGTCGCCGGCGACGAAAACGGCTCTCGGCCCCACGTCCCTCACCAGCGCCCGCGCCCGGTCTTCGTCGATATCGACGACGACGACACCGAAGCCAAGCTCGGCCAGGCGCCGAACGGTGGCACTGCCAAGCCCTCCCGCGCCTCCGGCGACGATCGCTGATCTTCCTTCGAAGGACATCTCGTTCTCTTCTCCACTGTCGGCAGGCCGAGGCGGCTCCTCGGCAGCGCACACGTTACTACCCACTTGTCACTTTGGGAACACCTGTATATTATCGTGGTGTGGAAGCGACGACAGAGGACAAGAGGGTGCGGCGATCGCGTGCGGCGCTCGTGGAAGCCGCCATCCGACTGGTCACCGAACGGGAGACCGCGGCGATCTCCGTCACCGAGCTCACCGATGCTGCCGACGTCAGCCGCAAGCTGCTGTACCAGCACTTCGGGGACCGCGATGCACTGCTGGTCGCGGCGACGGTCGACTTCACCGAAAGGGCCCTGAGCGATGTGGGTGCGGAGGATCCGGTGGAGCGAATGGTCGCCCTCACGCGGCACCTCGCCGAGCACCGGGCCTACTACCGCGCGATCTTCAGCGGCCCATGCGCGTTCGCCGCGAGCGAGGCGCTCAAGGACCTGTTCAGCGATCTCAACCGGTCGTCCGTCGGCGCACTGTTCGGCGACCTCGACCGCGCCGCGCTGGACGACATGAGGCTGTTCTTCGCCGCCGGGGTCCAGGCGATCGTGCGCAGCTGGATCACCAGCCCCCGGTCGCCGGCCGACCCGGACGAGCTCGACGACCGTCTGCGGCGCGTGGCCACGATCTTCGCCGAGTCCATCAACCGATCTGCAACGTCCCACCAGGAGAGCTCATGACCATCACCATCGAGAAGAATGTCCGCGTGCCCATGCGGGACGGGGTCGAGCTGACCACCGACCTGTATCTGCCCGGCGAGGGGCCCGCGCCCGTGCTGCTCGTGCGGCTGCCCTACGGCAAGGACATGATCAGCAAGCTCGGCCAGCCGGTGCTGCCCACTCCGCTCGCGTTCGCCGAGGTCGGCTACGCCGTGGTGTGGCAGGACTGCCGCGGTACGTGGGGCTCGGACGGCGTCTTCACCCCGCAGGCCGGCGACGCGGCCGACGGCGTCGACACCCTGGAGTGGATTCGCCGGCAGCCCTGGTGCGACGGGAACGTCGGCATGTACGGGTCGTCCTTCCTGGGGCTGACCCAGTGGGCACTGGCGTCGGAGGCCCCGGAAGGACTCAAGGCCATCGCACCCGCCACCGCGCCCGTCGACTTCCAGTACGTCCGACACGACCGCGCCGGTGGGCTGTTCTGGCACACCAGCCTCACGTGGTCCGCGAGCATGAACCAGACGCTCGCGTTGCGGGCGCTGCAGCGCGGCGAGGGTGATATGGCCGCCATGATGCAGGCCGCGCAGGTGGCAGCCGACCCCGAGCCCCACCTGCTCAAGCTCCCGATCGGCGACCAGCCGATCCTCAACCAGCAGTGGCCCTGGTGGAAGGAGTCCCTGGAGCACCCCGTCGACGATCGGTTCTGGACCGAGTCCGCGCCCAGCCACCGGATTGCTGACGTCGCCGCCCCCGGCCTCCACGTGGGCGGCTGGTTCGACATCTTCGTGGCCGAGACCACGCGGGCCTTCGCCCGGCTGCGCGCCGAGGCCGCGACCCCCGAGGCCCGGCAGAACCAGAGGCTCCTCATCGGACCGTGGGATCACCGCAACCAGGAGGGCCTCTACCGCGACCGGTCCTTCGGCCCGCGGGCAAGCGCACTGAGCTCGGACCTCACCGGCGCGCACGTACGCTTCTTCAACCACCACCTGCGCGGAGACGCCACCGCCGACGCCGGGGACGCACCCGTGCGGATCTTCGTCATGGGCATCGACCAGTGGCGTGACGAGCAGGACTGGCCTCTGCCCGACACCCGCTACGTCGACTACTTCCTCGGCGGGTCCGGCCACGCCAACACCGCCGGTGGCGACGGCATGCTCACCCCCGACGCGCCGACCGGTGAGGCCGCCGACACCATCCGCTACGACCCCGCCGATCCCGTCCCCACCATCGGCGGCCGGCGTCTCTCGCCGGGCAACGTCGCCGCAGCCGGGTTCACCGCGGGGCCCCTCGACCAGACTCCGGTCGAGGCCCGCGACGACGTGCTGTGCTTCACCACTCCGGTGCTCGACGAGCCGCTGGAAGTGACCGGCGAGGTCTCCGCCGTGCTGCACGTGTCGTCGTCGGCACGTGACACCGACTTCACCGCGAAGCTCGTCGACGTCTTCCCGGACGGCCGCGCCCTCTACCTCGCTGACGGCCTTCTGCGTGCGCGCTACCGCGACTCGCTCACCGAGCCCGAACTGATGGAGCCGGGGCACGAGTACGAGGTGACGGTGAACCTCGGACCGACCTCCAACGTGTTCCTCCCGGGCCACCGGCTGCGCGTCGAGGTATCGAGCAGTAACTTCCCGCGCTACGACCGCAACACGAACACTGGCGGCGACATCACCCACGACACCGCCGAGCCGGTCGTGGTCACGAACACCGTGCTGCACGGCCCGCAGCACCGCAGCCGCCTGATCCTCCCCGTGATCGAGCGTCCTTAACGATCGAGCCCTCGCCACCACCTGCCTACGCGGGTGGTGGCCGAGCTCGCTCACCGGCACGGGAACGAGCCCCACGGCAATCGGCGCCCGGGTCGATATCGGGAGGTTTCGAAACCTCCAGAACTCGTTTCTGGCGCGCCTCAGAAACGGTGGCGGTCTCAACCCACCGTCGGTTCTGACGTGCGCCGCTTGCCGGCCGGCCCGACATGCTCGTGTGAAGCTGCTCCCCTGACATCGGTGCCGCGCCGTCGGGTGTCTGAGCGGGCTGCCATGCTGGGCGCAGCCCTGGGTCCAACGAGCGTGAGGGGATCGACGACGATGACCAGTTTCAATTTCGACAAGAAGGCCATGGGCGCGCTTGAGAAGCAGGTCCAGCAAGGGCTCAAGAAGGCGGAGGTGGAGGCGAACCGTGCGGCGGACCGTGAGTCGACGCCCGAAGCGAAGGCGCGCGCCTTCGCACGTGTGCTGCGTAAGCACGGCGTCGAGAACGTGAACGAAGCCGAACTCCGCCGGAAATTTGGCGCCTGAGTCGTTAAATGGGCGTCGTCACCAGCGCGAACGGGCCTCGCGAGGTGCGGGCTGTTGCATCAGATGCAACTCGCACCAGTCCTCAACCGATAACCCGGATTATGTCCGATAGAGGGTGTTTGTCCGCTTTCCAGATGTTCAGAGTAGGACCTGAACCAAGTCAGATGATGGCCTGTGGACAGGCGGGTCGCTCGCCTCTCCGGCGCTGGGAAGATGGCGGCATGACGACCTCGCCCCGCTTCCTGTCCGTGAAGGACGTCGCCGACGAGCTCGCGATCACCGAGACGGCCGTGTACACGCTGCTCAAGACGCGCGAGGTGCCGGCGATTCAGGTCGGGCCGAAGCGAGTGTGGCGGATCGAACGGGTGAAGCTCGAGGAGTACATCGAGCGGCAGTACGCGGCCGCGCGTGACGCCATCGCCAAGGGGCAGGTCGCACCCGAGGGCGCCGAGGAGTAGTTCAGTCCCGTGCGGCCCGCCGCGCACGACGCGCGGCCGCAGCCCGGTCGAGTCGGCAGCGCCGACAGCGGCGCCGGTGACGCCCAAGCTCTCTGCACGGGTCGAGCGTCGGCGTCAGATCCCTGCGACCCGGATCGTGATGAGCCGCTCGCCGTCCTTGAGCTGTTCGTCCAGAAGGGCCCTTCCGTCCTCGTACGTCGGGGCCTCGACCTCGACCTCCCGCACCTGGGTCTCATGCGTGCCCGAGTTGTCGGGCGGGATGGTCTCGACGTGCGCGCGCAGGATCACGACGGGAGCGTAGTCGGCGCGCGCCGGGCGGTTGGTTGCTCCGGGCGGGGTGAAGACGTCAGGACTCCTTGACGAAGACGTGGTGTCTCGTGGTAGAGTTCACGTCTCGACGCACAAGACGTGCGTCATCGACGGAGAGGGGTCCAGGTGATCCTCGTAAACATCAACCGGTCCGGTGCGAAGGCCGTGACGCCGGAGCAGATCAAGGACGTAGCCCGTGGGGCCTGGGTCCTGTCCGAGAGCTCGGAGAAGGAGTACGCGGACGTGCTGGTCGCGGTCCGCAAGAACACCGTCGTCGGCGCCTGGGACATCGCGAAGACCAAGCGCGAGGACGACGGTCGAGCGACGTTCGTCCTCAAGAAGAAGTCCAGCGAGTTCGAAGACCTCATCGGCCAGGAGTCCCCTGTGGTGTGGACCCAGGGGCAGGCGAACCCGGTCAAGCTCGTCGAGACGACGACGATGCAGCAGAAGTCCTCGGCCGTGGAGCTCACGCGGGAGGGAAACCGCCGGGTCCAGCTCGACGGATGGACCTTGATCGTCTACCCCGACGACCGGGCGCGGATCTCGCCCCCTGGCGACTCCCGGATCATCGTCGAGTCCGCCTTCCCCGGGCCGAGCGGTGCCAACGTCACCGTTCGGATCGACGACCGCAAGAACTAGGTCATGCGCCAGGGGGAAGTTCGACGCCCTCGACCTCAAGATCGGGGCGAGGGCGTCGAAAGCGCAGCGGGTGACGGAACGACCGCCCCGACCACGCGGCGTCCGCGCTGACCTCGACGACGAGCGGCTCGACGAGCGTCAGGTCCACCGGCCCGCGGTCGTTCCCGAAGCGCCCGAATGCGCCGGGGCTGACCTGCTCGGGCCACGGGTGCGGCCCTACCGGGGCCCGGAGGTGCGCTGCGAGGCTCCGGCGGAGGGTCGGGTTCAACGGGGTGGACCGTCCGACGATGCGCAGCTTGCCGTTGATGGGCAGGCCGGCGACGACCTGCTGCGGCGCGGCACGGGGCCCGATCACGGCGGCACAGATGACGTCGAGGGTGGAGCGGTGCTTGACCTTGAGCCAGTCGCGCTGCCCGCCGCGATAGGTCTGTCCGCCGCCCTTGACGACCAGGCCCTCGACGCCGGCAACGACGTAGGTCTCGAACCACTCGCGTGCCTCGTCGACGTCGGACGTGATGGGCGAGAGGTTCAGCGGTGGCCGCCACATGGCGGCCAGATCCTCGAGCAACGCGCGCCGGAGCCTCAGCGGCATGGCCCGCACGTCGTCACCACCGGTCGCCAGCACGTCGAACACGGCCGCAGACGCCGGGTGGGCGCGGGCGTGCTGCGCTGCCGCGCGCGGGCCGCGGCCCATGCGCTCCTGCAGGGCGCCGAAGTCGAGCCGGCCCGCCGTCCAGACGACCAGCTCGCCGTCGAGCACGGTCCCGGAGGCGAGTTGGTCGGCGGCGGCCGCGGCAACTTCGGGGAACGTGGTCGTGAGGTCGGTGCCGCGGCGTGACCACAGGCTCACCCGGGCGCCATCGCGCGCGATCACGCACCGGAAGCCGTCCCACTTCGGCTCGTACAGGCACCCCCCGGGCAGCGCCGTCGGTGCCGGGATCTGCTCAACCGCGCGGGCAAGCGCGACGTCGACCGGCAGCCGCAGTCCCGGCGGCAGGCCCACGGTCAGCCGGGCACGTTGCGCGGGTCGTGCCCGTGCGAGTCCTTCTGCGCGATCGTGCCGTCAGCGTTCTTGATGACGAGCTCGGCGCTCTCGCGTCGTGCGGCGTCGCGGCCGGCCACGGTCGCGGCGTCCTTCGTCGCGTGGCTCGACAGCGGCTCGCTCTCGCCCTCGCGGCGTACATGCCACTGGTCGTCCTGGTGGTAGACCTCGATCGTCACGGCCACGGTCTGCTCCTCCGCCGGTATCCGTGGCCACCGTAGGAACCGGCCCGGATTACACGCACCTCGAGCTCCCTCGAGCTGCGTGTCACCAGCCGCCTTGCTCGACACCTTCCTTCGTCGGAACAGGCTCACCAGCCGCCCCACATAGGCGTCTGAAGCGAATTTCGACCCTGGCCGTCACAGCGGGGGTGCCCGCGGCACCTTCCTGCTAGTGAACGGGCCTCACCGCAGGCCGTGACCGACACGAGGAGCAGAAACCATGATCCAGCCCAGCGAGATCGCGACCAGGACCGTCATCGCGGCCGTCGCCTTCGCCGTCCTGTCCCATTGGCTGCCCGAGGGCACCACCCTCGTCGACCTCGGGATCGCCGTGGCACTCGCCATCCAACCCGGGAAGCGGCCCCCGTCCTCACCGGCCGCCCCCGGGGGTTCCGTGAACCGGGTTCGGGGCTAGCGCGTCACACGACGGCGCGCAGCGGGGCGCCGCGACGCCCGGGGATCGCTCGGCGAGCGGTCCCCGGGTGCGCGGGGTTGAAGGGGTCGAGCCTGGGCGTGGGCAGCGTCAACGTCCAGCGCTCCGGCCGGCCGCGGGCCTGCCGGTCGACGTCGAGCTCGCAGCGCTTGAGGTATCCCGCGCCGACGTCGACGCCCGACCACCGGGCGGTCGCGTGCAGGCGCAGTGCGGCGTGTTCCCACTCACCGGTGGCCACGATCCCGCTCCCCCGGTCCCTGGCTCGAGCGGTGAGGCGGCGTCGGTCGGCCGGCGTCAGGCCGGCGGCCGGGCCGGCGACGACGTAGGCCATGCCGTCCAGCAGCGCGGCGACCGTCTCCGCGCCGCGGCCGGCGACGTCGGGCACGACGATCAGGCGGTCGAGGGCGATCCCCGCGTCGGCCGCGGCGAGCAGCCCAAGGTCCGGCAGGCCGACGACCGCGAGCCAGTCCTCCGCGTGCTGCGAGGCAGCGAGCAGCGCGAGCAGCAGGCTCTTCGAGCCGGCGACGACGGACGCCGCGCCGACCGGGAGGCGGCCGCCGTCGAGGATCGCGGTGAACGGCTCGGCCGGAGCCTCGACGGGTCCCTCTTCGCTCCCCGCTCCCCTGCCGATCGCGCCCCATGCCGCCCAGCGCGGGGTGCGCTGGTCACCGTCGCGTACTCCCGTGCGCAGCTCGGCCGCCGCGAGGGCGGCCCGCGCTGCGCCGAGGCGGTCCGGCATGGTCATGGTCACCCGTCCATTATCGAACATGCGTTCGAGTCGGCTCTACCATGAGGGGGTGACAGGCGAAGGTCGGCGAGACGATCGCCAGGTGTGGCAGAGACCCGACGGCATGAAGTACTGGCCGGCGGAGCGGCCCTTGAACGCTGCCCCCGTGCCGAGGGCTGTGCCGGTGCGACCGCAGGGTTCCTACGCGGTGATCGTGCGCCTGCTGTGGGAGACGTGGGAGGAGATGATCCCGGGCACGGCCATCCGGTGGGCCGAGGGTCGCGTTCTGGTGACCGTGAAGCCGCCGAACGCGCCGAGCAACGTCACCGAGCTCATGTGCTGGCTGCGCCAAGAGGACGTCTACCGAACCCTTCCTCGACGGCCCCGAGAGGTCCCGGCGATGGGCACCGGGGGCACGCCCGGTTGAGCCGCGAGCCCAAGCGTCATATCCTTGGTTATAGGAGGTGGTAGCCATGGCGATGACGAAGGACCCGACGCTGTCGGACGTGGTCCGGCTGCGCCGCCGCCAGGCCGTCGATCGGCTGGACGAGCTGCGCCTCCTGCGCGGGCTGTCCGCCACCAAGTCGCAGACCGAGATCGCCAAGGTCCTGGCGATCAGCCAGCCCGCGGTGAACAAGGCGCTCAGGGCCGCCGCGCGCGTCCCCGAAGTACGCGAAGGGTTCTCCGGCGGGACCCCGTACGAAATCGTGCAGCGGTACGCCGCGGGCATGATCGACCGTGCGCGCCTCGTCGACGAGCTCGGCCGCTGGGAGTATCCGAAGACCCCGGCCACCGACGGCGTCGATTGGCTCGCCGAGGAGCCCGCCGGCAGCTTCGAGGAAGTCGGTCGAGCGCTCGACGAGGGCCTGATCGACGAGGACACGTACACCGCAGTCCTGGACGCTAGGCGAGAGGCCGCCCAGACTCGTCAACCGTGAGTCCAGAAGACCAGCACGCCGCGCACCGGGAGACGGTGCGTGAGTTCTCCAAGGCCGGCGGCCCGCTCGACAAAGATGGCGGGCACGCGACGCTGAGCAACCCCCAGTGGTTCTTCGACGGCGACGTCGCGAGCCCCACGGCCGGGCGACGAGCACTCTGGCGACGCCTCATTGAAGAGGCGCGCGCCGAGGCTCCTGGAGTCCGGAACGAGGGGAAGGCGATCGTGCTCGCGGGCCCTCCCGGTGCAGGCAAGGGTCACGTCCAGGACGACGTGCTCGGCCTCGACAAGGACGCTTGGCTCGTCGTTGACGCCGACAAATTCAAGGAGAAGTTGCTGCGTGAGGCAGTCGCCGACGGCAGCTACGAAACGTTCCTGAAGCCCCAAGCTGTACGCGATCGCGAAGCCGACGGTGAGCCGTTCTTCCCCCTCGAGCTGGCCGCGCTCGTCCACGAGGAATCGTCGTACCTCGCACGCAGGCTGCGTGACGAGGCGCTCCGAGACGGCATGAACGTCGTGCTCGATTCGGTGCTCTCCGATCCAGACAAGGCCGTGCAGCTCGGCCGGCGCCTCGAAGCGGCGGGATACGAAGTCCAGGTGGTCGACGTCGAAGTCCCTTACGACCTGTCCCAGGCCCGCATCGCGCAGCGATGGCTTAGCCAGTACCAGGGCGCCGTCGTCACCGGGAACGGACTCGGAGGCCGGTGGGTCCCGAGCGTCTACGCTCGCGACGTCTTCGCCGGTCCGGCAGGACGCTCGCGCTCCCAGGAAGCTGCACAGCGACTCGCCGAACAGTGCCCAGCGGTCCTCCGCTTCCGCCGCTTCTGGACGGCGGCAGAGAGTGCTCCGCGGCGAGTAGAGGTGGACCGCGGCAGGTTCTCGCGCGGCAGTCAGCTGGTGGACTACAGCCTCATCTTGAGCCGCCAGCGAAGTGCCGCCAGCGCGCCGTCCGCGAGGCGGCCGACGTCACCCCCGCGACACCCGGGAATCGAACGCTAGGGTCCGCTCACCCCGCCTGGATGACGGCGGCTCAAGCAGCTCGCGCAGTGCCGACGTCGAGCTGGTCACGTCATACAGGCGCCCTCCCCGACGAATCGGGAAGGGCGCGTGGGCTGAGGGCGCAGAGCGCGCGCGTCAGGCAGCGGCGTCGCCAGTTGCCGCGCCATCCGAAGGTGCGGCCGAGCTCGAGCCCGAAGGGGCAGCGGAGGGCGTGGGCTTGCGGCTCTGGCGACGCCGCGCGCGTGCCTTCTTCTCGGACTCAGGAAATCCAATCTTGCGGAGCTCGTCGGCCGACCAGCCTGCCGCGATCGCAGCGTTGTAGGCCTTCAGATCGGAGCGCTCGGCGTCCCCGATTCGCTTGTCGATACTCGCCTGGAGTTCCGCTAGTTCGCGTGCGGTCTGCTCGCGCAGATCCGCGACGGATTGGCGGGCCTCCGCGAGGACTCGAATCGCACTGATGCGATCCTCCTGCGCCTGCCGTGCGCGTTCGATTGCTTCCTCGGGTGTGGGTGTCTTTGCCATGCCCTCCATCGTACGGAGGGACCTGCGATACGTCGACGGGCCGGAGGCCCGCACTTCCGTGTCTTTGCGGCGGAGCCGCGACAGCCCACGAGAGCGCGGTGTCGCCCTCCTCCACGCCTGGCGAAGCGGAGCAAGCTATACACTTAGGTTCCCTAAGTTGCTTCCCGGCTCGACACTGTCGTTCGGCCGGTGCACACTGGACGTGTGATCCCCGCACAAGGCGGGGTCGCTGCGCTGGGCTGAGAGGCGGGTGAACCCGATGAGCGAGCAGGCTCCCGGAGGGCGCCAGTTCTCGCGACGTCGACGTGCGAACGTCGACGGGGGTCGCCAGCACTTCCACAAGGTTGGTGTGTCGCCCGAAGAGGAAGGCGTGCTGCTGAGGCTCGCCGCCGCCCAGCACGTTACGATCCCCCGGCTTCTTGTCGAGTCCGCGCTTGCCTCCGCAGCATCGGAGACGCCCTCCGAGCGACGCAACGCGATGGCTGAGTTGTTCGCGCTCCACCGGCTGCTGGCGAACATTGCGAACAACGTCAACCAGATCGCGAAGGTCGCCAACGCGACCGGCGAGGTGCAGTCCGAGCTGCACGCGACACTCGACGCCGTGCGCAGGACGGCGGGGCGCATCGACGCGGCGATCGACGGGCTGAGCCTCCCGTGATGCCCAATGTCGTCCGGGGCGACCGCATGACCGGACTCATGACCTACCTCGCCGGACCAGGCAGGGCGAACGAGCACACCGAGCCGCACCTTGTCGCGGGTGATGGTGCACTGTTGGCTTGGCACGACGACGCCGAGCTCGGGCGCGACTCCGCCCTTGCGATCGCGCGCCACCTGGACCGCCCGCGTACTGCCTACGACGTCGAGGTCAAGGGCGGCCACGTCTGGCACTGCTCGCTCTCTTTGCGTGCGGACGAAGGCATGCTCACTGACGACCAGTGGCGCGCCATCGCGAACGACTTCGTGCGCGCTATGGAGTTCGACGACAACGAAGGCACGAAGGCGCCGTGCCGGTGGGTCGCGATCCGACACGGGGTGTCGAAGAACGGCAACGACCACATCCATATCGCAGTGAACCTTGTGCGCGAGGACGGCACGAAGGCATCGACCCACAACGACTTCCGCCGCGCGCAGACTGCGGCCCGCGCGCTCGAGGCCAGATTCGGTCTGGAGGAACTGGAGTCGGTCAAGGCCGAGCGTGCAACACGCGGCTACGACCCGGCTGAGCGCGAGGCACAAGCCCGCGCCAGAGCACGCGCAAAGTACGAGCGCACACGGCCCAAGCTCGGTGCCGATGCCCCTGCCTGGGAGCACCTCGGTGGAGGGGATCGGCAGGCGCGGATCGCCTCCGAGATGCGCACCGATCAGCCGCGGTACGTCCTTGCTCTCAAGGTCCGCGGGTGCGCGACGGCGAGCGAGAACGAGGCAGAGTTCGTCCGTCGCATGCGCCGGTCCGGGCTGCTGGTGCGACCGCGGTACGCGGACGGTCGGACCGACGTCATCACGGGCTACTCCGTGGCCGCGCGACCCGAAGCCGGCGAGCGACCGATCTGGTACGGCGGTGGGCACCTGGGGCGCGACCTGACCCTGCCGCGGCTGCGCGACGGATGGCCCGACACCCCAACAGGAGCGGGCGACGCCGCGTCAGAGTGGAACGCAGCGAAGCGCGGTCGCCGCGTGGTTGCGCCGGGCCGAGAGACGCGCGAGCCCGACCCCGAGTTGTGGGTCAAGCGCAGCGACGATCTGCGCGGCCTGGTGGACCGGCTGCGGTCGGTTCCCCTCGACGATCGGGACACGTGGGCGACAGTGGCGCGACAGACCGCCGGCGCACTGGCCGCCTGGTCGAACGCTACCGAGGAGACGCCCGGCGACCTCGCCGCCGCGTCCGAGGCGCTGTCTCGCTCGGCGCAGACCTACGGGCGTACCCCGAGGCCGGAGAAGGCGGGGACGGTCGCCATCTCGGGCGCCGCGATGCTCCTTGCGAGCGCGGCGCGTGGCGGCAAGGGACACGTTGCCCAGGCCGTCATGATCCGTCAGCTCCTGAGGCTCACCCAGGCCGTATACGACTCCGCCGTAGCCGGGCAGCAGGCACGTCAGGCTCGGCTCCTCGCGGAGGACACACGCGCACGGCTGGTGCGGGTGCGGAACGCCATGCCAGCTCCGATGCAGGAGCAGGGCTCCACCGCGACGAGGACCACCGCGACCACTGCGGCCACGCTGGACCCGGCCGCGCAGGCGATCCTCGATCGCCTCAACGCGAGCCACGCGCACGACGCCACCAAGGCGGCGTCACCGGTGCCCAACAAGGTCGAAGAGCAACGAGCGAAGCAGACCACCACGCGAGGCCCGGACCGGGGTCGCGAACGATAGGAAGGGAGCACCACGATGGCTGACGAATCAGACGGCATCGAGGAGGCGTTCGAGGGCCAGCTCCGTGTCCTCGTCTCCGCCGCCGGACAGGTGGGCGAACGCATTGCGAGGGCACGGGAAGATGCCCTGCGGCGCGCCCAGGCCGCCAGCGAGCAGGAGGCGCGCGAGCTCCGATCACGGATGGACGCCGAACACCGAGCAGCACGCGCAGAGTTCGGCAACGTGCACCGCTCGGACTGGTGGGACCGCGCCAGCGCCGAGCAGATCGGGCACACCTACCAAGTGAGCCGAGCGTGGGCGCAAGAGGACCCCGAAGCCGTGCGGGCCGAGCAGCGCATCCGCGACGAGCTGCGCACTCGCTACGGCGTCGACGTCGACAACGCCGGCGGCGACCCGTCAGCGGTCCGCGCCGCTGTCGAGCGCGCGGAACACGAGCGCGCGGCTGGCGACGCCGAGCGCGGCCGGTCGGCCGAGGAGAA
Source organism: Isoptericola sp. NPDC019482 (assembly GCF_040632295.1). NCBI lineage: Bacteria > Bacillati > Actinomycetota > Actinomycetes > Micrococcales > Promicromonosporaceae > Isoptericola > Isoptericola sp. NPDC019482. Next base: position 39,850 of record NZ_JBEYBQ010000028.1, read on the forward strand.
CGTCGAGGCACAGCGACTGATGCAGCAGGCCGCGCACGAGGACCACCGCGCCGCCGAAGCACGCGCGGCAGCGGAGCACGAGCCCGACCCCGAGGACAGGGCCCGCGCGGCCGCGGAAGCCGAGCAGCGCGAGGTTGCCGGCGAGCGGGCACGTGAGGACGGACGGGCCATGTACGACAGCGCCGAGCGCCGAGACGCAACCGCTCGTGACCTCGAGGCCAAGGGGATGGATCACGAGGTCGTCGCCACGCGCATGCGAGCAGACGTCAGCCAGGCGAAGCCCGCCACGTTGGCGACGGCGAGCGACGCTCAGAAGGCACCGAAGGCCCGCCGCACGCGCGGGCGGGGAGCGCAAGTACAGCGCGCTGGTCTCGATCGCTAGTTCCGCTCGTGGGCCCCCTCCAGGACAACCTTGGAGGGGGCCGAGGCCCCTGCTAGAACGGCGGCGGCAAGTGATCGCCGGCCGCCAATATGTACGTGACCACCGACCCCCAAATTGCGTGGCCTGCCAGCCGGTACGGAGTCTTTCGGCTAATGCGGATGGTTAATTTGATGGTCATTTTGGCCGGTCTATTCCGGCCCTTATTTGATGGCATGCTAGTATCCTTAATATAGGTTCATCTATCGTTCTTTAGGGACATGACTATCTTATCATAAGCGCACGCCTGTTGTGGTTATTCCAGAAACTCTGGTTATTATCGCCCTAACGTTTCTCGTGGTGTTTAGGTTTCATTCTTATATATGCCGAAGGGGCCGCACCGGAAACGATGCGGCCCCTTCGCGGCGCTGCGGCTAGTGCCGCTCGTCGACGCCGGCGCGGACGTCGGGGAACATCCCCTCGGGTGGTGGGATGTAGGGCAGAGGATCGCCCAGCTTGTTCGAGTTGGCATCGCCCTCGGCGGCCGCAAATGGCCCGTCCGGGCTCATCAGGATCCCCATGTGGTGGTCAGCGTGGTCCCGCCACCACACGCTCATCCCGGTGGCGGCGTCCTGACGAAGGTGCTCCCACGACCGCCAGAGCGCCTCGAGCCGGATCACGGCTTCCTCGTGCTTCCACCATTCGGCGTCCCACCGGGCGCCCGCCCCGCCCCGGCCGCCGATCTTGCGGCGGTAGACGTAGCGAAGGTGCTCGCGTACGAACTCGTCGACCGACCCGTAGTAGAGGTCCGCGGCCGGCTCTTCGACCGGCTCTTCGACGGGCCCATCGACCTGCTCATTGATGGCCGCCGCGGCGGCCTCGTCGGCGCGGGCGCGGATCGCCTCACGGAGCTCCGGTGTCATCAGCTCCTTAACGGCTGCCTGCGCGGCCTCCGAGACTTCGCCGCCCACGGCCTTCTGCACCGCGCCGACCACGAGCTGACCGGCGAGCGAGCGCACGTCAACGCCGAACGTCTGCGGGGCCTCGTCGTCGACGACGACGGGCTGTGCCTCGACGCCCGCTCCTTCGAAGTCGTCCTCTGCCCAGTCCGTCACGACGCCTCCTCAACCTCAGTGGCCGCCTCAACGGCGGCCAGCTCCTCGTGCGCCTCACGCAGCGTGCGCGCGGCCTGCGGGTCATGGGCGGCGATCGACGCCTCGACGTCGGCCGCATGAGGTCCTGCCATCCAGGGCACGGTCCGGATCAGCGTCGGGCGCGAGCCCGAGGCGAACACGACCGCCCGGCCCTTCGGGAGCGCACCGAGATCCGCGACGTCGAGGATGCGTTCACGGTGGAGCTGCTGGGACACGGTGCGATGCCCGCGGCCGTAGGACGTCGAGGACGCCAGCCGGTCGTAGTCCCCGATCAGCTTGGACAGGCTCTCCAAGAACGAGTCTTCGGAGACGCCGCCGCCGTAGACCTTGACGTTCGACGCACTCCACAGCTTCTTCATGCCGGACTCGCCCCAGACCTCCACACCCTGGGACCACGACTGCAAGATCGTCATGAGGACGATCCCTCGCGACCCGTAGTGCGAGTAGAGGTTCGGGAGCTCGCGCCACCGGCAGACGTTCGCCGCCTCGTCGAGCACGCCGAGCAGAGGCGTGGGCAGGCGGCCACCGGCGGACCGGGCGGCCAGCTCCTCGGCGGCCTCGACGACCGCGACCGTGAGCGCGGTGACGAGAGGGCCGGCGGTGCCACGACCCTCCTTCGACAGCGAGTACAGCGTGCCGCCGCCGGCTCGCACGAACTCGTCCGGGCTCATCTGCGGGCGATCGTCCGCGGGACCGTCGGGAGTGACCCAACGAGCCACCTGCCGGTTGGTGAGGCAGGAAGCCATCTGCTGAGCGGTGCCGAACACGCCACCACGCTGCTTTTCCGGCGCGGAGACGACGCCGGCAACCTGGTCCGAGGTCAGCGTGAAACCGTGCTGACGCAGGATGTCGATCGCGGTCTCGTCCGTCGGCCGGGTCAGCCAGGTGTAGACGGCCGTGATCGGACGGTTGTCGAGTGCCGCGGCCAGAAGGAGACCGGCCAAGAGGTCCTGCCCGGCGGGGTCGAAGTAGGCGTCCGTGCGGGCGCCCGGGTCACGCGAGCCCGAAGCAAAGTGCTCGGCCAGCTTGGCCGCCTTTACCTCGTCGGTCACGTACGACAGGGGGTTCCACCACCACGTCGGCTCCTCGAGCGCGATGCCCTGCGGGTCGAACACCCACACCGGGCCCGACATCTCACGCAGGTCGCGCGTGGAGTCCACGACGTCGCGCTTGTTTGACGTCACGAGCACCGAGCCCGGTGCCTCGAGGATCGCGGGCACGGCGCGCGAGGTGGTCTTACCAGTGCGCGGGCCCCAGATGTCGCAGTGCATGTCCTCCCAGGACCCGAACAGCTGCTGCCCCGCGGACACCGATCGGCCGATCGGGACGCCCGGCGACCCCGCAACACCGAGGCGCTCGGCCTTGGCCTGCGCGCTCTTGCGGCTGAGGTCTTCGACGTCACGTCCGCGGCCCATGTAGGACGCGGCGCGGTCCACTCGCGAACGCTTGCGGCGTGCTCGCGCCGTCGCGAGCCCCACGAGCACCGCAAGGACGAGGAGAAGAACGCCGACGCCGCCAAGCACCCACCAGCCCGCCGCCCCGGGCCACTGCACATCACCGCCCAGGAGGCCGAAGAACACCTCGAAGGGGTTTGCCGGCACGGTTGTGCCCGTGCCGGCGATCTTGTGCCCAAGGTGGGTCGCCGCGTACACCGCGCCGACCACGACGACGACGGTCACGATGCCGACCCACAACAGGACGACCTCACCGCCCATGCCGCCCGGATCGCGGCGACGGTTGTTCGGCACGCTCATCACGCCACCTCCTCGTCCAGCAGTCCGGTCCGTGAGCGGTCGGCCCAGCGCTCCGCACTCATGTGGAGCGCCTTCTCGGAAGCTGTGATCGCGAGGTCGATCGGGATGCCCGGGCGGCCACCGACCTTGACGAGGAACTTCCCTCGGCCCGGAGGGGCGGTCTCGCGCCCCTTCTTCGGATCCCATGCCGGCGGGTCCTGCCAGCCGGCCAACAGCTCCTGCTCGCCGCGCGAGAGGGCGACGACGGATGACAACAGGGGCATCTCGCTCATGGGCAGACCGCCGCACACCACCAGCCCGGACCGCTCGATGAACCCCATGGCCTTCTGTCGGTCTTCCTCGAGCGGCAGCGAGCGAAGGTCCTTGAGCGTGTGGGTGATCATGGCCAGCCCCACCCCGACCGTGCGGTTGAGTCGGGTGAGGTAGTCGACACGGTCAACGAGCCCCGGGCCGGCCTTGAGCGCCTGGTGCAGCTCGTCGAGGATCACGAAGTAGTGGCGGCGCGTCTCAAGCCCGACATCGGCGAGGGTCTGCGCGATGTTGACGACGGCGAACCCCGCCGACCATGAGGCGAGCAGCGCGACAGCGCGCAGGTCGCCGTCCGACTGTGGGATCGCGGAGACGTCATACACCACGGCGCGGTCCCGGCGCATCGGGTGCGTCGTCGGCTTGGAGAACACGTCACCGAACTTCCCGCCGGGGCTCAGCGCCACGAGCGAGGCTTCCAGCTCCTCGGTCACCGCCTGGTACTTCTCATCGGTGCCACGGTCGAGCGCCGCCTCGCGCAGCTCGGGCGGCGCCGCCCGCACGACGGCGAGCAGGTCGGGGATCAGCGGCACCCCGACGTGGTGCTCGTCGAGCCAGGCGATCGCACGGGCGAGGATCGTCTCCTCACGCGAGCTCGGCGCGCTCTTGCGCAGCACCGTGATGAGCGCGACCAACATGTTGAGCCGAAGCCCCTGGGCGTCGGCCAGAACCTCCTCCGCCGCCTGGTGGAACCCGGCGGCGCGCAGCCGCGCCGCGGCGTCGGGAGCCTCGCCCGGGTCGAGGACGTTCAGGGAGCCACGGTTGCGCCCGAGCGGGATTACCTGGCCGTCCAGGCGCTCGACCATCCTCACGTAGTCCGGTCGCGTGTCCCCCAGCACGAGGGGGATGACTCCTTGGCCGGACAGCCCGACAGCCATCCGCATGACCGCCGAGGTCTTGCCGAGTCCAGGGCGTCCGAGGAAGAACGCCGACGGGTTCCCGATGAGGTTCGCCCGCTGGTACCAGTTGATCGGGTCGCAGCACAGGGTCGCGCCTGTATGGATGTGACACCCGAACGGCACACCCACCATGGGCGTGCCGGCACCGATCGCGAACGGCCACATCCCGCACACCTGCACCGTGGTCCCGCGCCACTCGTCGGCGGCCTGTAGGTATGCGGCCTGACCGCGGCCGCGGCCCAGCCAGCCGCGCATCGGCGGGCGCTGAGGGCTGAGGGCGCGCGCCGTGCGCTTCTTGTCGGTCCGCGCCTGCCTGGGCTTCTTGGCGCTCACAGCTTCTCCCTCAGCTCGGCGGGGACCCGGATGTGCTTCGGCAGCACCAGACCCACGGGCAGGGCGGCCGCGAACGCGGAATCCTGCGACCCGTAGACCGGCCGCAGGCGCACCCGTGCGATCGCCCCGAGGTTGTCGATGGCGGCACGTGCATCCGCCGCCTTGGCCCGGTCAGAAACGGTGGCGGTGACGAGCATCCCGAACTGGACCAGGCCGGCTCCCGACGCTTCCTCGCCAGCGGTGGCCGCCGCCTTCCTTGCCGCGCCGACATCGCGAGCCGCCGGCTTGTTCGTCGACGTCACCCGAAACTCGGCGGCGCGAAGGTCCGCCTCGACGATCGCAGCCGCCTTGGCGGCGTCGATCGGTCGGTACAGCAGGGTCACGCGCTTGCGCGCGATGTCGCGATGCGGGGCGAGCAACCGCGCCAAGATTCCCGACTGCACGTTGCCGCGGGGGGCCTGCGTCATGGCCCAGGTGCACGAGTACGCCGAGTCGTGCCGGTAGCCCTCCCACGACGCCTCCGAGGCCGATGGACCCACGTCGGGCCAGGTCAGCTCCGGCACCTCGCCGGCGGCGTGCGCCTCATCGATGAGAGTCGCTGCCGCCGGGTCGTAGGCGATTCGGATCGCCTCGCAGAGGTCCTGCGCCGACAGCGGATGGGCCGCACCCGCTCCGGTCGCCTGCAACCCTGCGGTCAGCCCCGGCAGGCGAGCAGCCAGTTCGTGACCCATCTCGTCGGGCGTGCGCTTCTTCGCACCCGGGCGCTGAGCAGCGCTGAACGTCACGGCGACGAACGCCTTCACCGTCGAGGAGCCGGCGGGGTACCGGTCGACCACCTCGCGGAGCATCGCCTTCGCGAATTCCGGGGCGTCGTCATCGATGTTGTTGTTCACCTCGCGGCGCAGGCGGGTGCCTGAGTCGGGCGCCGTCTCGATCGTCACCGAGGCCGCCTCAATCCCAGGCTCGTCGCCCAGGTTCGCGAGCCAGTGCCCCCAGTCGGCCACCCAGACGTCGATCTGCTCCTGGTCGACGAGCGCGGCGCCATCAGGCTCGGTGCCAATCACGATCGAGTAGGAACCGGTCGCCGGGGTGTAGAGCAGCGCGAAAGGTCGGCCGTAGGAATCGGTGTGCTCGCTCAGCCTGGTAGGGGCCAGCAGGCCCGGAAGCTGGTACGTGCCCCAGAGGGCGCGGCCCAGGGGGCCCGAACGGTAGAGGTGGGTCCCGCGCGAGCGGGCCGACCACCAGCCCACCCGGGCGCCGCCGCGGCTGAGCAGGCTCTTGCCATGTGCGTCCTTGGTCAGGACCGCCAGCATGACCAGCCCGAGCACGCCGGCAAGAATGACGGCCTCGAGCAGGCCGCGGATCATCACCGTGATGACGACGGCGATCAGACCCGCCAGCAGCAGGCCCGTGCCGACCGAGCCCAGGCCGAGGATGCCTGCGGACGTGGGACGGCGCCAGTTTCCGTAGGTTCGTGCGCTTCGGGTCGACTCAACGGCTGCCACTCGGACCGCCCCCTTCACCTTCGCCAGTTGACTGCTCACCAACACTTTGTGCCGCTCCTGCAGCGGCCTTGCCGGCCTTCATGCCGGTGTCGACCGCGGCGCCTGCGGCGATACCGATCGGCCCGCCGGCGGCACCGGCCGCGGCTGCGCCGCCTGCCCCCGCGCCGGCCGCCGTCCCAGCCCCGGCGCTCGAGCCGGCGGCCGCTCCGCCACTGCCGGAGGCCGAGGCCGCAGCAGGGACCCCCCGTGCGCCTCCCCCAGCCCCCGCGCCGGAGCTCTCGGCGGCTCCGGAGCCGGTGTTCCCGTTCTCCGAGGACCCACCCGAAGCAGCGCCCGCCGGGGCGCCGGCGCCTGCACCGGAAGATCCCGAAGAACCGTCCGGGCCGCTCGAACCAGAGGGCCCGGATGACCCGGACCCGGACGGTCCCTCACTGCCGGAAGAAGCGGCTGGCGTCGAGCCCCCGCCCGCTCCCGAAGAGAGACGCCCAACCGCGGCGGCACCCGAAGGCAGGGCCGCCAGGGCACCAGCGCCGATGGCGGCGCCGGCGCCGCCCGCGGCCATCGCGCCCACCATCGGCGTGACGAACCGCATGAGTGCAGGCATCGCGAAGAGCGCGATCACCATGAGCATGAGCCCGGTCAACACGGCGAGGAGGCCGGTCCCGTCATCGCTGAAGACGTCCGTCCCCACGAGCTGGAACGCGGCCGCGTACACGATCGCGGCCGCCGGCTTGTAGAGAATGAACGCGATCAGCCACGCGACGCACTTCTTGAACCAGCTCTTGCCCATCTCCGTGTTCGTGAAGGACGCCGAGAGCGGGAGGATCCCGGTCAGGATCACGAGCATTCCGCCTCGCGCGACCATCAACACGATCTGGAAGGCCGTCGCCAGAATGGCGATGAGCCCGAGGATGATGACGAGGAGCGCGCCCAGGCCGCCGGCGGCTGGATTCGTGGTGAGCGCCAACAGGGTCAGCATGTTGTCGCCAAAACAGGTCGAGTTGGCGGCCGTGACATCGCAGTTGAGCGACCCGTTGATGATCCACACGGAGAACGAGTCGGCAGCCGTCACGAGCAGGCTCACGATCGTCACTCCGGCACCCGCCACCACCACGAGTGTGAGAAGGCCCTTGACGGTCTCGCGGCCAGGCTCGGCCCGCTGTTCCCACGCCATCCGTGCGCCGCCGATGATCACCGACACGACGGCGGCCGCCCCCATGTACCACCAGAGGCTCGACTGCAGGAACAGCACCGCTCCGCCTGCGCGGTTCGGGCTCGAGGGCATCACCCCAGCGACGAGCGCGCTTGCGCCCGAAATGAGAATGACAGCGCCCAGGACAAGGCCGAGCTTGCCGAGGGCCGCCACCCCCTCACCCGCTCGAAGCCGGGTCGCGATGAGAGCACCCAGGACGATCACCGACAAGATCGCTACGGCGAGGCTGATCCACGTCACATAGTTCAGAACCGTGGTGATGTTGCCCGCGTCAGGGGCTGAGCTGCCCGCACTGATCGCGGACGACCCGCCGGTGCCGGTCAGGTTCGGGGTCCCGATGTGAACCCAGATGGTGCCAAGGGATGCGACCGCCTTGCCGAACGCCTCGACGACCGCGTTCGCCATGTTCTCGATCGCGTCACCAACGGTCGACTCGACCCAACCGTTGACCTTGCAGCCGACTTCCCACCATGAGCACTCAGCCATCGAGGGTCACTCCTCCCAGGCGATGTAACCGGCGGTGTCTGGAAGCTCCGCCATCTGGAGCGGGTTGTTCGGGTCCTGCGGCAGGAGCTTCCAGTCGCCCGACTCCCACACGAGGTCGTAGACCGCGGACGCATTGACCGAGTTGCCCGAGCCCACCGCCCGCACCGCCATGTCGACCCGCGCGCTCTCGCCGTCGTAGTTCAGGAGCCGGAAGCCGGCCACGTTCATCCGGGTCGAGGAAGACGAGCCTGCTGCAACGTCGCTGAGCAGCTGACTGCGATTCGGGGTCTCCTCGGACAGGAAGTACGCGATCCAGTCGGGGGACGTCGCCGCGTCCGATCCCTGCACGACGGCGTTCGCCGCGGCGAAGATCGCCCCTTCGGGCGAGTGCTCGAAGCAGTAGCGAATTCCCTGCTCATTGCTCTCGCCGGGACCGAACTCGGCCGAGGTCGGGTACGCCGTCGTGCCCTGGAACTCCCACTGCGCGGACGGCGCGGTGGAGACGGAGCCCGTGAGGACGACATCACCAAGGCCGCAAATGCTCGCGCCGCCCGCGTCCCCCGATGGCTCGGAGGACGGAGCGGCGGTCGGGGCCGGGGACGATGACGGCGCGGCGGCGCTCTCGGGATCGTCGCGGGTCGCAAGCACGAACCCGATCACCGCGCCCGCCACCACGATCAGAGCGATGACCACGGCAGAGGCGATGAAGCCAGGCCGCGTGAACGGGCTCTGCTGCTCAGTGTCCTCAGTAGTCATGTCCGGCCTCTCGCTCAGGCCCCGGACAGGAAGCCAACGAGGGCCACCGCTGCCGAGATGACGATGACGCCAGCGAGCGACATGCCGATACGGCCGACGTGCTCACCGCCCTCGCCCCGGCGCGACTGGACGGCCATCATCGCTCCTGCGGCGAAGAGCCCAAGGATGCAGACAGCGAGAGCCACCCACTTGGCCCAGCCCAGAACGTCGCTGATCGCGCCCGTGCCGGGGGGCTGCACCGGGTCGGGGTTGGGGAGGTCAGCCGGGAGGACGGCGAGGACGTCGCTCATCACTCCCGTCGCGGTCAGAAGCGTGCTCATCGCGGTTCCTTTCGGTTTGTGGCGCCGGCGGCGCCAGGTCGGGTGAGCGCACGAAGGTCGTCGACGATGCGGCGAACAGCGTGCGGGGCTTCGGAAAGCTGGGGGTCGTCGCCAAGGCGCCAGGACTCGATCCACGGCACGGACCACATCCGAGGGACACCTCCGGCGACGATCTTCGCGAAGTCGCGCAGGGGTCGGGGCAGGCGTCCAGGTGCGTCAGCGACGAGCACCAGCCCCAGCAGATTCACGTCGGGAACCAAGCCGGATGCCCATTGCGTCGCAGCGTTCTGCGCGGCGCGGAGTCCGTACATGCTCGTGCGGGCTGTCAGTACGACCTGGGCGGTTGCGCCACCGGGAACCTGAGGCCACCCATGCTCCGCGGCGCCCCACCCCTCGACCAGGCCGGCGAAGCTGGTCTCGCCGGCCCCTCCGTGCGCACCGACGCACCACAGCTCGGCCCGACGCCGCTGGCTAAGGACCGGAAGCCGGTCGCCGTGCTCTGGCGCCGGCACCCCTCGCTGCGGGGTCGTAGGTCCCGTGGGGCGTGCTGCACGCTCCTCAGTCTCTGCAGCCACAGGTTCCGGCCGGGCTGGCTGCGAGAGCCACGGGTTCCTGCCTTCTGCCACGACCTCACCCTCCGCTCAATAATGGCGTCCGTAGTGTTCTATGCGGCAATCATAGCCGCAGAGGGTGACATCGGCAACAGGGAGGGACAGCAGATGATTTTGGATGAAAGGTGGCAACAGAGTGTTGCCCCGTATAACATGGGTGCATGCGGACGACGGTGGTGTTTCCAGTGACCGACGGACTCGATGCCTTGTTCGAGGGCCGTCGCGACACCCTCACCGCGCCCGAAGTCGCCGAGATGCTGGGGATGACCAAGCAAGGCGTCTACCACTGGCTGCGCGATGGCGTGATCCCCGGCTACAAGCTCGGGTCGCAGTGGTTCATCCTGCGCGACGACCTCAAAGAGGCCCTGCGCAAGGGCGCGAACGTGCCCCGCGATACCAAGCGGCCATCCAAGGGCGAGGAGGGGTGACATGCGTCGAGCACCGGTCGGTAGCGCTGCGTTGCTGATTGCCCTCCTCCTGGCAGGCTGCGCGAGCCCGGAGGAACCGGTGGCAGCTCCGTCGGCGGCAACCGGTGCCGCCTCGTCGCAGCCGCCGGCGGCTGCGCCCTCTCGTGCTGCTGAGGCGACACCAGACCCGAGCGGCCTGGTAGATGAGGACACGGGCGAGACGATCAAGCCGCAAGCCGTGCCGGAGTGGGACGCGGCATCACGGTCGAGCGTTGTCGACGCCGCGGCCGTGGCGCTTCGGGCATTTGCACGGCCTGGGCTCGATTCCGAGAGCTGGTGGGCAGAGCTCCAACCGCTCCTCACCCAGCAGGCTGCCGAGGACTACGCCTACGTCGACCCAGCCAACATCCCGGTCCAGAAGGTCACCGGCGCCGGGAAGCTGGTCGACAAGAGCAGCGCGTACGTCGGCACCGTCGAGGTCCCCACCGACGTCGGCGCCTACACCCTGATCCTGACGCGCAAGAGCGCTGATGCCGAGTGGAAGGTCAGCCGCATCACCCCACCGGAGGGCGTCAACTAGCCATGTCCAAGCAGAAGTCAGGCGGGATGCTGCTCGCCGCGGGTGTGCCCGCCGGACTCGTTGCCGTCGTCCTGAGCATGATCCTCTTGCTCGGGAATGACGACGCGGCCGCGGCCGCCTGCAACCCCGACCCGGGGGCGCAGAGCGGCGTCAGCATCGACCCTGACTCTGTGCCCGACACGACCATCGCGGGCTACGGGCACGAACAACTCGTCAACGCCGCCCACGTCATCCAGGCCGGCAAGGACCTCAGCCTGGGAGTCCGTGACCAGACCATCGGCGTCATGACAGCCATGGGAGAGTCCGGACTCCGCGTCATCGACTACGGCGATGCCGCGGGGCCGGACAGCCGTGGACTGTTCCAGCAGCGTGACAACGGCGCGTGGGGCTCGTACTCCGACCGCATGGACCCGTACATCTCCTCGACGAACTTCTTCAAGGCGATGCAGCAGATCGACGCTCGAGACACCTTGGAGCCGACCATCGTCGCGCATCGCACGCAGCGCAACGCGGACCCCTACCACTACGCCAAGTACTGGGACGCCGCCGTGCAGATCGTCGAGGAGCTGGCGGGCACCGACACAGGTCTGGTGCCTGGCACCGGGGACCAGGTGTGCGCCGGCAAGGGCGCAGGCACCATCGGCAAGGTCAACGCCGAGGGATGGGCGCAGCCGGCCAAGGGGCCGCTCGTGTCCCACTACGGCATGCGTGTCGACCCCGTCACCGGCGCGTTCACCCGGCTTCACGCTGGGGCAGACCTCGCCGGCGGCGGCGACGGGGGGCCGATCTGGGCTGCACAAGACGGTGTCGTCATCGACACCTTCACCGACAGCTACGGCGGTTGGAACATCGACGTCGACCACGGCGGCGGCGTGGTCACCCGCTACAAGCACATGTGGGCGAGCGGCGTCCTGGTCAACACCGGTGACCAGGTGCGTGCCGGTGAACAGATCGGCCGCGTGGGTTCCTCCGGGAACTCGACCGGCCCACACCTGCACTTCGAGGTGCACGTCAACGGTGAACCGGTCGACCCCGAGCCCTTCATGGCCGAGGTCGGCATCACTCTCGGAAAGTAAGGAGCACGCCATGAGCACCACCACAGAGGCCGCCACGTGGCCCCGTGTCGCGGCCACCCTCAACGCCGACGGCACCGCCGAGGTATCCATCGGGGGCACCGTGCACCCGATCGCGGCCACGTCGGTCGACGACGCCCGCACCCAGACAGTCGCCCTTGTCGCGCAGAAGGCCGCCCAGCTCGGGCGTCCCCTGCGCGTCGTCACGCAGGACCCGGACGGAGCCTGGCCGCTCATCATCCACGCCGACGGCACCGTGGAGCCCGACGAGTCGACCGAAGCCGCAGCTCCCCCGGCGCCGGCGCCCACGGATCCCGTCGAGGAACCTGCCGCCGCCCTCGAGGAGCCGGAGCAAGAGACCAGCCCCGCGGCTGCACCCCCCGAGGAGCCCGACTCGGCGGCCCCCCACGGTGCACAGGGATGGGTGCGGAGCGCGGCGGAACAGTCCGCCGAGGAAGCCGAGACCCAGCCCTACCCCAGCCGCCGAGAGCGCCAGTCATTCCTCACCCAGGAGCGGGCCGAAGAGCCGGCGACGACCGGGTGGCGAGGCGCCCTTGCACGAGTCGGCATTCGGATCACCCCGAGCGACAGCGAGCGAGCCGAGCGCGACGACGTGCGCACCGTCTCCCAGCACTGGCCCGGCCCCCGGACCATCGCGATCGTCAACGGCAAGGGCGGAGCCAACAAGACGCCCACGACGATCCTCCTGGGGGCACTGTTCGCGCGGTACGGCGGCGCCGGCGTGCTGGCGTGGGACAACAACCAGACGCGCGGCACGCTCGGATGGCGCACCGAACAAGGCCGCCACGAGGCCACCCTCCTCGACCTGCTCCCCCGCACCGACCACCTCCTGAGCGCATCCGCCCAGTCCGCCGACCTGGCGCACTTCGTGCACCACCAGACCGCGGACAAGTACGACGTGCTGCGCTCGAAGCCCGATGTCCTCGCGAGCGAGCAGCGCATCAGCGCCGCCGACGTCGACGCCATCCACGCCGTGGCCGCCAAGTACTACCGGCTGATCTTCATCGACTCCGGTAACGACGAGACCGACCCTCTGTGGCGCCGCATGCTCGACCACACGGATCAGCTCGTCGTGGCCACCACGACGCTCGAGGATCGCGCGGAGGCCGGCTCTCTCCTCCTCGAAGCACTCCGCGACCAAGGCGGCAAGGCCGCCCGCCTCGCGGACGAAGCCGTGGTGATCGTCAGCCAGGACAACAAGGACCTGTCGGCGGCGCACCTGAAGGGCATCGCGGACGGGTTCTCCGCGCAGGCCCGCGAAGCCGTCACCATCCCCTACGACCAGGCGATGGTGAAGGGCACCCTGCGCTACGGCGCGCTCCGGCCGGCAACCCAGCGGGCGTGGCTTGCCGCCGGCGCCGCAGTCGCCCGCGGCCTGTGACCCGGGTTACGACACGCCGGGACCGGTACCGCCTGCAGCGGTGCCGCCCTGGCATGCTCACCGGCATGACCAGCACCAATGACCGTGCGGGCGACGCCCGAGACGACTTCACGGTGCGTCAGCCGAAGCTCGACGGCAACCGTGTGGCCCTGCGAGGGCGCGTGACGCCCGACCAGCATCAGAGGGCGCGTCGTGCTGCAGCGCAGCGAGGCCTCTCCCTCAGTGACTATCTGGGCTCGCTGATCGACGCCGACACGGGCGTGCGCGCGGGCAAACGACCCCCTCAGGAGGCGTTCGACATTCCTGCATAACCGCAGATAAGCGAACGGCCCGGCCCCCGAAGGGGCCGGGCCCGAATCCGAAGTCCATCACCCTGCTTTGGCGGGCGGGAGGTGATGGGCCCCGTTCGACGCACCCTCGGGTCCGTCGTACTTCCTAGGAGCGATCATAACCGCGACGGCCGACAGGCATCTACAAGAACTCGACGACACGCCGGGTAAGCCGCACCCCGAGTCGGGTTCGCCGGCAGAGCAGTGGGCCGCGACGGCGCGGCTCCTGGCAGGCCGTGAGCGCGTTCGCGTCGGGGTCCGCGGCCGCCGCGGCGGGCAGTACACCGTGGAGTACCCCACGCGCGGTGAGCGGCCCCTGACGAACCTCCTCCCCCGCTCCGGACCTGCCGCCGTGCTCGTGTACGGGCTGGATGGCACCTGCCGCACCCTGTGCCTGGACCTGGACGTCGCCGGCGACGATGCCGCCGCCACGGCGGCCGAGGCCGCCGACCTCGAGCACTGGCTCGTCGAGTGCGGCGCCCGCATCGTGACCGACATCGGCCCCACGGGCGGCCGCCACGTGTACGTGCCGCTGGCCGACCGCCTCCCGCTCCCCGCCGCGCGCGAGCTCGTCGAGGCCCTGGCGCTGCTCTTCCCGTCCCTGGACCCGTCCCCGCACCGATCGGTGCGCTCGGGATGCATCCGAACCCCGGGCGCCCTGCACAAAGGCTGGGGGCACCAGCAGCTCACGATGTCCCTCAGCGCCGCGTACGACGTCCTGCGGCGCCCGAACGGCGCCGACGTCGTCGAGGCCATCCGGGTGCGGCTGAGCCCGCAGATCGCCGCATGGCGCGCCCGCGCCACTCCCCCCGCCGATCGCCTGGAGCTCGCCGGCGGCGTCGACGTCGACGATCAGACCCACGCCAAGCCCGCTGGCCGCGCCGGCGACGTGCGGGGGCCCGTGCTGCGCATCGCCCGTGAGGGGATCTACGACGTCGCGCGCTACCCCACCCCGTCTGAGGCGCGCGCCGCGGTGATGGCGGCGGCCGCCCGTGCCGGTTGGCGCCTGGTCGACGTGGTCGCCCGCATCGAGGACGGGCGCTGGGCCGGCCTGGCCGCGCTCTACGCGCACCACTCCCCCGGCTCCCAGCGCCACCGCATCACCCGTGACTGGTCGGCCGCGGCCGCGCTCGTCGCCCGCACGCAGAAGACGAACCCGCAGGCCAGAGCACACGTCGCCCCAGAGAACGACACTGTCCGCAGATCGAACACAAGCGCCCAGGAGTCACACGGGGGGGCCTACACGCGGCCCCCCGCGGATCCCACGACCGCCGACGAGCACGGCTTCATCCGGACCTGGCGCGCTGCCCTGCGGACCACCGAGCAGCACCGGTTCCCTGGCAGGTCCGGATACGCGGTGAGGTTCGTGCTGCGGGCCCTCGGAGGCTTCGCACACTCGACTGGCTCGCGGTATGTCGCGGTCGGCACCCGCTCCCTCGCGATCGCCGCCGGCATGGAACACTCCACCGTCTCCCTCGCACTGAAGGCCGCCGCGGCCGCCGGGTGGTGCGACCGCCTCGAGGCCGCTCACGGCGAGCATGCAGACCTTTACGCCCTGACCATCCCCACGGACCTCAAGGGCCGCGCCGACGAGCTGCGCTGGGACTCCGGCAAGCTCCACGCCCTCAGGCCGGTGTTCCGCGCGCTCGGGCACGTCGCAGCCCTCACGTTCGAGGCACTGGAGGCAGGCCGCGCCCGCTCGGTCCTCGAGGCCGCACGGACCACCGGGATCAGCCGCTCCGCCGCGCACGAGGCCGTCGACGCGCTGGCAGCATGGGGACTCGTCTCGCGCGACGACGGCGGCGACCTGGTCGCCCACCCCGAGAGGCTCCTCGCGGCCGCCGAGCAGCTCGGCGCCCTCGACGTCGTCGCCGCACAGATCCGCACCTACGCCCGCCACCGCATCGCCTGGCGGGCCTACCTCCACCGCCACGACCCCGAGGCCCAGCCCGGCGACGTCGACCACTCCCCCGACCCCGCCGACCTCGCCTGGCTCGACGCCGCCGGCTGGTGGCTACCCCCCGACGCCGCGGCAGGCCCGGACTGGACCATCGCCGACGTCGTGGTCCGCCCCAGCGCATGAGGGAGTGCCTCGCGCGGTGGCGGCGCCCGCGCTTCTCCGGTAACATGGGTAACAGGTAACATCGTTACCACCGTTACCCGACCGAAGGAGCAGCGATGGCCCAGCAGGACTCCCCCGACCAGCGCGCCGCGGAGGCCGCCGAGGCGCTGGCCGCCGAAGGTCTGCCCGTGACGGCCCGCACCGTGCGGGAACGCACCGCCCGCGGCGGCACAGGCGTGCGGATGGCCGTGGCCGCGGCAGCGGCGAAGGCATGGAAGGAAGCGGAAGACCAGGCCCGCGACATCCCCGAGGTCCCCGCCGAGCTCGAGAGGCCGTTCCAGGCGATCTGGCGCCAGGCGCACTCGCTCGCCAGTAGCGCCTTCAGTGACGAGCGCGCCGGGCTTCGGGCTGCCGCCCAGCAAGCCCGGGACGAGCGCGATGCGCTCGCCCACGACCTCGAGTCTGCCGAGGCGGAGCTAGATGAGACTCGCCGAGCCCTCGAGACCGCTCGTGCGGACGCCGAGGTTGCGGCGGAGCGGGGCCGCAAGGAGGCCGCCGGCGCCGCGGCAGCCGCCGCGGACGCGATCGCCACAGAGCGAACGCGAGGTGACCGCGCCGAGGCCGCACTGGCCGCTGTCGAGGCTGAGCGGGACCGCATCATGGCGGAGCGAGACCGGCTCCTTGCGGCCCTGGCGAACGCGGCGGCCAACCGCGAGGAGGCGAGTTGATGGGGAGCTCCCCCGACCGGTATGTGTGCTGACCTGCGGCGACGGGCAGAACTTACAGAGTGCGGAAGTGTCGGAGTCCCGCACGAGCGGCCACCGGGTGGGGGGTAATCGTCCGGGACCTTCGGACCTTCGGACCTTCGGACCTTCGGAACATCGGAAGTCACGGACACCCTGAGTACGGAAGATACGAACTCCGGAACATCCGAAGTGCCGTAGTGCCGAGGTGGACGTCGTCGCGTGTCCGTCATCCGTACTCCGTTAGTTCCGTAGTCCGGTAGTACGTGAGTACCGGACATCGTTACTTTCGTCGGCGCCCGGCGTGGCGCCGACTCCCAGACCGCCGGAGTGCGGGAGTCTGCGACTAACAGAGTTTGGTAGTGCCGGTGAACGCCGGCGCACAGGAGGGGTGGAAGGGTGTTCCAGCTATGAGGATCCTCGCCGTGGCGAACCAGAAGGGCGGGGTGGGGAAGACCACGACCACCATGCACCTAGCCGCCGTGCTCTCGGAGGTGGGCCGGACCCTGGTGGTCGACAACGACCCCCAGGGATCGACAACGTGGTGGGCAGAGCGCGCGGGGGAGTCTCTGCCCTTCGATTTCGCCCCCGGAACTGACCCCGGGGAGTTGTCCCGGCTTCGTGAGCTCCCGTACGACGTGGTCGTGGTCGACACGCCTGGCTCCCTCGAGGCCGGAGACGTTCTGGGCACGATCGTTAGGCAAAGCGATTTCGTGCTGATGCCGACGGAGCCGGACGCGCTCAGCTTCACGCCCCTGATGAGGACGATCCGCGACCTCGTCGAGCCGGCCGGAGTGCCGTTCCGCGTGCTGCTGAACAAAGTCGACCCGCGGAACCAGGGCGAGGAAGAGGACGCCAAGGCGCTCCTCAAGCAGGCGAACCTCCCGATCTTCGAGGCGGTGGTGCGCAAGTACAAGCGGCACAAGGACGCGCCGATTCACGGTGACGTCGTCACGCAGTACAGGGCTTCTGCGGACACGTACAAGGCGATCGACGACTACCGTCGCGTGGCGCTGGAGCTCAACGCGATCTGGGCCAACGGGCTCGCAAAGGCGGGGGCGAACTGATGGCACGCGTGGCACTCTCGTCGATCCTCGACAAGCGGCCCGAGCAGGAGGCCGCACCCGAGGCCGCTCCGGCGCCAACGCTGCCCCCCGAGACAGCGCCGACGGCGCCCACGCTGGAACCGCAAGAACCGCGCAGTGAAGGCAAGCCCGCGCAGCGAAAGCCGGCCAGAGCCCCGCAGCGGAAGGCGACGCGCAAGGCCCCGCCACAGCCGACAGCGGCGGATGGAGAGCCGAAGTACCTGACGCTCGAGCGTAAGGAGGCCCGGATTCGCGGTGATCAGGCGGAAGAGTTGACGGTCCTGCGCCGACGTCTGAACAAGGCGCGCAGCACTCGAGGCGGCGAGCGGATCACTGAGAACACGCTCATCCGGGTGGCGATCGACCTCCTGCTCGAACGGTCGGGGGAGCTTGGCGGGGACGACGAAGACCAGCTTCGGGCGTCTGTAGGTCTGTAACTAACAGAGTTTGGAGGGCAGGGATGAGCGAACTGGAACGAGCTCTAGGCGAGCGGGTACTCGACGTCGCGTGGACGAGCTCGGTCGAGCTGTGCTGGAGCAGCGAGACCGACTGACACCAAACCTGACGATGCCCCCGGAGCCGATCGCTTCGGGGGCATCGTCATGCCCGGGCGGTCCAGCTCAAGCGATGGCCGGGCGGGCGTTGCCGGCCGGCGGGGGAGTGGCGCGAACCGATGCCGACCTTCGGCCGGCGCCGAACGGCGGCCGCTGCGCGGCCCTGTTGTTCCGCGCTGACGCGCGGAAGAGCGTTGTTGCCCTCTCCTGGCTCTCCATGATCGCCCGCGCGACCCTCCGCGCAAGCCCCGCGGCTACGCCGCCGGCATTCCCCCGGAACTTCTCGGGCGCGCTCGCAAGCTCGCTTGATTCGCCCGAGAACTTCCTCCTCCTGCCGGTCCCGGGGCTTGCACTCCAGGCCGCTTATGCGGGCGTTCATTACGGCGCCAGGAGAGGGCGAAAAAACGGTCGGCGGCAGGCGGGCCACCCTCGGCTGGCGGAAGGGTCACCGATGTTCCCCACTTCTGAACTGCGGGCGAAGAGCCTCGCGGACGTGCTGGCCGCCATCGCGCTCACGGTCGGCTTTCGGCCCGTGAACAGCGTTGTCGTCGGGGCGCTGCGGCCGTCGGGCTCGCTCGGCATGGTCGCGAGCCTCGACCTCGACAGCGTCACCCCGGAGTCTGCCGACCTGATCGCGGTGCACGCCGCGAACGACCGGGCCGACCGCGCCCTGGTCATCGTCTACGGCGAGGACCAGACCCTCGCCGCCGACGTCGTCGGCGCGATCACGTGCGCGCTGCACGGGCAGGCGGTCGACGTCGCGCAGGCCGCGCACGTCGACCAGACCACCTACCGGGACCTGCTGGTCGACGACGCACCGGCCCGGCCCCTGGCCGACATCGAGACGAGCGCGGTCGCGGCCCACGCCGTCGCGATGGGCCGCAACCTCAACGCGACCCGGGCCGACCTGCTGCCCCGGCCCGCCGCGCGGGCCGCGCGGGCCGAGGCCAGCAACGCCTACGCGGACCAGGCCACCGAGGCGGACCAGACGGCCCACGCCGTCGCCACCTGGCGGCTCATCCTCGCCGGGATGCTCGACGGGCCGGCGATCTACGGCGAGATGGCCGCCCGTCTGACCAACACCCGCGTGCGTGACGCGGTGCTGCTGTCGATGGTCCCGGAGGTCACGCCCGAGGTCGTGAACGCCACCGCCGAGGGGCGCGAGGACGGCGCCGCCGTCGCCCGGGCCATCGCCGCGATCGTGGACCCGGACCGGGCCCACGAGCCGGGCCACGCGGCCCACGACGGTGCCGACGCCCTGGCCCAGATCGTCGCGCACGTCCCCGACAGCGCGCCCGCGTGGTCCCTGTGGGCGCTGCTGGCCTGGTGGACCGGCAACGGCCTCGCGGCCCAGGACGCCCTGGACCACGCGGGCCAGGGCTACCGGCTCGCGGAACTGCTGCGGCAGGCCCTGGCCCAGGGCATCCCGCCGGGCTGGGTCCGCAAGCACCGCGCCGCTCTCTGACCGGTGGAGGTGGGCCGGGGCCGAGCAGGCACCGGCCCCCTCGCGCGCCACGTGCGGCTCACGGTCGCGTGGTGGCCGTCGTGCTCGCGCAGCGCGGTGTCGAGGGCGCCCCGCAGGGCGGAGTGCGCGCGCTTCAGGCGGTAGCCGACGTGCTCCGTGACGTCGGCGGCGG
>NZ_JBEYBQ010000029.1:0-56535 GCF_040632295.1 Isoptericola sp. NPDC019482
CCCGACCTCCCAGACCTCCCCTCCGCCGCCGTGCCCGCCCACCGGTCTCGAGGTCGACCCACGGTGGGTCGACCTCGAGACGGGTACCTCGATCTCGTGATCCCGCGGACCACGGGTATCCCGCGGACTACAGGTACTGCCCGGTGCTCGTGACCGTGTCGATGGTGCGCGGCGTGCCGTCGCCGCCCTTCTTCTGGACGATCGTGCGGATGAAGACGATGCGCTCGCCCTTCTTGCCGCTGATGCGCGCCCAGTCGTCGGGGTTGGTGGTGTTGGGCAGGTCCTCGTTCTCCTTGAACTCGTCGACGCACGCCGACAGCAGGTGCTCCACCCGGATGCCGCGCTGCCCGGTGGACAGGAAGTCCTTGATCGCCGACTTCTTGGCCCGGTCCACGACGTTCTGGATCATGGCGCCGGAGTTGAAGTCCTTGAAGTAGAGGGTCTCCTTGTCGCCCGACGCGTACGTGACCTCGAGGAACTGGTTCTCCTCGTCCTCGGAGTACATGCGCTCCACCACGCTGCTGATCATCGCCCCGACGGCCTCGCTCTGGCTGCCGCCGTGCTCGGCCAGGTCGTCGGGGTGGATGGGCAGCTCGGGCGTGAGGTACTTGCCGAAGATCTCGGTGGCGCCCTCCGCGTCCGGCCGTTCGATCTTGATCTTCACGTCCAGGCGGCCCGGTCGCAGGATGGCGGGGTCGATCATGTCCTCGCGGTTCGACGCACCGATGACGATGACGTTGTCGAGCCGCTCGACGCCGTCGATCTCGGCGAGCAGCTGGGGAACGATCGTCGTCTCGACGTCCGACGAGAGCCCGGTGCCGCGGGTGCGGAACAGCGACTCCATCTCGTCGAAGAAGACGACGACGGGGGCGCCCTGCGTCGCCTTCTCGCGGGCGCGGGCGAAGATCAGGCGGATGTGCCGCTCCGTCTCGCCCACGTACTTGTTGAGCAGCTCCGGGCCCTTGACGTTGAGGAAGTAGCTCTTGGCCGTGGGGTCGCCGCCCTGCGCGCTGGCGACCATCCCGGCCAGCGAGCTGGCCACGGCCTTGGCGATGAGCGTCTTGCCGCACCCGGGCGGGCCGTACAGCAGCACGCCCTTGGGCGGCCTCAGCCCGTGCTCGCGGAAGAGGTCGGGGTGCGAGAAGGGCAGCTCGACGGCGTCGCGGATCTGCTCGATCTGCGGCCCCAGGCCGCCGATGTCCTCGTAGGCGATGTCGGGCACCTCCTCGAGGACGAGCTCCTCGACCTCCGACTTCGGCACGACCTCGTAGACGAACCCGCTGCGCACGTCGACCGTGAGCGCGTCGCCCACGCGCAGCTCGGCGTCGGCGACCGACCCGGCGAGGCGCACGACGCGCTCCTCGTCGGCCCGCCCGACGACGAGCACCCGCTCGGCGTCGAGCACCTCCTTGACGGTCACCAGCTCGCCGGTGCGCTCGTACCCGCCGACCTCGACGACGGTCATGGCCTCGTTGAGCTTGACCTCCTGGCCGGGGCGCAGCTCGGCGACGTCGAGGCCCGGGCTCGCCTGGACGTGCATCTTGCGGCCGGCCGACGAGATGTCGACGGAGCCGTCGTCGTGCGCGGCGAGGAACGTGGCGTACGTCCCCGGCGGCTTGGCGAGCTCGTCGATCTGGCCCTTGAGCTCCACGATCTGGTCGCGGGCGGCGCGGAGCGCCTCGGCGAGCCGCTCGTTCTTGGCGGCGAGGAGGGCGAGCTGTGCGTCGTGGCTCGGTCCGGTGGGCAGCGCCGGCTGCTCCGGTCGAGGCTCCGGGCGGACAGGGTTGTCGGACATCGCATCCCCTCTCGTGCGGCCCGGGTGACCACCTCCCCGGGCGGGAAGGCGTCCCCGGAGTACAGCACCCTAGACATCAACGCGGGCGTCCGGGGGTTCATTTCACGGAGCGGTCGCGAGGTTCACACGACCGAGACCTCCCGGTGACCTACGACGCCCCGGTGCGGGTGACGCGAGGTCAGCCCTGGGCGTCCTCGGGGGCGACGCCGAGGTCGCGCCGCACGCGGCGGATCTTCTTGTCCGACACGGCGCGCTCGCCCAGCTCCTCCTCCGACCACTCGGCGTCGGGCGCCGGGTACGAGCCCTTCGCGGGGCGGCGGGTGCGCTCGGGCGGGGTGACGCCGTCGGCGAGCCGGCGCGCGGTGATCAGGAAGCCGGTGTGCCCGATCATCCGGTGCTGCGGGCGCACCGCGAGGCCCTCGAGGTGCCAGCCGCGCACCATCGACTCCCACGCCTGCGGCTCGGCGAACCGGCCGTCGGTCCGCAGGTCCTCGGCCGTCCGGGACAGCTGGGTCGCCGTCGCGACGTAGCAGATCAGCACCCCGCCGGGCGCGAGCGCGCGGGCCACCGGGTCGACGTTCTCCCAGGGCGCCAGCATGTCCAGGACGACGCGGTCCACGCTGCCCGGCTCCGCGACCGTGGGCAGCACGTCCGCGAGGTCCCCGATCGAGAGGCGCCACGCCGGGTGCTCGCCGCCGAAGAACGACTCGACGTTGCCGCGGGCGATCGCCGCGAAGTCCTCGCGCCGCTCGATGGAGTGCAGCTCGCCGGCGTCGCCCACGGCGCGCAGCAGCGACATGGTCAGCGCTCCGGACCCGACGCCGGCCTCGACGACGCGCGCGCCCGGGAAGATGTCGGCCATCTGAACGATCTGGCCGGCGTCCTTGGGGTAGACGACGGCGGCGCCGCGCGGCATGGACAGCACGTAGTCGCTGAGCAGGGGCCGCAGGGCGAGGTACTCGACGCCCGCGGTGTTGGTCACGACCCACCCCTCGGGGCGGCCGATGAGGTCCTCGTGGCGGAAGTAGCCCTTGTGCGTGTGGAAGGTGCCGCCGGGCTTGAGCGTGATGGTGTGCAGGCGCCCCTTGGGGTCCGTGAGCTGCACGCGGTCGCCCTCGCGCAGCGGGCCGCGGCGCAGCTCGGCGCCCGTGGCACCGGCGGTCGACCCTTCGATCGGCCCCGTCGCCGGGGCGGCGGTCGGGCGGGTCTCGGGCGGGGTGGCGTCGGCGGAGGTCACGACGGGCGAGTCTACCGGCCCGCCTCCCGGCCCCTCATCGGCGGAGCGCGGCCGCGACCCGGGCGACGTCGAGCACGCCCGTCAGGCGTCCGGCGTCGACGACCGGCACCACGCGGGCCCCCGAGGAGCCGTGCGCGAGACGGTCGAGGAGGTCGTCGCCCTCGAGGTCCGGGCTCACCGCGGACCCGGGCGGGAACGGGACCACGACGGCCTCCACCGGCGTGGTGGCGGCCTGACCCGCGGGCACGCTCGCGACCGCTCCCGGGTCCACCCAGCCCACCGGCTCCCCCGCGGCGCCGACGACGGCGAGCACCGCGCCCGGGTGCCTCGCGGCCGCGTCGGAGACGCCCGCGACCGTGGTGGAGACCGGGATCACGGCGGCCGGTACGGCCAGGCCGCGCGCGGACAGCGTCGCGACACGGGCCCTGGTCTGCGCGCCCTTGATCGCGTCGCCCGCGCCGGACCACAGGAACGCGCCGATGAGCGCCGCCCACGCGACCGTCACCCACGACGGCCTCCGCCCCTCGAGCAGCGGCCACAGCAGCGCCACGACCAGCACGCCGACCGCCACCACCCGTCCGACCCAGCCCGCCACGAGCGTGCCCCGCGTGCGCGAGCCGGTCGCGCCCCAGACCGCGGACTCCAGGATCTGCCCGCCGTCCAGCGGCAGCCCCGGCACCAGGTTGAACAGCCCGACGAAGGCGTTCGAGAACGCGCCGGCCAGGAGCAGCGCCGTCACGACCGACGACGCAGGCTGCAGCAGGTAGACGACCCAGAACGCGGCAGCGAGGACGAGGTTGGTGAGCGGGCCGACCACGGCCACGAGGGCGCCGTCGAGCGGGCGCCCGCCCGATCCGGTGTACGCGGTGTGGCCGCCCCACAGCGTCAGCGCGATCTCGGTGACGCGGTGCCCGCGCGACCGCGCGACGAGGGCGTGCGCGACCTCGTGCAGGAACACGGACCCGAACAGGAGCAGCACGAACGCGGCGGCGACGACGAGCACCGCCGTCGTGCCCAGCTGGGGTGCGAACCACGTCCGCACCGAGGGCGCGAACACGAGGGTGAGGACGACGGCTCCGAGGAACCACGACGGGGTGACGAGGACGGGCGCGCCCGCGATGCGGCCGACCACCCATCCCCGGGAGCGAGAGGTCACCCGGTCAGGCTATCCGGGCAGGCTGGTCGCCGGCCGGTCATCACCGGTCGTGGGACGGCCTGTCACCCTCCGCCCGTAGGGTGGCGCGCATGACCACGACCGCCGCCCCGGACCCGTCGTCGACGGCCGTGCGGGCCCCGGCGCTGTCGCCGTCGCGCGCGGCCGACTTCATGCGCTGCCCGCTCCTGTTCCGGTTCCGGGTGGTCGACCGCCTGCCCGAGCCGCCCGCGTCCGCCGCCGCGCGCGGCACCCTGGTGCACGCCGTCCTCGAGCGGCTGTACGACGCGCCGCGGGGCGAGCGCACGCCGGAGGCCGCCGCCGCGCTGCTGCCGGTCGAGTGGGAGCGCCTCGTGGCCGCGGAGCCGCGGTACGCGTCCCTCTTCGACGAGGGCGGAGATGCGGCCGGCACCACGCCGGCCGCGTGGATCGGGCGGGCGCGCCGGCTCGTCGGCACGTACTTCACGCTGGAGGACCCCAACCGGCTGGAGCCTGCGTCGCGGGAGCTGCGTGTCGAGACCGCGCTCGACGACGGTCCGGTGCTGCGCGGGATCGTGGACCGGCTCGACGTGGCGCCGGACGGCGCGCTGCGGGTGGTCGACTACAAGACCGGCCGCGCGCCCGGGCCGGGCTTCGAGGGCTCGGCCCTGTTCCAGATGCGTTTCTACGGGCTGGTGCTGTGGCGCGAGCGGGGCGAGGTGCCGCGCATGCTGCAGCTGCTGTATCTCGGCGACGGCCAGGTGCTGCGCGCCGAGCCGCGCGAGCAGGAGCTCGAGGCCACGGAGACCAAGGTGCGCGCGCTGTGGTCGGCGATCCAGGACGCCGCCCGGACGGGCGACTGGCGCCCTCGCCCCGGCCGCCTCTGCGGGTGGTGCGCGCACCAGGCGCGGTGCCCCGCTTTCGGCGGCACGCCGCCCGTGATCCCTCCGGACGCGCTGCGCGAGCGGCTCGGGGTCGACGCCGTCAGCGCGTGAGGTCCACGACCTCGCCGGCGCCGATGCGCGCGAGCATCGCGACGTCGACCTTCTCCAGCGACGCGGCGCGGCTGAGCCCGTCCAGGTGCGGAACCGGCACGACCGCCTCGACCCCGAGGGTCGCGATGCCGGCCGCGCGCGCCGAGGCGATGCCCGTGGGCGAGTCCTCGATGGCCACGCACGCGGCCGCGTCGACACCGAGTCGCTCCGCCGCCACGAGGTAGGGCTCGGGGTCCGGCTTGCCGCGCGACACCTGGTCGCCGGTGACGAGCGTCGCGAACGCGCCGGCGGGGCCCCGCGAGACCACCTCCTGCGCGAAGGACGCGTAGCTCATCGTGACGAGAGCGCACGGCACGCCGGCGTCGGAGAGCGCGGTGAGGAGCTCCAGCGCGCCGGGCTGCCACGGCACCCGCTCGCGCACCTGCTCGACGACCCGGCCCAGCAGCCGGTCGACGATCTCGTCGAGGGGCAGGTCCACGCCGCCCTGGTCGCGCACGATCGCGGCGGAGACCGTCAGCGCGTTCCCGACCAGCTGCAGCGCCTGCTCGTGGGTCCAGGTGCCGCCGTGCTCCGCGACGAGCTCCTGCTCGGCCCGGATCCAGTACGGCTCGGTGTCCACGAGGGTGCCGTCCATGTCCCACAGGACGGCCGCGGGCAGGGTCGGCGCGGGGGTGTGCGGGGCGGGGGCGAGGGTCTCGGGCACCCGTCCATCGTACGGACGCCCCGCCGCCCGCCCGCCCGCGGTGCCCGTGACACGGGACACGTCGAGCGCCCCGGCCCACGGCCCCTGCTGTATACGCTGGACGGATGACGACCGAGCCGGAGACCACCGGGCGCCACGCCGCACGGCAGACCGTGATGATCGCCGCGTTCGAGGGGTGGAACGACGCCGGCAGCGCCGCCACCGCCGCCCTCGCCCACCTCGCCCACGTGTGGGACGCGCGCCAGGTGCGCGAGCTCGACCCCGAGGACTACCACGACTTCCAGGTGAACCGTCCGGTGATCGAGACCAGCCCGGACGGGGTGCGCAGCATCACCTGGCCGACCACGACCGTGTCCGTCGCGGAGCTGCCCGACCGCACGGTGGTGCTGGTGCACGGCATCGAGCCGTCGTTCCGGTGGCGCTCGTACAGCGCCGAGCTGCTGGACCTGGCTGCCGAGCTGGGCGTCCGCACGGTCGTGACGCTCGGCGCCCTGCTCGCCGACGTGCCGCACACCCGGCCCATCCCGATGACCGCCACCACCGAGAGCGACGGCCTGCAGGCGGTGCTCGACGTCGAGCCGAGCACGTACGAGGGCCCGACCGGCATCGTGGGCGTGCTGCAGCACGAGGCCGACCGCCGCGGGTTCCAGGCCGTGTCGCTGTGGGCCGCCGTCCCGCACTACGTGGCCAACCCGCCGTCGCCCAAGGCGACGCTCGCGATCCTCGCCCGCGTCGAGGAGCTCATCGCCGCGCCGGTGCCCCTCGGCGACCTGCCCGAGGACGCCGAGGCGTGGCAGCACGGCGTCGACGAGCTGGCCTCCGACGACGCCGAGATCGCCGAGTACGTGCAGCAGCTCGAGGAGGCGAAGGACACCGCCGACCTGCCCGAGGCGACGGGGGAGGCCATCGCGCGGGAGTTCGAGCGCTACCTGCGGCGGCGCGACGTCGGGGGCGACAAGGGCACCGACAAGGGCACCGACAAGGGCTGACGCCGGGTCCGCCCGGTCAGAGCCGGACGCCGAGGAGCGCGTTCACCGCGCGCGCCAGGACGCCGGGCGCGCCCTCGAGGTCGTCGGTCGTGTCCCGCCCGGGCGCGAGCGCGGTGTCGGCCCACGCGTCGACGGCGGCGAGCGCGGCGGGTCCGTCGAGGTCGTCCGCGAGCGCCGCGCGCAGCGCCGCCAGCGTCGCGGTCGCGTCGGGGCCGCCGTTGCCGGAGACGGCGGACCGCCAGCGCTCGAGCCGCGCGACGCCGGCCTCGAGGTCGGCGTCGGTCCACTCCCACTCCGTGCGGTACTGGTGCGCCAGCAGGGCGAGCCGGATCGCCATCGGGTCGACGCCGGCGCGGCGCAGCGCGGAGACGAACACGAGGTTGCCGCGCGACTTGCTCATCTTCTCGCCCTGGTAGGCCACCAGGCCGGCGTGCACGTGGACGCCGGCGCCGCCGCCGCCGAGCAGCCGGTCGTGCGAGGTCGACATCTCGTGGTGCGGGAACAGCAGGTCCGCTCCCCCGCCCTGCAGGTCGAACGGCAGGCCCAGACCGTCGCGGGCGATCACGGCGCACTCGATGTGCCAGCCGGGGCGGCCGGTGCCGAGCGTCGCGCCGTCCCACGCGGGCTCGCCCACGCGCTCGCGGCGCCACAGCAGCGGGTCCAGCGGGTTCTTCTTGCCCTCGCGGTCGGGGTCGCCCCCGCGCTCGGCGAAGAGCTCCGCCATGACCTGCGGGTCGAGGCGGGACACCTGCCCGAAGGCCGGGTCGGCGGACAGGTCGGCGTACACGTCGCCGAGACAGGGGTCGTCCCCGCCCGCGCCCGGCTCGACGGGGACCCGGTAGGCCGCGCCCTGGTCCAGGAGCTTCTCGACGGCGGCGACCACCTCGGGCACGGACTCGACGGCGCCGGTCCAGGTGGCGGGCGGCACCATGCCGAGGGCGGTCATGTCCTCGCGGAAGAGGGCCACCTGGTCGGCGGCGAGGTCCTGCCAGTCGACGCCCGTGGCGTCGGCGCGCTCGAGCAGCGGGTCGTCCACGTCGGTGACGTTCGAGACGAACGTCACCGCCTTGCCGGCGTCGAGCCACGCCCGGTGCAGCAGGTCGAACGCCAGGTAGGTGTTCGCGTGCCCGAGGTGGGTCGCGTCGTACGGCGTGATGCCGCAGACGTAGTAGCGGGCGGTGCCGCCCGGGGCCGGGTCCACGAGCCGTCCGGTGGTGCTGTCGTGCACCCGGACGGGGGTGCGGCGGCCGTCGGCCGGTTCGGGGAGCTCGGGGATCTGCGGGGCGGGCCAGGAACGCACGCGCCCAGGCTACCGGCCCTCCGGCGGGGCCGGGTCTCCCGGTCAGACGACGATCCCGCCGTTCGCGGTGAGCACGCCGGTCAGGAGCAGCACCACGACCACGGCGGCGAGGCCGAGGCGGTACCAGACGAACGGCATGAACGAGTGCGTGGTGATGAGCTTGAGGAAGCCGATGATGACGACGTACCCGACGACGAAGGCGACGAGCGTCGCCACCAGGGTCGCGCCGGCGCCGGGCGACCCCGGTGCCGGGTCCTCGCCCACCGACTTGGCGAGCTGGTAGAAGCCCGACATCAGCACCGCGGGGATGGCGAGCAGGAACGAGTAGTCCGCCGCCGCCTTGCGGGTGAAGCCCATGAGGAGCCCGGCCGTGATCGTGCCGCCGGAGCGCGACACGCCCGGGATGAGCGCGAGCGCCTGCGCGAAGCCGAACCCGATCGCGCGCTTCGGGTTGAGCTCGTCGAGCCGGCGGGTGCGCCGGCCGATCTTGTCCGCCAAGCCGAGCAGGAGGCCGAAGATGACGAGCGTCGTCACGGTGATCCAGAGGTTGCGCAGGTAGGTCTCGATCTGGTCCTGGAAGAGCAGGCCGAGCACGCCGATCGGGATCGAGCCGAGGGCGATGTACCAGGCCATCCGCGCCTGGTCGTCGTGCGCGCCCATCCGGGAGCGCCAGTCGCTGCCGTGCGTGCCCACGAGGGACTTCCACCAGGCGACGCAGATGTCCCGGATGGTGCGGCGGTAGTAGAGCAGCACGGCCGCCTCGGTGCCGATCTGCGTGATCGCCGTGAACGCGGCGCCGGGGTCGGTCCCGCCGAGCAGCTCTCCGACGATGCGCAGGTGCGCGCTCGACGAGATCGGCAGGAACTCGGTCAGGCCCTGGACCAGGCCGAGCAGGATCGCTTCCCAGGCATTCACGGGCGGTCACACTACCCGGACCAGCAGGGTTTCCCGGTAGCGTGGCCCGCCATGGAGCGTCGTCAGGTGGGCCGTACGGGCCTGCGCGTGTCCGAGCTCGGCCTGGGGACCATGACGTGGGGGCGGGACACCGACGATCTGGACGCGGCGGAGCAGCTGCGCGACTTCGTCGACGCGGGCGGCACGCTCGTCGACACCGCCGCGACGTACGGCGACGGCGACGCGGAGCGCGTGATCGGCTCGCTCCTGGACGGCAAGGTCTCCCGCGACGACGTCGTGCTGTGCACCAAGGGCGGCGTCCGGGCCGGCCGGGCGGGCGCCCGCGTCGACGCGTCGCGGGCGGGCCTGCTCGCCGACCTCGACGCCTCGCTCGCCCGTCTGGGCACCGACCACGTGGACCTCTTCCTCGTCGCCTGCCCCGACCCGGCGACCCCGCTCGCGGAGACCGTGTCCGCGCTGCGGCTGGCGGTGGCGTCCGGCCGGGCACGCTACGTGGGCCTGTCCAACCACCCTGGCTGGGCGTCCGCGCGGGCCGCGACGCTGCTGGAGACGGACGGCACCGGCCTGAGCGCCCTGGAGCTCGAGTACTCCCTGCTGCAGCGCGGCGCGGAGCGCGACGTCGTCCCGGCCGCCGACGCCCTCGGCCTCGGCCTGTTGGCGTGGTCACCGCTGGGGCGCGGGGTGCTCACCGGCAAGTACCGGCGGGCGATCCCGGCGGACTCCCGCGCGGCGTCGGCGCACCTCGCCGCGTTCGTCGACCCCTACCTGGACGCGGCCGCGTCGTCGGTCGTCGAGGCTGTGGCCACCGCGGCCGACGGGCTGGGGCGCGCGCCGCTCGAGGTCGCCCTCGCCTGGCTGCTGGCCCGCGACGCGGTCGCGAGCGCGGTCGTCGGGGCGCGGACGCCGGCCCAGCTGCGGGCGTCGCTCGCCGCCGTGGACCTCGACCTGCCGGGCGAGGTGCACGCCGCGCTCGACGACGTCTCCGCCCCGGAGATCGGCTACCCCGAGCGCTGGTAGGCCTGGCCGGGCTCGTCGACCGGACGGTCCTCGGACGCCCCGCCCTCGAGGTCGGTGTCCAGCTCGGCGTCGAGGTCGTCCTCGTCGTCGTCCTCGTCGTCGCCGTCCTCGTCGTCGCCGTCCTCGTCGTCGCCGTCGTCGAGGAAGAAGGGCGTGACCTCGGAGTAGACCTGCGCCAGCGCGTCCTCGTAGACCTCGAACGCGTCGGCCAGGACCTCGTAGGCGTCGTCGACCGCGGGGTCGTCGTCACCCCGCCGGGTCGACACCGCGTGGTAGTGGGCCTCGAGCGCGGCGACGAAGCGGTCCAGCGCGGCACGCGGGTCAGCGGTCATGCTCCGACCGTAGCGCCCCACGGGGCACAATGGGCAGACGAAAACCGCCCGCCAGCACTTCGGGAGGACAGCGGATGGCTTCGATCCCGTCGACGTCACAGGCGGACGAGCGCTCCGGCGCGCCGTCCGCCTGGCGCAAGCACGGACAGTACGAGTACCGCGTGCTGACCATCGACCGGGGCACCAGCGTCCCGGACGCCCGCAAGATGCTCACCGACGAGGCCGAGTACGGCCGGTGGGAGCTCGCGCGCACGCGGCTGTACATGGGCGGCGAACGCCGGGTGTGGCTGCGCCGCAAGATCATCAAGGTCAGCGCCACCTTCTGACCGGTGGACCGCCCCGAGCAGACGTTCCCGAGCAGACGTTCCCGAGCAGACATGGCCGACACGTTCCGCAAGTCGCGCCCGGACGCGCCGCCCGGGTTCTTCGCCACCGAGGCCGCGGGTCTGCGGTGGCTCGCCGTGCCGGGCGGCCCGCGGGTCGCCCGGGTACTGGGTCACGGCCCGGACCACCTCGACCTGGAGCGGGTCGAGGCTGCGCGCCCCGCGCCGGACGCCGCGCGCGACCTGGGCCGCCGTCTCGCGGTCCTGCACCGCGCGGGCGCCGACGGGTTCGGCGTCCTGCCGCCCGGGGCGGACCGCGGGTACTTCGGCCCCCTCGACGACCCCCTGACCCTGGCGGCCGGGACGTGGGGCGACTGGCCGGCGTTCTACGCGCACGCCCGCCTGCGTCCCGTCGTGGCGCAGGGCAGGGAGCGCGGCGTGCTCACGGCGCAGGACGCGGCCGCCGTCGAGCGGGTGTGCGGGCGCCTCGGCCTGCTCGCGGGCCCCGCCGCGCGCGAGGCGCCCGCCCGCGTGCACGGCGACCTGTGGTCGGGGAACGTGCTGTGGGCGCCCGGGCCGGCCGGGTCCGCGGAGGCGGTGCTCATCGACCCGGCCGCCCACGGCGGGCACCGGGAGGCCGACCTCGCCATGCTCGCGCTCTTCGGGGCGCCGCACCTGGACGAGATCCTCGCGGGCTACGAGGCGGCCTGGCCCCTCGCCCCCGGGTGGCGCGACCGTGTCCCGCTGCACCAGCTGTACCCGCTCGCGGTGCACGCCGTGCTCTTCGGCGGCGGGTACGTCGGGCAGACCCGCCGCCTGCTCGCCCGGCTGGGCGGCTGACGGCGGCGGTCAGCGGGCGGGGTCAGCGCGACGGGTCAGCAGTCGCGCAGCAGCCGGTCCAGCACGCGGGTGCCGAAGCGCAGCGACTCGACCGGCACGCGCTCGTCGACGCCGTGGAACATGCCGGAGAAGTCGAGGTCGGCGGGCAGCCGCAGGGGCGCGAACCCGTACCCGGTGATGCCGAGGCGGGAGAGCGACTTGTTGTCGGTGCCGCCCGACAGCGTGTACGGCAGCACCGTGGCCCCGGGGTCCTCGGCCAGGAGGGAGGCGACCATCGAGTCCACGAGGTCGCCGGAGAACGGCACCTCGAGGGCGGTGTCGGTGTGGATCGGCTCGACGCGCACGGTAGGCCCGGCCAGCTCGCGAAGCGTCGCCATCCCCTCCTCCTCGTGCCCGGGCAGGAGGCGCACGTCGACGGTGGCCTCGGCCCGGCCGGGGATGACGTTCGCCTTGTAGCCGGACTCGAGCTGCGTCGGGTTGGACGTGTGCCGCACCGTAGCGCCCACGAACTTGGCGGCCGGGCCGAGCGCCGCGACGAGCGCGTCGACCGCAGCGGGGTCCTCGCCGTCGAAGGGCAGACCGGTGAGGTCGGACACCCCGCGCAGCAGCTTCTCCACCGTCGGCGTGAGCGTGTACGGCCAGGGATGCTGCCCGATCCGCGCGACGGCCGCCGCGAGCTCGGTCACGGCGTTCTCCGTGTTGACCTGGGAGCCGTGCCCGGCCCGCCCGTCGGCGACGAGCCGCAGCCAGGCGAGCCCCTTCTCCGCCGTCTGCAGCAGGTACGCGCGCCGCCCGCCGACCTCCACCGAGAAGCCGCCCACCTCGCTGATCGCCTCGGTGGCGCCCTCGAAGAGCTCGGGCCGGTGCCGCACGGCCCACTGCGCGCCGCGCACGCCGCCCGCCTCCTCGTCGGCGAAGAAGGCGACGACGACGTCGCGCGCGGGGCGCCGGCCCTCGCGGACCATCTGCCGCACGACCGCGAGGATCATCGCGTCCATGTCCTTCATGTCGACGGCGCCGCGGCCCCACAGAAGGCCGTCGATCTCCTCGCCGCCGAACGGGTCGACCGTCCAGTCGTCGGCGGCCGCGGGCACCACGTCCGTGTGCCCGTGCAGCACCAGCGCGGGCCGGGACCGGTCGGCGCCCTCGAGCCGCGTCACGACCGACGTGCGGCCGGGCTCGGACTCGAACAGCTCCACCTCGAGCCCCACCTCGGTGAGGAGCCCGGCGACGAGCTCCGCAGCCTTCCGCTCCCCCGGCCCCTCGCCGTTGCCGTAGTTGGACGTGTCGATCCGCAGCAGGTCGCGGCAGATGCCCACCACCTCCTGCTCGGCGGTGGGGTGTGTCGACGGTGTGGTGCTCGGGAACGGGGCGGAGGGCTGGGGCGTCACCCGGACACCGTACCGGCGCCCGCGGGCGAAACGTTTAGCCGGGGTGACGGCGTCCGCACCGTGGACCACCGTCGTGCCCACACACCCACGGACCTCAAGGAGGAGGACCATCATGCGAAGACTCGCGGCATCCCTCGCGGCCACCGTGCTGGCCGCCGTCGGCCTCGTGGCCGTCGTCGGGCAGCCGGCGGCCGCCCACGGGGCCGAGGTGTTCCCCGGCTCCCGGCAGTACCTGTGCTGGGTGGACGCGCAGACCGCGACCGGGCAGCTCGACCCGTCGAACCCCGCCTGCGCGGATGCGCTCGCGCAGAGCGGCCCGAACGCGTACTACAACTGGTTCGGCAACCTGGACTCGAACGGCGCCGGCCGCACCGAGGGCTACATCCCGGACGGGACCATCTGCTCCGGCGGCGACCGCGGCCCGTACGACTTCTCCGCGTTCAACGCGCCCCGCACCGACTGGCCGACGACGCACCTCACCGCCGGCGAGACGTACGAGTTCCAGCACAACAACTGGGCCGAGCACCCGGGCCGGTTCGACGTCTACGTGACCCGCGAGGGCTTCGACCCGACACAGCCGCTCGGCTGGGCGGACCTCGAGCTGGTCGACTCCGTGACGGACCCGCCGGACACCGGCGGCCCGGGCGGCGACAACTACTACTACTGGGACGTCACCCTGCCCGCGGACCGGACCGGCGAGCACATCGTGTTCACGCACTGGGTGCGCTCGGACAGCAGCGAGAACTTCTACAGCTGCTCGGACGTCGCGTTCGACGGCGGCGACGGCGAGGTGACCGGCATCGACGGGGAGACCGATCCCGACCCCGACCCCACGGACCCGCCCGAGGTGTGCCCGGACGAGGTTCCGGGCACACCGCTCGGCGAGCTGTCCGCCACCTCCGTGACCGCCACGAAGGCCCACATCATGTGGGGCGCGGGGACGACGGGGTGCGTCACCGGCTACGACGTGATCGACGTCGCGACGGGCGAGATCCTCGCCTCCACGGACGGAGTCCCGATGATCGACGTGACCGGGCTCGAACCCGGGACCACGTACGAGGTGGCGGTCCGAGCACGCAACGACAACACCGGTGAGGTCTCGGAGCCCACGGCCTCCGTGACCTTCACGACCCTCACCGAGGACGAGGACCCGGGGACCGACCCCGACCCCGGAGCCTGCACGGCCACGTTCAGCACCACGAACTCGTGGTCGGGCGGCTACCAGGGCGAGATCGTGGTGACCGCCGGCGACGCCGCGCTCGACGGCTGGCAGGTCGCCGCCGACGGCATCACCACGTCGAACATCTGGGGCGGCGCACTCGCCGACGGTGTCATCTCCCCGGCCGCGTGGAACGCCACGCTCGGCGCGGGACAGAGCACGACGGTGGGCTTCATCGGCACCGGGACGGCCCCGGCCGACGGCGAGCTCGCCTGTTCCTGACCCGTCGCCCACGACGTGTCACGCGTGAGGAGCGCGGCGGTCGGTCTGCAGCAGCCGGCCGTCGCGCTCCAGCCGCAGCTCGGCGTCGAGGCCGAGCCGGCCCAGGAACGACCGGTCGTGGCTCACCACGAGCAGCGCGCCCCGATAGGCGGCCAGCGCCTGCACGAGCTGGTCCGTGCTGGCGATGTCGAGGTTGTTGGTGGGCTCGTCGAGCACGAGCAGCTGCGCCGGCGGGTCGGCGAGCAGCAGCCGCGCCAGGGCGACGCGGAACCGCTCGCCGCCGGACAGCGTCGCGACCGGCCGGCCCACCTGGTCGCCGCGCACGAGGAAGCGCGCGAGCCGGTTGCGCAGCTCCCCGGGCGCCACGTCCGGCGCGCCGGCCCGCACGGCGTCGAGCACCGTCTGGTCGTCGTCGAGCACGTCGAGCCGCTGCGGCAGGTAGGCGACCCGGTCGGTGAGCGCTTCGGCGACCGCGCTTGTCCCCACGTCGGTGCCCACGGGGACCACCCCGACGAGCCGCTCCAGCAACGTCGTCTTGCCGACGCCGTTGGGTCCGGTCAGCGCCACGCGCTCCGGCCCGGCGAGCACGACCTCGCGGCCGTCCGTGCCCCGCAGGACGGCCAGCCGGCGGCCCGCGGGCACGTCCGGGTCGGGCAGGTCGACGACGATGCGGTCGTCGTCGCGCACGGACAGCTCGGCGGCCTCGAGGGCCGCCCGGGCGTCGGCCTCCTTCCCGGCGGCCTGGCCGCGCCGCGCGGCCTGCGACTTCTCGGCGGAGTTGCGCCGGTCGTTGATCTGCGCCTTGACGTACCGACGCTCGACGACGTCCTTGCGGCCCCGGCGCTCGGAGTGCGCGATGCGCTCCTCGGCCTTGATGCGCTCGCGCTTCTCGCGTCGCAGGACCTGCTCGGCGTCGCGCAGGGCGGCGCGCGCCGCGTCCTGCTGCGCCGCCAGGTGCTCCTCGTACTGCGCGTACGTGCCGCCGTACGTGGTCAGCGAGCCGGTGCGCAGCTCCGCGGTCTCGTCGACCAGCTCGAGCAGCTCCCGGTCGTGCGAGACGACGACCAGCGCGCCGCGCCACGTGCGCACGAGCTCGTGCAGCCGCTCGCGGGCATCGCCGTCGAGGTTGTTCGTGGGCTCGTCCAGGAGCGCCACGTCCGCGCCGCGCAGCCGCACGCCCGTGACGGCGACGAGCATCGCCTCGCCGCCCGAGAGGGTGCCGACCGGGCGGTCGAGCACGCCGTCGGCGGACGGGAGGCCCGTGCCGGCGAGCTCGGCGAGGGCGCGCTCCTCGACGTCCCAGCCGTCGCCGACGACGTCGAAGAGCGCCGCGAGCTCCGCCTCGGGCGCGGTGCCGTCCGTGATGGCGCGCACCGCGTCGACGACGTCGCGCACGCCCAGCAGGTCCGCGACCGTGGCGTCGGTGTCGAGGGTGAGGCGCTGCGGCAGGTAGTCCGCGACACCGGACACGCTGATCGACCCGGACGTCGGGCGCAGCCGGCCCGCCACGAGGCGCAGCAGGGTGGACTTGCCCGCGCCGTTGAGGCCGACCAGGCCGGTGCGGCCGCGGGAGAAGGCGCCGGACACGCCGGCGATCGGGGTGGCCCCGTCGGGCCAGGAGAAGGTGAGGTCGTGCAGGACGACGGAGGGGTGGGGAGCGGGCACGGAGGACTCCAGCGGTGCGGGGGTACGGCGGACGGCGGGTGCGTCGACGCCGCTCCCCCGGGCCGTTCGTGCGGCCGGCGGGGAGCCTCGGGGTCGACGCGTCAGGCGGTCGTCCGGATGCCCGTCATCGCCGTGGTGCGCCTCTCGTCCTGGTGCCGTCCCCTCTCACACGCGGCGGTGGCCGCGGGGACGGCGTCGATGCTACCCGACCTCGCGGCGGGGTCCACCTGATTCGCCCGCGGGCGTGCCGCGGCCGCGCAGCCAGGTCTCGAACGCCTCTCGCGACGTCAGCCGCGGCACGTACAGCTCGGCCTTGAGGCGCGCGTTGTCGAGCACCGGCCGGTAGCGCAGGAACCCGACACGCTCCGGCCCGTGCACCGTGAGGCGCAGCGCGTGCCCGACCCGCAGGGCGGCGGCGAGCGCCCACGCCGGGACGTCGAGCGTGCGCCGGCCCAGGCGTGCCGCGATGTCGGCCACGGTCACCACGCCGTCCCCGCACACGTTGAACGTGCCGTTGGTGGCCCCCGTCGCGCCCGCGACGACGGCGCCGGTCACGTCGTCGACCCAGGCGAAGACGAACGGGCTCTCCGAGCCGCGCACCCGCAGGAGCCGGCGCGCCTCCCACAGGGCCGTGATCTGGTTGTCCACCCCCGGGCCGAGGATCGTCCCGATGCGCAGCACGACCTGCCCCAGGCCGGGATGGTCGGTGCGGTAGCGGGCGAGCATCTCCTCGACCTCGCGCTTGTGCCGCGAGTACGTGAACTCCTCGTTGCCGCGCACGGGGTCGGTCTCGCGCAGCGGCACCGGGTTGTCCGCGTGGTAGCCGTAGGCCGCGCCGGACGAGGAGATCACCACCCGGCGCACGCCCGCGGCCACGCAGGCGTCGAGGACGTTGCGGGTGCCGTCGACGTCGACGGCGCGCTCCGTCGCCTCGTCGAGCGTGCCGGGGTTCACGATCGCGGCGAGGTGCACCACCGTGTCGACGTCGTGCGCCTCGATCACGCGGCGTACCGACGCCGGGTCCGTGACGTCCAGACGCTCCCACGTCGCGCCGTCGGGCACGCGCGCCTCGCGCAGGTCGCCCGCGACGACGTGCGCGACGTCGTCGTGCGCCGTCAGCGCCGCGACGGCGTGCGACCCGAGGAAGCCCGCACCGCCGGTGACCAGGACGCGCGTCATGCGGCCACCTCCTCCCGGGCCGCGCGGGCCCGGGACCGTCGCGCCCAGAACGTCGCCAGGGCCAGCCCCGCGACGATGTCCCAGATGCCCCACCAGCCGGCGACGACGGCCATACCGCCCAGCCCGCCGAAGAACGTGAACACGAGGCCGAGCCCGAGGCCGGCGTTGCGGATGCCGACCTCGAACGTCACCGCCTTCACCTCGCGCGGCGCGAGCCGCCCGGCGCGGCCCGCGAGGTAGCCCAGGCCGAGGGCCGCGGCGTCGTGCAGGAACACGGCCAGCAGGACCACGCCGATGTACGCGACGAAGACCGCGAAGTTGCCCGCGAGCGCCGCGACGATGAAGCCGACCAGCGCCACGAGGCTGGCCCAGCGCACCGGGCGGTGCACCCGCGCGGCGAGCGCCGGCCAGCGCGTGCGCACGAGCATCCCGGCCGCGAACGGCACGCCGATGACCAGGAGGATCTCGAGCAGCATCTGCCCCGCGTCGAGCCGCACGTCGGTGAGGATGGCGCTCGCCGTCGGGTGCAGCGACCCCCACAGGGCGAGGTTGAGCGGCATGGCGACGATGTAGATCGCGTTGCCGACGGCGGTGAGCGACAGGGACAGCGCGACGTTGCCCCCCGAGCGGTGCGTGAGCACCTGGGACACGTTCCCGGGCGGGCAGCACGCGACGAGGATCATCCCGAGGGCGACGGACGCCTGCACGTCGAGCAGCAGGGTGAGCCCGAAGGTCACGGCGGGCAGCGCCACGAGCTGCGCGAGCAGCGCGAGCACCGCCGCCCGCGGGGCGTTGCGCAGCGCCCGGAAGTCCGCGGGCGACGTGTCGAGCGCGATGCCCAGCATGATGAGCCCGAGCACGAGGTCCAGGGCGACCATCGACCCGGGCGCGAAGCTCACGGCGACGTCGTCGATGTTCATGCCGCGCTCTCCGCGGCCGGAGCGAGCTCGTCGGCCAGGCGCCGCACGGTGCGGCGGTAGGCGTCCTTGTTCACGTAGTAGCTCATCCGCTCCAGCCCGAGGTAGCGGTAGCCGCCCGTCAGGTCCGGCCACGGCTCGGTCAGGCGACGGCGGAAGCGCACCGCCCGCTCCCGGGCGGCCACGTCGCCGTCGTCGGCGGCCGCCACGGTCGCGAGGTAGCGCGCCACCAGCTCGGCCTGCTCGGCACGGCCCTGCCAGCCGATGCCCGACGCCTCGAGCATCCCGACGACGAACAGGCCGTTGCCCGACGGCGGCACGATGTTGCAGAACAGCCGCGGCGCCGTCCCGGAGCCCGGCCCCGCCCACGCGAGATGGCGCGGGTCGAGGAACGGGTAGTCGAGCCGGTACCCGGTGGCGAGCAGCACGAGGTCGTAGTCGGCGTGGCTGCCGTCGGCGAAGTGCACCGTCCGCCCGTCGCACCGGGCGACGTCGGCCCGCACCCGCAGGTCGCCCTGGCCGGCGTGCTGCAGCACGAGCGAGTTCACCACGGGGTGCGACTCGTAGATCTTGTGGTCCGGCTCCGGGAAGCCGAAGCGGTGCGGGTCGCCGTTCAGCAGCCGCAGCAGGCGCGAGTCGACGGCCTGCTTGACCCGCGCGGGCAGCGGCCGGCCCTGGTTGAGGGTGTCCGTGGGGCGGCCCAGCAGGTACCGCGGGACGAACCAGTACCCGCGCCGCACCGACAGGTCGACCGACGCGGCGCGGTGCACGGCATCGACCGCGATGTCGCAGCCGGAGTTGCCGCCCCCGACGACGAGCACCCGCCTGCCCGCGAACACGTCCGCGCTCTTGTAGGCGCTCGAGTGCAGCACCTCCCCGTCGAACGTGCCGGGCAGGGTGGGGACGTTCGGCTCGGCGAGCGTGCCGTTGGCGACGACGACGTGCGAGTACGTGCGCTCGACGGCGTCGTCGGCTCCCGCCCCCGGGCCCGACCCGGCGGGCACGGATCGCACCGTCCAGCCGCTGCGGCCGCTGTCGTCGCCGCCCGCCGGCTCGACGGCGACCACGCGCGTGCCGAAGCGGAACCGGTCGCGCAGGCCGAACTCGTCCGCGTAGGCGCGGAAGTAGCGCAGCAGCTCGCGATGGCTCGGGTAGTCGGCCGCCGAGTCCATCGGCAGCTCGTCGAACTGGGTCGTGGTGCGCGAGGAGATGAGGTGCGCCGACTCGTAGACCGTCGAGCGCGGGTTGTCGATGTCCCACAGCCCGCCGACGTCTGTGTGGGCCTCGTACCCGTCGAAGGCGAGCCCGGCGCGGTCCAGCGCCCGCGCGGCGGCCAGGCCCGAGGGCCCCGCCCCGATCACCGCGACCCGTCGTTCGAGCCCCATCGCCAGCCTCCATGCTCCCGGCGCGCGCCGTGCGTGCCTCGATCCGCGCCCTTGCGCGCAGGGAGCATACGGTCTGGCCGCCGCGCCACCCAAAGCCGCGGTATACCGGGCCGCGGGCACGGCCCGCGCCGCTCAGGCGGCCGAGGGAGCCTCCGCCGGCCACGGCTCGCTCGGCCCGCGCGGGTCCTCCGGCAGCAACGAGCCCACCCACGAGTCGTGGCGCGTGCCGCGCTGCAGACCGAACCGGCGCAGGGTGCCCTCGTAGCGGAACCCGAGCTTCCAGGCGACGCGGCGCGACGGCCAGTTGCCCACGTAGGCGAGCCATTGCGCCCGGGCCAGGCCGAGGCCCTCCGGGTCCAGCGCCCAGTCGACGACGAGGCGCGCCGCCTCCGTCGTCAGGCCCCGGCCCCGCGCGTCGGGGGCGCACCAGTAGCCCAGCTCACCCGTCCGGTCCGTGCCCGGCACGCCCTCGCAGGTCATCCCGACCATGCCGCGCACCGGGCCGTCGTCGTCGCCCGGGTCCCGGACCGCCCACGTGAAGCTCGTCTCCTGCGCCCAGCCGTCGGCCACCATCCCGGTGACGAACCCCTCGGCGTCGGACCTCGTGTACGGCGTGGGCACCGTCGTCCACCGCGCGATGGCGGGGTCGGCGCAGATCTCGGCGATGCGGTCGACGTCGGCGCCGGTCGGGACGGACAGGCGGACGTGGTCGGTGGCGAGGACGAACGGTTCCATCGGGGCATCGTGGCACGCACCGCGCGCGGGGCCCCGGCTATTTGTCCGACGGCTCCCCGGGCTCGTCGTCCGACGCGGCGTCGCCGTCCGGAGGGACGGCGATCGGTGCCACGGCGAGCGGGCTGTCGGCCGCCTGGGGCTCGTCGAGCTCGGGGTGCGGCCGGTCGCCCCGCAGCGTCGAGAACACCGTCCACGCGACCGCCATGAGCGGGACCGCGATGATCGCGCCGAGGATGCCGGCCAGCACGGTGCCGGCGGTCACGCCGATGCCGATGACCAGGGGGTGCAGGGCGACCTGCTTGCCCATGATGAGCGGCTGCAGCACATGACCCTCGAGCTGCCCGATGAGGGCGATGCCGATCGTCACGATGAGCGCGGTGACGAACCCGTTGGCCGCGAGCGCCACGACGGCCGCGATGATCATCGCGAGGGGGGCGCCGATCAGCGGGATGAACGCGCCGATGAAGACCAGCACGGCGAGCGGGGCGGCGAGCGGCACCCCGAGGATCGTCAGCAGGACGAACGCCAGGACGCCGTCGACGAACGCGATGATCACGGTGCCGCGCGCGTAGCCGGAGAAGCTGTACCAGCCGGCGCCCGCGGCGGCCTGCCACCGGGTGCGGTGCTCCTGGGGGATCTGGCCGAGGAACCAGCGCCACATCTTGCCGCCCGACGCGACGAAGAAGACCGTGCAGAAGATCGACAGGGCGAAGATCGCGAAGCCCTCGAACACCGAGCCCGCGCTCTGCGCCGCCTGGCTCACCAGCGAGTCGGCGTTGTCGGCGAGCCACTGCCGGCCCTGGTCGATCCACTCGTTGATCTGGTCCCCGGTCACGGACAGCCCGAACGGCCCGCTCTCCACGTAGGTGAGGATCTGCTGCACGCCGGTGTCGAACTGGCCGGCGAGCTGCTCCCACTGCCCCGCCACCGACGCGACCACGTAGGTGAGCAGGCCGCCCAGCACGAGGAACGCGCTGAGGATCGCGAGCGCGGTGGCCAGCGGGCGCGGCATGACCTTGGCGTAGAAGTCCGCGACGGGGTTGAGGACCGACGCGAAGACCAGCCCGAGGAACACGGCGACGAACACGAGCTGCACCTGCACCGTCGCCCAGAACACGAGCGCGACCGCCGCGGTCAGGGCGATGAGCCGCCACGACCAACCGGCCGACGTCCGCAGCCAGGCCGGGACGTTCTCGCTCGTGCGCTTCGCCACCCGTGTGCTCCTCTCACCTGCTCGTCCGCCCAGTCTGCCGCACCGCTCCCGCCCGATGCGGGAGGACGACGCGCGCCGCCCGCGCGGGTGAATTCCGTGCAGGATCCTCCCGACCGGCCGGTGGCCGGTGCGCGACGGGCCCCGCCGCCGGACGATGGACCCACGTCGGCCGGCGACAGGAGGAGCCCACCATGACCGGGACGTCCCCGCAGCCCCACGAGCCCCGCGGGGCGTCGGCGCCCTCGCCGTCGTCGCCGCTGCCCGCCTACGACGCGGAGACCCTCGCCGCCGTCCTCGCCCTGCTGCCCGACGTCGACACCGTCGAGCTGAAGCTCACCGTGCCCGGGGCCGACCATCGCCGGGTCCTCGACCGGCTCGGCATCGACGCGCTCGACGCGACGATCCGCCAGGTCGCTTTCCTCGACACGCCCGCGCTCGACCTGTCCGCCGCGGGGCTCGTGGTCCGCGCCCGGCGCACGCAGCGCAAGGACGGCGACCTCACGGTGAAGGTACGCCCGATGCTGCCGGCGGACGCCCCGGCCCGCGCGCGGCGCTCCGA
Source organism: Isoptericola sp. NPDC019482 (assembly GCF_040632295.1). Lineage (NCBI taxonomy): Bacteria > Bacillati > Actinomycetota > Actinomycetes > Micrococcales > Promicromonosporaceae > Isoptericola > Isoptericola sp. NPDC019482. The sequence goes on from NZ_JBEYBQ010000029.1 coordinate 22,064, forward strand.
GGGCTTCAAGGTCGAGGTGGACGCGTCGCCCGCCGGGTTCACCTGCTCCTGCTCGTCGACGCGGCCCCTGCCCGACGACGACGTCCGCGCGCTGCTGGGCGACGTCGGCCGGCTGCCCGGGCTGCTCGACCGCACGCAGCGCGCGCTGCTCGAGCCGCGCCTTCCGGCCGGCGTCGCGCTCGACGACCTGGACGTGCTGGGGCCGACGACGTTGCTCAAGGCCCGGTTCTCCCCCGCCGGGCTGCCCCGGCGCCTGACCGCCGAGCTGTGGTTCCTGCCCGACGGCGACCGCATCCTCGAGCTGTCGACGAAGGCGACGCCGGCCGCGGCGTTCCAGGCGGCGGCCGAGACGAAGGTGTTCCTCGCAGGCCGGGGCGTCGATCTCGGCGCGCCCCAGGAGACGAAGACCCGGGCGGCGCTCGCCGCGTTCGCCGCCCCACCCGCGCAGGCGGTGTGACCTCCCGCCCGGGTCCGGCGCCCAGGCCGCCCGCGACGCGGAATTTCACCCGCCGCGCGGGGCCGGGACAGCGCCATCCACCGGCATAAACTCTGGTATCACGCGCGGCACGCCTGACCTCCGCCCGCGCCAGCCACCCAAGCCGAGCCGGGAGTGGGCCCATGGACGTGCGGCTGCAGGTGCTCGGGCCTCTGCGGCTCTGGCGCGGGGACACCGAGCTGGACGCCGGACCGCGTCAGCAGGCGCGCCTCCTGGCCATCCTGCTGGCGCGCGTCGGCCGGCCGACCGCCACGAGCGAGCTGATCGACTCCCTGTGGGGCGACGCGGCGCCCGCGAGCGCTCTCAACACGATCCACAAGTACGTCGGCGCGCTCAGGAACCTTCTCGAGCCCGACCGACCCGCCCGCGGGTCGAGCTCCTGTCTGCCGCGACGCGGTGACTCCTACCTGTGCACCGCCGGGCCCGAGACCTTGGACCTCGTCGCGTTCCGTCAGCTGGTGGAACGGGCCGGCGACGCGCTGGACGACGGACGCCGGGCGGTGGCCCTCGACCTCTACGTCGAGTCGCTGGGGCTCTGGAGCGGCCCCGCCTGCGAGGGCCAGGTGCACGAACCCGTCGCGACGGCGGTCCTCGCCGGCCTCAACGCCGAGTTCTTCGACGCCTGCCTGGAGGCGGCCGCGCTCGCCGCGGACCTGCGCCGCTCCGAGCTGCTCCTGCCCCACCTGCGCCTCGCCGCGACGATGGAACCGCTCCACGAGCCGATCCAGGCGAGCCTCGTCACCTCTCTGGCGTCCTCCGGACGCCCCGCCGAGGCGATGTCGGCGTTCGAGGCGGCGCGTCGCGGGCTCGACCGGGAGCTCGGCATCGACCCGGGCCCGGAGCTCCGGCAGGCCCGAGAACGCGTGCTGAGCCGACCCGCGGTAGCGGCCGGATCCGCATCCCGGCCCGTACGCCCCTCGCCCGCCGGGCCGCCCACCGACCTGGCGGACGCGTCTCCTCCGGCCGGGATCGTGGGACGGTCGGACGAGCTCTCGGTGCTTCGCGGCGTGCTGGAACCGGCCTTCGCCGCGGGGTCGGGCCTCGCGCTCATCGAGGGCGAGGCGGGGGTCGGCAAGACCCGTCTGCTCAAGGAGATCGCGGCCGAGGCGGAGCGGCGGGACGCCATCGCCGTGTGGGGGCGCTGCGTCGAGGGCGCGGGAGCCCCGACGATGTGGCCCTGGATCCAGGCCGTCGGGACGATCCTGCAGAGCCTGCCCGCCGACGTGCGGAAGAAGGCGCTGGACGGCGAGCTCGGCTACCTGCTGGAGCCGCACGACGCCCTGCTGGCCGGAGACATCATCCCCGACAGCAACCTGCAGTTCCGGCTGTTCGAGCACGTGGTCACAGTGATCGGCACCGCCGCCTCGCACCGACCGCTGGTGCTGGTCATCGACGACCTGCACTGGGCCGACGCCACCTCGTTGCGGCTGCTCGCCCACCTCGCGGCGAGGCTTCCGGACGGTGCCGTCGTGATCGGCGCGCTCCGGGACCGAGGCACGGAGCCCAACTCGGAGCTCGCACGGATGCTCGCGGCGGTGAGCCGCGCGCCGGGACAGCGTCGGATCAGGCTCGGACCCCTGCGTCGGGACGACGTGGCGGAGCTCGTCCGTCGCGAGACCGGGCAGACACCCGACCTCGCGGTCACCGTCGACATCCACGCCCGCACCGGCGGGAACGCCTTCTTCGTCCGGGAGCTCTCCAGGCTGCTGGCCGAGGGCGGTGCGCTCACGTCCGACGCGGTCGCACGGGCGGGGGTGCCGTCGTCGGTCGTCGACGTCGTGCGGGGGCGCACGGCCGCCCTGGAGGAAGGGACGAGGGAGCTGCTGTGCCTCGCCGCACTCGCCGGGCGGGAGGTCGACGTGGCACTCCTGGCCGGGGCCACGGGCCTCGACGTCCCGACGTGCCACGCCCGGCTCGAGCCGGCGGAGGTCGCGGGCCTGGTCGAGGCGACGCCGGACAACCCGTTCGCGGTCCGCTTCACGCACGACCTGGTCCGGGAGTCGGTCGCGGGAAGCATCGATCCTCCCCACGCACGCCGGCTGCACCTCCGGCTGGCGGACGCGCTGGAACGGACGAGTCCCGAGAACGCGCCGGTGGCCGAACGGCTCGCGCACCACCTGTGGGCGGCCGGGCCGCTCTCCGACCCTGGTCGAACGGCGGCTGCCCTGGTCGGAGCGGGTCGGTGCGCCGCCGGAAAGTCCGCGTTCGGCGCGGCGGCCGAGCACCTGCGTGCGGCCGCACAGGTCGCGCGCGCGGCGGGGCTGGCCGAGCTGGAGCTCGCCGCCCTCTCGCACCTCACCGCCGTGGTCGGGATGCGCTCCGGCTACGTCGCCACGGCCGTCGACGTCCTGGAGCGCGCCGAGCACCTGGCCCGGGGGCTGGGGCACGACGTGGTGGCCGCCGACTTCCTCTTCTCCCGGTGGGCCGGGTACTCCCAGGGGATCGAGCTCGACCTCGCGGGCCGCCTGGCGCGCCGGCTCCTCGACCACGGCGAGACGTCGGCGAGCGCCGTGGTGCGGGCCTACGGGCAGCACGCCTGGGGCATCCATCAGTGGGACGTCGGCAACATCGGTGAGGCCTTCCGCTACCTGAGCAAGTCGCGCACGACGATGCTCGACGAGGCTGCGGGCCACGAGCAGGCCCAGCTCCGGCACGACCTCCAGCTCCTCTCACCCGTGATGCTCGCCCTGATGACCGCCCTGCACGGCGACGTCGAAGCGGCCCGGGAGCAGCTCGACGCCCTGGAGCTCTCCGCGCACGACGACCCGTACGCGATCACCGTCTGGGCGGCCTTCACCGTCACCGTCGCGGCGCTGGCCGGGGAACCGGCGTGGGCGCTGCGCGCCGCGGACCGCGGGATCGCCGTGGATCCCGAGTTCTCCTTCCTGTTCCTGGGCGGCTACCAGCGCCTGGCCCGCTGCTGGGTGCAGGCGCTGACAGGTCGGGACCCGGCAGCCGCCGCGCGTCGCGCCGAGGACCTCATCGCCACCGCCCTGCTCGACCCGCCGCGATCGGGCCTGGCGACCTGGTACGGGCTGCTCGCCGAGATGTGGTTGGCGGCCGGCAGCCCGCCCGAGGCCGCTGCGGCGCTCGTCCGCGCCGACGAGGCCCTCGAGACGTACGGTCAGCGCTACCCCGAGGGCTTCCTGCTGCTCCTGCACGCACGGTTGGCGCACGCGTCAGGCGAACCGGAGCACGTCGTGCGGGCTGCAGCGGAGCGCGCCCGGACGCTCTCGACCGAGCGGGAGGCCCACCTGTTCGCCCGCAGCGCCGAGCGGCTGCTCCGCGAGCTGTCGGGCAGGGTCGGCGGCTGAGCCGCCCGGCGGAACCGTCGCGGGGGCCCCGGTCAGCGCGCCGTCTCACGGACCGCCCGCTCGATCAGGCCCACCGTCGTGTCCGGACGGGAGGCGAAGACCATGTGCGACGCGCCCCGGACCTTCTGCACCGTCGAACCGGCGCGCTCGGCCATGAACTCCTGGGCGGCCGGCGGGATGATCTTGTCCGCGCCACTGATCAGGTAGTAGCTGGGGATCGAGTGCCAGGCCTGCTCGCCCTGCGCAGGCTCACCGAGAGCCTGGTTGGTCGCGGGGCGCTGCGAGATCGCATAGAGCGCGGCGTCCTTCGCAGGCAGGTCGCCCGCGAAACGCTCGGGGAACACCGCCGGATCGATGTAGAGATCGACCAGACCGTCAGGCAGCGGTACCGGCTCGAGGGACTCGCCCACCGTGCTCCCGGGGAACTTTCCGACCAGCGCTTCCACGCTCTCGCCGGTCTCCGGGACGAACGCCGCGACGTAGACGAGCGCCCTGATGTTCTCGTTGCCGGTGGCGGCCGAGGAGATGACGGCGCCGCCGTAGGAGTGTCCGACCAGCACGATCGGGCCCTCGACGCTCTCGAGCAGCGCCCTGACCTGAGCCGCGTCGGAGGCGACCCCGCGCAGAGGGTTGGGGGCGGCGACGACCGGGTAGCCGTCCGCGAGCAGCCGACGGCTGATCGCGTCGAACCCGCTGCTGTCCGCGAACGCGCCGTGCACCAGCACGACCGTCGGCTTCGTGGCCGGGTGGCCGCGGTGTCCACCCGGGTGCGCGCTCGCCGCGACGGCGAACAGTCCCATGCTCGCGACGAGCACCGCCGAGCCGGCGGCCCATGACTTCAGTGACTTTCCGAACACGATCGGGCTCCTCTGCTAGGTCTACGGGCCTCGAACGCTACGGAGCGACGGTGGACGGTGCCTTGACCGGGCGACCCTCGCGCGTCCGTCCCACTGGAGCGGCACTGGACGCCCGCGACGGTGCCGACCCGTGCCGCTCCAGACGCCGTCCATCGGGCTGCGTGAGCATTTCGCCAGGAGCAGCCAGCGCCACCGACGCGACCAAGGACGGATGCCCATGCACCAGCAGGCGTACGCGAGTCAGTGCACGGCCGCGGAGGAGCGGCACGAGTCCGCCACCTCCCCGATCCGCAATCCACGGCTGGCGCTGCTCGCCCTGGCTCTGGGGACCTTCGCCATCGGCACCGGGGAGTTCGGCAGCAACGGCATCATCCAGCTCTTCTCCGCCGACCTGGGCGTGTCGATCCCGGTGGCGACCTCCGCGATCACCGCCTATGCCCTCGGGGTCATGATCGGCTCGCCTGCCATCACCCTGTTCGCCGCGCGCATCAATCGTCGCACGCTGCTGCTCGGGCTGATCGTCCTGTTCCTCGTCGGGAACGCCCTCTCCGCGTGGGCTCCGACCATCGGTCTGCTGACGGCCGCCAGGTTCGTCACGGGCAGCGTGCAGGGCGCGTTCTTCGGTGCGGGCGCGGTCGTCGCCGCCTACGTCTACGGCCCGGGCAAGGGCGGCAAGGCGTTCGCCACGGTCATGGCCGGTCTGACCATGGCCACGATCTTCGGATCGCCGCTCGGCACGTTCATCGGGCAGCACGCCGGCTGGCGGGCCATGTACTGGGCGGTTGTCGTCCTCGGCCTCCTCGCCGGCGCGGCACTGGTGTCCTGGTTGCCCCGTACCAGCGACCTGCACGGAAGCTCCGTGCGGAACGAGCTGGGGGCGCTGCGCCGGCCCAGCGTGTGGCTGATGGTCGCTATCGCCTCCCTCGGCATCTCCAGCATCTTCGCCGTCTACACGTTCATCGGCCCGTTCGTCACCGACGCCGCCGGCCGGGACCCGTCCGTCGTGCCGATCGCGCTGGCCGTCTTCGGTGTCGGTATGGCGGTCGGCAACAGCTGGGGCGGGCGGATCGCCGACCGGTACCAGAACCGTGGCCTGCTGTACGGCTACGGGGGCGTGCTGCTCTTCCTCGTCCTCATCGGCCTGGCCGGGAGCAACCTCACGGTGCTTCTCGTCGGGTTCTTCGGCACCGGAGCGACGATGATGTTCGCCATCCCCACCATCCAGGTCCGCCTGACGGGGTTCGCGCCCGACGCCCCGACCCTCATGGGCGCCCTCAACCTGGCCGCCCTCAACCTGGCCAACTCGCTCGGCGCCGTCGGTGGTGCGATCACCCTCGGCGCGGGCTGGGGGACGCTGTCCACCGTCTGGGCGGGCGCCGCCCTCACGGTCGCAGGCCTGGTGCTGTACGTCACGACCGTCGGCCGTCAGAGGCCGGTGCTGCCCACCCGGGCGTGACCTGCGCCATCGGCCGGCCGCCATGGTGCCGTGGCCGCCCGAGCACGAGAACGACGAAGGCCCCCTGTTGTGGACCAGGGGGCCTTCGTCGTCGCTGTCTCAACGAGTGTCCGGAGGGGGACTTGAACCCCCACGCCCGATAAAGGGCACTAGCACCTCAAGCTAGCGCGTCTGCCATTCCGCCACCCGGACGAGTGGACCTCGACAGCGCCTCAGCGCCGTCTCGGTGCGGGGAAAAACATAGCACGGCGGGGGCGGGCTCTCGCAAACCGCGTCGACCCTCCCAGGTCACAGGCCCGCGCGTCGGCGGCGGCGTGTAGCGTCCTGCCCGGCCGGACCAACCGGTCAAGGATGAGGAACGGGACGAGCAGCGGCGAACCGGCCGCCGGGGACGGAGCGCCGCAGGTCATGATGGGTGGGCACCACGCCGCGTCGGGAGCGGCCGCCTGGGTCGCGGTCACGTCGACGGCGCCGTTCGCGTTCGGCTGGCACCCGGTCTCCGAGGTCGGCGTGATGACCGGCGCGCTGGTCTGCGCGGGCGCCGCCCTGCTGCCCGACGCCGACCACCACAGCGGCACCATCGCGCACTCCCTGCCCCCGGTCTCCGAGGGCGTCTCGAAGCTCGTCGCGACCGTGTCCGGCGGGCACCGCAACGGCACCCACTCCATCCTCGGCATCGCCGTCTTCACCGCGATCGCGTGGGTGATGGGCATGGTCTCCATCAGCACCGAGGCGTTCGGCGAGGTGCTGGTCGGCCCCGGCGTCATGGCGGTCCTGCTCATCGCGTTCGCCCTGCGCGCCTGGAAGGTGACGGGCGGCAGGCGCTGGTGGACCTGGACCCTGTCGCTGCTCCTGGCCGCGTGCGTGGCCGTCTTCGCGCCCGAGGAGTGGAACTGGATGCCGCTGGCCGTCGCCCTCGGTTGCACGGTGCACGTGCTCGGCGACCTGGTCACGACCGCCGGCGTCCCCCTGCTGTGGCCGCTGAAGTTCCGCTCCCCCTACTGGGTGCGCCGCTACCGCGTGCTGCCCTTCGACGACGTGTGGCGCGACGGCGGCAACCTGTCGCTGCCGATCCTGGGCGACGCCGGGTCGTGGCGGGAGTGGCTCGTCATGACGCCCGTCAGCCTCTACGCCGTCGTCGGCGTGGCCTGGGCGGCCCTGGGCCAGATGGGCTTCGACACGCAGCCGGTCTGGGAGCAGGTCACGGCCTGGGCCGGCGCGATCGGCGGCTGACCACCACGTCTCCCCGTCAGCGGGGCTCGTCACCGGCCAGGGTCGCGCGCAGCCGCCGGTCCTCCTCCGCGGCCCCGGGCGGCCCCAGGCGCGGGTCGTCGGCGGCACGCCCGGCCAGCACGGCGTCGAGGTAGCGCCGGTCGGCGTCGAGGCGGACCGTCGCGTCCGACGTCGGCGTCCCGTGGCCCGGCACGACGACGGCGGCCCGGGTCGCGAGGCACGCGAGCCGGTCCAGCCCGGCGAGGTAGCGCTCGACGGCGCGGGCCGCGGCTTCTGCTCCCGCCGCCTCGTCGGCGATCTCGTCGAGCGGCAGCGGCAGCTCGACGTCGCTGAGCATGTCGCCCGCCACGAGGACACGGCTGCGCGGCAGCCAGAGCGCGCCGTGCCCGGGCGCGTGACCGTCGTGCACCACGAGCTCCGTGGGCGGCAGGGCGCCGGCCGGGTCGGGGACGCCGGGCTCGCCCGCCGGGACCGGGTCGACGCGCCCGAGGAGATCGAGCACCTCGGCCGGGTGCACCGCTCCCCCGTACCGCGCGGCGTCGGCCCGCGCCTCCGCCAGCAACCGCGCACGCTCCCGGCGCGCGACCTGCGCCGCCCGTGCGGTGGCCCAGCGGGGCACGTCGAGGCCGAGACGCGGGTGCCACAGCAGATGGTCGTGGTGCGCGTGCGTCGCGTACCCGGCGACGAGCCGCCCGCCCCGGTCGCCCACCTCGGCGGCGATCGCCACGAGCTCGTCGGGCTCCCACGCCGGGTCGACCAGCAGCGCGGAGCGGCCGCCGTTGCCGGCACCGTCGCGGATATCGCCGCCGGCGGGCGCGAGCACCAGGGTGGTCGTGGTGCGCAACCGCCGGGCGGTGCGGGCCAGGACGTCCTCGACGCCGCGCGACCCCGTGACCACCGGCACGAACCCCATGCCCGCACCCTACGGACGACGACGTCCGGGTGCGGCCCGTCGCACGAACGCGTCGCATCCACCCGTCGGATAAATCCGTGGACCACCGCCGCGCGCGCCTGCCATGCTCCCTGCAGGCGGCACGCGATCGGCGCGGGCCCGCACGTGAGGAGGGCAGAGCGATGGACGACGTCGTCATGCGCGCCCTCCCGGAGGCTCTCCGGCGGGCGGACACCACCCGATCCTGAGGGGCCCGAGACCGAGCTCCTCGACCTGAGCAGGAGTCTCGCGTGCACCAGCACACCCCTTCCCTTTTCTCTTCCTTCCCCGCCGCTCCCGCCTCTGTCGTCCCCTTCGGGGCCGACGCGGCCGGAGACCTCCCTGTGGAGCCGGGGCCCGACCAGCGGTGGTCCACCTGGACGTCCGTGACCAAGGGTCAGCGCGGCCCGGAGCCGCGACCCGACTGGGTCGTCACCGCCGACGCCGCGCTCGACACCGAGCTCGGCGTGCTCAAGACCGGCAAGGAGGCGGACGTCTTCCTCGTCGAGCGCGCCGTGCCCGACGACGCGAGCCGCCGCAGCCTGCTCGCCGCCAAGCGGTACCGCGGTCGCGACCACCGTCAGTTCCACCGCGACGGCGAGTACACCGACGGGCGGCGCGTGCGCCGCACCCGCGACCAGCGCGCCATCGAGGACCGCAAGTCCTCGTGGGGCAAGGCCGTCGCCGCGACCCAGTGGGCCGACGCCGAGTTCCTCGCCCTCTCCCGACTGTGGGACGCCGGTGCGCCCGTGCCCTATCCGGTGCAGATCGACGGCACCGAGCTGCTGCTCGAGTTCGTGGGCCTCGAGTCGGCGGACGGCACGGTCGAGGCCGCGCCGCGCCTCGCGCGCACCCGCCCCGGACGGACGCAGCTCGCGGACTGGTTCGAGCAGCTGCGGCACGGGATGGGCGTCATCGCGCGGCTCGGGTGGGCGCACGGCGACCTGTCGCCGTACAACATCCTCGTCGACGGCTTCACCGACGGGAGCAGCGACGGGGGCGCCGACGGCGGACGCCTCGTGATCATCGACCTGCCGCAGGTCGTGGACCTCGTGGCCAACCCGTTCGGCGCGGACCTGCTGCACCGCGACTGCCGCAACGTGTGCACGTGGTTCGCGTCCCGCGGCCTCGAGGTCGATCCCGACGAGCTGTTCGCGGACGTCTTCGCGCAGGCCTGGTGAGCGCGCCCCGACGCCTCCGTCAGCCGCCCGCACCGACCGAGTTGTCGGGTGCGCCGTCGCCGGGCGGCAGGTCGCCGCGCTCGAGCTGGGGGTCCGGGTCCCTCGGCGTGCCCTCCACGAGCGCGGCCAGCTCCGCGCTCGTGGGGGTGCGGACGTTCGCGGCCGCTGCGCGGAGGGCGTCGTGGTCGACGGCACTCCCGGAGACGCGCACGAGGGCGCCGTCACGCACGACCGCGTACTCCTCGGCCTCCCCGGCCGTGCGCCGGAACGCGCCGTCCTCCTCGACGCACGTCACCGGGCCGTCGGACTCCTCCTCGCCGACGCCCAGCACCGGCGTCGTCGGGCAGTCGTCCGCGGACATCGAGCCCTCGACGGCCGAGAGCATGAACGCGTGCCCGGACTCGCTGCCGAAGTGCAGGGAGAACCCTTCGGCCCCGTAGACGCCGGCCGCCATCGGCACCGCCGCGAACCCTTCGGCCGACGTCGTGAGCACGTACCGCGGGGCCGCGCCCCAGGCCTCCGCCGCCGCGGCGATCTCGCCCTGGGTCGCGGGCCCGTCGGACGGGCCCGCGGTGGCGGCACCGGTCAGGCCGGCGCACGCGCTCAGGGCGAGGCACCCGGTCGCGCTCACGGTCAGGGCGACGACGGCGGGCAGGGGACCTCGCGCGTGACGACGGCTCATGAGCGCCGATGATGCCACGGGGCTACCGTGGGCGGATGGGGACACCGGCCGCGTACGACGACGAGGCGCTGGCGACCTTCTTCGCGGACCTCGGCCTCGCGCTCGGCGCGGGCGACCTGGAGGACCTGTCCGAACGGTTCGACCTGCCGGCACTGCACGTGGGCCAGTCCGCGTCGACGGTCGTGACGTCGCCGGAGCAGGTGCTGGAGCTGCACCGGGCGCGGCCCGTGGCCGAGCGGGCCGCCGAGGCCGTCGCCGCCGTGCCGACTCCGGGTGCCGTCGACGAGGCCGGCTGGGGTCTCCTCTGGGTGGCCGTGCGCTGGAGCTACCGGGACGAGCTCGCGGCCGAACGCGCCGCGGAGGACGTGCGCTATCTCCTGCGCCGGGGACGGGCGACCTTCTCCGTGTGCGTCGTCGCGCCCGTCGACTGAGCCCGCACGCATCGGCCGAGCCACTTCCCCGCCGGACCGGTCCGTGGTTGTATATAAGTGTCTACTTATATCGATCAGGGAGGTCGCCATGACCATCACCATCGACCCGGCCGCCACCGCGGGCCTCGTGACGCGGGAGATCCGCACCGGCGAGCGCGACGGCGCGCCGACGAAGATCGCCGTCGCGCGCCGCACCTACGCCACCGACCGCCGCGACCTGTGGCAGGCCGTCACCACCGCAGAGCGCATCGCCCGCTGGTTCCTGCCCGTCAGCGGCGACCTGACCGTCGGCGGCCGGTACCAGCTCGAGGGGAACGCCGGCGGCACCGTGGAGCGCTGCGACGCCCCCGAGACCTTCGCCGTGACGTGGGAGTTCGGCGGCTCCGTCTCCTGGCTCGAGGTGTCCCTGACGGAGGCGGGCGACGACACCGTGCTGGAGCTCGTGCACGAGGCCTCGGTGCCGCAGGAGCTCTGGGACCAGTACGGCCCCGGCGCCACGGGCGTCGGCTGGGACCTCGGCCTCGTGGGGCTGGGGCTCCACGTCGCCGACCCGGGGGCCCCGTTCGACCCGAAGGCCGCGGAGGCATGGTCCCTGTCCCCCCAGGGCGTCGAGTTCGCCCGCTTCGCCGCCGCGGGATGGGCCGACGCCGCGATCGCCGCCGGCGACGACCCGGACGCCGCGCGCGCCGCGGCCGAGCGCACCCTCGCCTTCTACACCACGGTGCCGGAGGTCTGATGCCGAGCCGCGCCGCCGCGGGGGACGACGGCACGGGCGACGGCCGGCGCGACGACGGCCCCGGCGTCTTCGAGGCCCTGGGCGACCCCGTCCGCCGGCGGCTGCTCGAGCTGCTCGCCGCCGGCGAGCAGCCGGCCGGGTCCCTGGTCGGCACGCTGCAGGCCGAGGCCCGCATCTCGCAGCCCGCCGTCTCCCAGCACCTGCGGGTGCTGCGCGACGCGCGCCTCGTCACGGTCCGTCCCGAGGGCGCCCGCCGTCTCTACGCGGTCGACGACGCCGGCCTCGACGTCGTGCGCCTGTGGCTGGCCCGCTTCGCGGAGCCGTTCGCCCAGCCGCTCGACGCGCTGGCGACCGAGGTCGCCCGCGGCCGTCGCGCGCGTCGTCGCGCCGCCGGCTCCACCCCACTCGACGACACCCCCGACGACGCCGGCACCACCGCGAGCGCCGCCGGCTGACCGCCCGACGGTCACGTCCGGTCTGGCGGGCGCGGCCCCGGGCGGGTCGGTCGGTCGCGCTGCTCCGGCCGGTCGGGCGCGCCGGTCGCGCGGGCGGTCCAGCCGGGCCACACCCGCTGGGCGTCCGGCACGCGCAGGTGCCCGCCGCCGTGCATGGCGCGCCACACCCCGCGGTACCCGGGCAGGATCCCCGACGCGATGACGACGTGCCCGACGATCACGGGCGTCACGACCCAGGTGGCGACGCGGTGCACCCGCACGAACCACACGAACGCGGGACCGCCGCCGACCAGCGCCAGCCCCACACCGGAACCCACCAGCGTCAGCAGGGTCCCGACCAGCACGAGGTTCGCCACGCGCTGCCCCGGGTCGAACCGGCCGTCGTGGTGACCGAACCGCCCGGTGAGGACGGCCGCCGGCCAGCGGCGGAACCACGCCCCGTCGCCCCGGCGGAACCGGACCGACTCGCGCCAGAACGTGCGCCAGCCCCGCGCGCCCAGGACCGCCGCGAGCAGCACGAGCCCGGCCAGGACCCAGCCGCTCACGGTGTGCAGGTCGGCGTCCGAGACGCCGGTCGCGCGCGCGACCACGCTGGGGCTGCCCTCGTGCCCCAGCAGCAGCCACCACCCGGTGGCGAGCAGCACGAGGACCGTCACGTAGGCACCCGCGTGGAACCAGCGGGCGGGCCGCGGGTTCCGCTCCACCGTGGGCGTGGACGGACGTCGCCGCGGGTCAGTACCCCGGGAGCTCATCCCCACCCCCGGTACCGCCCGTGCCGCCCTCGCCCACCGTCACGGTGATCGACGTCTCGACCCCGGCGGGCGAGTGGTCGGCGTTGCGCAGCGACGCGTCGATCTCGTGCTCGCCGGCGGGCAGGTCGGTGATCTCGACGCTGTCGCTCTCCACCACCTGGTACTCGCTGTCGTCCCCGTCGAAGAAGACGTGCACGTGGTGCGCGCCGGACTCCGTGGGGCCGAGCTCCTCGCTGGACGACAGCTCGACGGTGAACGGCACGTCGACCGTGGCACCGTCGTCGGGCGCGGTGATCTCCAGGGTCATCCCGCCGCTCCCGCCGCCGCTGCCGTCGTCACCGCCGCAGCCCGCGGCGAGCAGCGCGAGCGCCGCCCCTGCGGCGGCCACCCGGATCGTGCGCCCGCGGGCGGTCGCCGGTGCGCGTCCCGGTGGCGCGGATTCCCCCGGCGGGCGGACGCTGGACCTGGTCACCATCTCGACAAGCCTGCTCGGACCGGACATGGTTCCTCTCCCTCCGGGCCCGGCGGCGTCGTCGCCGTCCGCGGCCCTTCCCTCACCCGTCCTTACGCGCCGCGGCGACGCACGGATCTCTCGACGACCCGACCCGACGAGTTCGGGCGGGCAGAGATCCATCGGCGACCGTCGCCCGTAAGGAAGGTCATGGCGGTGTCGGACGAGGCGCTCCTCGCCGGGATGGCCGCGGACGACGCGGACGCGGCCGCCGTCTTCGTGCGCCGCCACCAGGCACGCGTGTACGGGCTGGCGCTGCTCGTGGTGGGCATCCCGGCGGTCGCGGAGGAGGTGGCGCAGGAGACGTTCGTCCGGGCGTGGCGGCACGCCGACGGCTTCGACCCGCGCCGCGGCCGCGCGACGACGTGGCTGCTCGCGATCGCCCGGCACGCCGCGATCGACGTCGTGCGCGTGCGGCGCGACGTCCCCGTGGACCCGGTGGTGATGGCCGAGACGCTCGTGGCGCCCGACCGCCTCGCGGAGCGGGTCGCCACCGGCACGACGGTGGACGCCGCGCTGGCTCGCGTGCCGCACGAGCAGGCGACGGCGGTGGTGCTCGCGTCCGTGTTCGGGCTCACCGGGGCCGAGGTCGCCCAGCGGACCGGGGTGCCGCTGGGCACCGCCAAGACGCGCATCCGGCTGGGGCTGCGGCACCTGCGCGAGGAGCTGGCGACCCTGCGGGAGGTGACGCCATGACGACCGACCGGCCGACCGGGCCGTTCGACGGGCCGTTCGACGGGCCGTTCGGTCAGCACGGCCCCGAGCGGGGCCTGCCCCTGCGCGACGCTCTCGCGGAGGTCGCCACCGGCACCGCCGACGGCGTGACGCGCGCCGCCGTCCTGGAGCACCTCGCCTCGTGCGAGCACTGCCGGGAGGAGCTGTCCGCGCTGTCGGCCGCGGCCGACGAGCTGCTGCTGCTCGCCCCGGAGCGCGAGCCGTCAGCGGACTTCGAGGGGCGGGTGCTCGCGCGGATGGCGGGCCCGTCGCAGGCCCCGGGGACGCCGAGCTCTCCCGGCGCGGCGGGGACGCCCGGGGCGGCGTCCGCCGTCCGCCGGCACCGGGGCCGACGCCGCGCGCTCGCCACCGCCGCCGGCGCGGCCCTGGTGCTGGCGGGCGGGGCGACGGTCTGGACCGCCACCGCGCCGGACCGCGAGCTCGCCGCCTCCTACCGGGAGGTGCTCGACCTCGCGGACGGGCGCTCCTTCACCGCGGCCGACCTGGTCGCCGCGGACGCCGGGCCGGGCGAGACGGCGCGCTCGGTCGGCACGGCGTTCCTCTACGACGGCGACCCGTCGTGGGCGTACGTCGTGGTCCGCGACCCCGGCGCGGAGGACGCCTACGAGGTCGTCGTCACCGCCGGGCCGGACGCGCGCGAGTCCCGGCTCGGGGCGTGCGTCGTGCGCGACGGCGCCTGCACCGCGGGCGGCGTGCTCGACGGCGACACCAGCGACGTCACATCGGTGCGGCTCGAGTCGCGGGACGGCACGACGTGGGCGGGCACCGGGCGGCCGGAGGGCTGGTCCACGGGATGGTGAACGAGGCGGTCACCGGAAGTCCCGCGACCGGGTGGACACGGGCAGCCGCAGCGGCGCGAGGTGCTCCGCGAGCAGGTTGACCGCGCCGTCGGCCTTCTCGACCCGGCCCCGGACCACCATCGCGGGGGCGCCACGCGCCACGGTCCGGAAGCGGCGCCACAGCCCCGCCGTGCAGATGACGTTGAGCAGCCCCGTCTCGTCCTCGAGCGACAGGAACGTCACGCCGCCCGCGGTGCCCGGGCGCTGCCGATGCGTCACGACGCCGCCCACCGCCACCCGGCGGCCCGGCTCGGTGGCGCACACCCCCGCGACGGTGAGCACCCCCGCCTTCTCCAGGCCCTCACGCACGTGCTCCAGCGGCGACGTCGAGCCGGGCGTGATGCCGGTGGCCCAGGCGTCGGCGACGTCCGTCTCGACCGGGGTCATGCCCGGCAGCGTCGGGGCGTCCATCCCGACGGACACGCCCGGCAGGGTGCCCGGCCCCTCCTGCCCGAGCGCCCCGGCGGCCCACAGCGCCTCCCGCCGTCCGGCGCCCAGGCCCTCCGTGGCGCCGGCGGTCGCGAGCGCCTCCAGCTGCGCGGTGCTGAGCCCCACCCGGCGGGCCAGGTCGCGCAGGTCGCGGAACGCGCCGCGCTCGATCCGCTCGGCGACCATCCGCTCGGCCAGGTCGTCGCCGATGCCGCGCACCGCGCTCAGCCCGAGGCGCACCGCGAGCGCCGGGTCGGGCGGCGGCCCGAAGCCCCGGTCCTCGCCGGCCGAGGAAGTGAGGCCGGTCTCCGCGTCGGGCAGCCGCTCGACACCTGCGAGTGCCCGCGAGGCGTTGACGTCCGGCCGCAGCACCTGCACGCCGTGCCGGCGCGCGTCGGCGGCGAGCGACTGCGGCGAGTAGAACCCCATGGGCTGCGCGGCCAGCAGGCCGGCGTAGAACGCGGCGGGATGGTGCACCTTGAGCCACGAGCTCGCGTACACGAGGTAGGCGAACGAGTAGGCGTGCGACTCGGGGAAGCCGAAGTCGGCGAACGCCTTGAGCTTGTCGTAGATCTCCTCGCGCACGGCCGGGTCGTCCACGCCCTTCTTCCGCATCCCCTCCATGAGCCGACCACGCAGGGCCTCCATCCGCTCGACCGACCGCTTGGAGCCCATCGCCCGGCGCAGCCGGTCGGACTCGGCGGGGGTGAAGCCCGCGACGTCGATCGCCATCTGCATGAGCTGCTCCTGGAACAGCGGCACGCCCTTGGTCTTGCCGAGGGAGCTCTCCAGCAGCGGGTGCAGGAACGTCACCGGCTCGCGGCCCCGCGCCCGCTCGATGTACGGGTGCACGGACCCGCCCTGGATGGGGCCGGGGCGGATGAGCGCGACCTCGATGACGATGTCGTAGAACGTCCGTGGCTGCAGGCGCGGCAGGGTGGCCATCTGGGCGCGCGACTCCACCTGGAACACCCCGACCGTGTCGGCGGCGCACAGCAGGTCGTACACCGCCGGGTCGTCGTCGGGCAGGCCGTGCAGCGTGAGCCGCTCCCCCGTCTGCTGCTCGATCGAGTCGAACGCGTACCGGATGGCGGTGAGCATGCCGAGGCCGAGCAGGTCGAACTTCACCAGCCCCGCGTCGGCGCAGTCCTCCTTGTCCCACTGCAGCACCGTGCGCCCCTCCATCCGCGCCCACTCCACGGGGCAGACCTCGATCACCGGGCGGTCGCACATGACCATCCCGCCGGAGTGGATGCCCAGGTGGCGCGGCAGGCGCAGCATGCGGTCGGCCAGGTCGAGCACCGGGCCGGGGATCTGCCCCTCCTCCTCGGCCGACGGCGGCTGCTGCGCGGGCACGACGTCGTGGGCGTCGTCGGCACGACGCACCTCCCCCTCGTCCGTCGCGAGGGGGTCGACGACGCGGCGGCGGCCCTGCGGGTCGCCCTGCCGGTGGCCGAGCGTCGGCGACCAGTCCCGCCGGCCGGTCCCCGGCAGGTGCCCCGCGTGCGGACGTTCGGCGCGACCCCCGCCCGGAGCGCGTGGCTGCCGCGGGTCCGGGAGCGACTCCGCCGGACCCCACAGCGCGGCCACGCGCGCGTCCTTGGCGGCGGTCCGGTTCGCCGGCGTCCCGCCCCCGGAGCCGCCGGAGCCCGCGGCCGCCCGGGCGGCCTGCGCCGCGGCGTCGGCCGCCGGGCTGGCCGGGTCGGGGCCACGCAGCGACCCCCAGCGCTCGATGGACTTGCTCCACGCGTCCTGCTGCCCGACGTCGTACCCGAGAGCGCGCGCGGCGTCGCGCACCGCGGAGCGGGGCCGGTAGGAGATGACGTTCGCGACCTGCGCCGCGTGCTGCCGGCCGAACTTCGCGTAGACGTGCTGGATGACCTCCTCGCGTCGGCCGGACTCGATGTCGATGTCGATGTCCGGCGGCCCGTCGCGCTCCGGCGCGAGGAAGCGCTCGAACAGCAGGCCGTGCTTCACGGCGTCGACCGCGGTGATGCCCAGGGCGTAGCAGACCGCCGAGTTGGCGGCGCTCCCCCGGCCCTGGCACAGGATGCCCTCCCGGCGGCAGAACTCCACGAGGTCGTAGACCACGAGGAAGTAGCCGGGGAACGTCAGGTCCTCGATGACGCGCAGCTCGTGGTCGATCTGCTTCCAGGCATTGGCGTTCCCGGCACCGCCCGTCGTGGGCCGCGGGCCGTACCGGTCCGTGGCGCCCCGCCGCACCAGCTCGCGCAGCCAGCTGGCCTCGTCGTGCCCCTCCAGCACCGGGTAGGGCGGCAGGTTCGGCGCCACCAGGCGCAGGTCGAAGGCGCACTCCGCCGCGAGCCCCGCCGCCGCGGAGACGGCGCCCGGGTGGCGCCGGTGCAGCGCCCGCATCTCGGCGGCCGAGCGCAGGTGCGCGACCGGGGCGCCGGGCAGCCAGCCGTCCAGGCCGTCCAGCGAGGAGCGCGCCCGGACGGCGGCGAGCGCGCCGGCCAGGTCGGCGTCGCGCGGGCGGGCGTAGTGCGCGTCCGTGGTCGCGACGACCGGCAGCCGCGCGCCGCGGGCCAGAGCGGCGAGCGCATCGTGCAGGTCGGCGTCCCGCGGGTCGCCCGTGGCGGTGAGCTCGACGGCCACGTTGTCGCGACCGAACGTGGCGACCAGCAGGTCGAGCTCGCGCCGCGCCGCGTCGACGCCGCCGGCCGGGGCGGTCAGCGCGCGCCGGACGGCGCCCTTGCGGCACCCGGTGAGCACCAGCCACTCGCCGCCCGCCTCGGCGCCGAGCCGCTCGAGGTCGTACCGGGCCTTGCCCTTGACCCCCGCGTCCAGGTGGGCGGTCGCGATCGCCCGGGACAGGTTGCGGTAGCCCTGGTCGCCGCGCGCCAGCACCAGCAGGTGGGTGGCGCGCGGGTCGGGGACGCCGGTGGGCGGGTCGAGCACCGGACGGCTCCCGGCGGTGCCCGGCGCGGCCCCGGGCGTCACCGGGGCGGGCAGGTGCAGCTCGGCGCCGAACACCGTGGGCAGCTCCAGCTTCCGCGCCGCCTCCGCGAAGCGCACCACCCCGTACAGCCCGTCGTGGTCGGTCAGGGCCAGCGCCTCCAGCCCGAGGCGCGCGCCCTCGGCCGCCAGCTCCTCCGGGTGCGACGCGCCGTCGAGGAAGCTGAACGCCGAGTGCGCGTGCAGCTCGGCGTACCCGCTGGTCGTCCGCTCAGTCATAGAAGGCCTCCACCTGCCACACGCCGCCGGTCTGCGCCAGCAGCAGCGCCCGCCCGTCGTCGAGCACCGCCTGCAGGTAGACGCGGCGGGCGCCCCCGCCCGCCGACCACCAGCGCTCGGCGAGCGGCCAGGGACCCGCCCACCCCGTCACGGCGGCGACGTCCCGCGCACCGTCCGCCCCGCGACCGCCGCCGCACGCGACGGCGGCGGGCTCGCCGCTCATCGCGAGCCGGGCGTCCACGACGACGTCGTGCCCCGCGGCGTCGAGCACGCGGGCGGGCACGGGCTCGTCGGGCAGACCCGCGGGCGCTGGGCTGGGCAGGGCGCCCGGCCAGGGCAGCCCAGGGTCGCGGCCCGCACCGCCCTCGGTGCCGAAGGGCACGAGGCGCACCCGGTCGCGGGGGCCGCGGCCGCCCTGCAGCTCCACCGTGAGCACGGCGTGCCCGCCGAGCAGCCCCTGCACCCGCCCGAGCGCCCGCCGGGCGCGCTCGCCCTCGCCCGCGTCCGCGCCCCACAGGCCGGGCTGGTGGGTGGTCGCCGGGACGACGTCCTCCGCCGCCAGCGCCAGGTGCGCGATCGGCGCGACGACCGGGTCGGACTCACCCCCGCGCCGGGCGGACGCCGCGGTCAGCCAGCCCTCGAGCTGCCACCGCACCCGGTCGGTGATCCGGGCCGCACTCATGCCGCCGGCCGCGGCGTCGTCCGTGCGCCACACCCGCTCCAGCACGGCACCCTCGCCCGCATCCCCGCCGACGTCGTCCCCGCCGAGGTCGGCACCCGCGGTACGGGCGGTGATCCGCAGCCGCCCGCAGGCCAGCCCGCGCACGGCGAGCAGGTCGTGCAGCGCGGTGGCCAGGCGGCGCGCGGCAAAGGTCGCGACGTCGACCCGCAGGGCGGGCGGGTCGAGCTCCTCCGCGACGGCGAGGTCCTCCTCGATGCGGCGCCGCGCCGGCGGGCGCAGGTCCTCGCCGCGGGCCAGCCGCTGCGCCCAGGCGCCGAGGTCGCCGAAGCGCGCCTGCACGCTCGCAGCGGGCAGGGCGGCCAGGTCGCCGAGGGTGCGCAGGCCGAGCCGCCACCACAGCCCGGCTGCCTCCCGCACGGCGGCCACCCCGGCCGGGTCGCAGACGGCGTGCACCAGCTCCCCGACCGGACGGCCGGCGAGGAACGCCGCGGACCCGCCCGGGGGCACGACGGCGTCCTCGCGCGCGGCGAGCACCGCCGCGAGCAGCCCGTCGGCCACGCCCACCTGGCTCTCGTGCCCGGTGCGCGCGGCGACGGCGCCCACCAGCGCCTGCGCCAGCGCGAGCTCGGAGCCGTGGTAGCGCGCGGCCCCGCCCGCCGGCAGCAGGAGCAGCCCCGGGCGGGCCACCTCCAGGCCCGCCACCACCGTCTCGGCCGCGAGCGCCACCGGCTCGAACTCCCGCGCGTCGCGGGCGTCGTCGGCCGCCAGCAGCGCCACCTCGGGGCACCGCTCCTGCGCCTGTCGGCGCCGCATCCCCCGCCGCACCCCCTGCGCGCGGGCGACCGCGGAGACCGCCACGACGGTGTGCCCCGCGCTCGACCCGCCCCCCGAGCGGGCGCCGAGCACCGCCGCGGGGACGTGCGCGTCCAGGCCCGCGCCCGCCAGCGCCGCGACCACCGGCCAGTCCGGGACCCACAGCACGGCCGTCCTCGGGGTGGCCCCGGTCGTAGCCGGCCCGCCCCCGCCAGGATCCTTCGCGACCGTCATCACGCCACCCGCAGCCGGGTGGCCCGCCGGCCGGGCTCGCCGGCGGGCTCGGCGGCGTGCTCGACGTGCGGGCCGGCGGCCGCCGCGGCAGGGCCGCCGACGACCCGCTCGACCCGCAGCGGCACGTCCACCTCGACCTCGAGGGGGCGCGCGGCGGCCCCTCGCCCGGTGCGCCGCACGCGCAGGGTGCGGCGGCGCAGCCAGCCGGCCCCGTGGTCGACGCCGGACCAGGTGCCGCCCCGCGCGTCCAGGGTGACGTGCGCGCCGGGCCACACCGCCTGCGCCACCAGCACCGCGCCCCGCTCCCGGGCGCGCGCCGCCAGCCGGCGCCGGTCGCCGTCGAGCAGCGTGGCGCCGGGGCCGACGACCACCACGTCCATCCCGTCGAGCAGCGCGGCGAGGGCCGCCGGCGCGTCCGGGCCCGGGGCGGGCACGAGCACGGTCCGCCCGAGCGCGATCCCGGCGTCCGCGGCGGCCAGCATCCCGACGCTCGGCGCGCCGACGAGCGCGACCCACGCGCCGGACCGCGACGCCTCCGCCAGCAGCGCGAGCAGGAGGGTGGTCGAGCCGCGCACGGCGAGCACCGTGCCCGCCGTCAGGCCGCCGTCGGGCAGGAGGCCCGCCAGCCCCGGGTGCACCGGCAGCAGGCGGCCGCCCGGTTCCGTCCCACGACCGCCGAGCCGCTGACCGGGGTGCGGGACGGGGCGCTCCACGGGCCGCTGGCCGGTGCGCTGCTCCGCCGCCCGCAGCGCCGCCCGCGCGACGGCGGCACGGTCCACGGCGGCACGGTCCACGGCGGCACGGTCCACGGCGGCACGGTCGAGCGGGCGGTCGCGCTCGGGCAGGGGGCGGGCCGCGGTCCGCGGCGGGGCGACGACCGTCACGCGACCTCCCCCCGGGCCCGACGCGGGAGAGACCCGGCGGACCATGACCAGCAATGGACCAGCAACGACCAGCACGACGCGAACATCGCGTTCGAACGCTTGTTCGAACACTGTCAGTAGACGTCGCGGTGGCGACCGCTGTCAACCGCGCAGGTCGTCCGGGTGAGCGCCCGGCTCGTGTACGCTGCACTCGACATACCGCGCAGTCGGTATGTCGAACGAAAGGGCTCTCGGGAGCAGACTGGGCCCTCGACGACGAGGAGGTCGACCGTGCAGATCGTGGGCGCCGTGCTGGACCGCACCGGAGCACCTCCGCCGTACGCCACCTCCGGGGCGCTGCGTGCCACCACCCTCGAGCTCGACCCGCCCGGCCCCGGCGAGCTCCTCGTCCGCATCGAGGCCGCCGGGCTGTGCCACTCCGACCTGAGCGTGGTGGACGGCAGCCGCGAACGCCCTGTCCCCATGCTCCTCGGCCACGAGGCCGCCGGGATCGTGGAGGCGGTCGGCGCCGGGTCGGAGCACAGCGCCGACGACGCCGACGGCGAGCCCGACGGCATCGTCCCCGGCCGCCGCGTCGTCCTGACGTTCCTGCCGCGGTGCGGCACCTGCGCGGCCTGCGCCACGGACGGCCGGCTGCCCTGCTCGGTGGGCAGCGCCGCCAACGCGGCCGGCACGCTCGTCGGCGGCGCGGTACGGCTGCACCGCGGCCCCACCCTCGTGCACCACCACCTGGGCGCCAGCGCCTTCGCCACCCACGCCGTCGTGCACCGCACCTCCGTCGTCCCGGTGGACGACGACGTGCCCGCCGACGTCGCCGCCCTGCTGGGCTGCGCGGTCCTCACGGGCGGCGGCGCGGTCGTCAACGCCGGCCGCCCGGCGCCCGGCGACCGCGTGGCCGTCGTCGGGCTCGGCGGCGTCGGGATGGCCGCCCTGCTCGTGGCGCGCGCCCTGGGGCACGAGGTGCTGGGCGTCGACCCGGTGCCCGCCAAGCTCGACCTCGCCCGCAACCTCGGCGCCACGGCCTGCACCCCCACGGAGGCCCTCGACGCGGCCCTCGACGGCGGCGAGCGGGCGCCCGTGGTCGTCGAGGCGGCCGGGTCGGCGCGTGCGTTCGAGACCGCCCTGGCACTCACCGCGCCCGGCGGGACCACCGTCACGGCCGGGCTGCCCGGCCCCGACGCCCGCGCGTCCGTCGCGCCCCTGACCCTGACGGCCGAGGCCCGCACCGTCGTGGGCTCCTACCTCGGGTCGTCCGTGCCGCGGCGCGACATCCCGCGGTACATCGACCTGTGGCGCGCAGGCCGCCTGCCGCTCGAGTCGCTCGTCTCGGCCCGCATCGGGCTCGAGGACCTGCCCACCGCCCTGGACCAGCTCGCCGCCGGCGCCCAGCTGCGCCAGCTCATCACCTTCGACGAGAGGAACACCGCATGACCGCCACCACCGACTCCACCCCGCGCGTCGCCGTCGTCACCGGCGGCGCCCGCGGCATCGGCGCCGCGACCGCGCGCCGCCTGGCCGCCGACGGCCACGCCGTCGCCGTCCTCGACCTCCTGGAGGAGCAGGCCGCCGAGACCGCCGCCGGCATCGTCGCCGCCGGCGGGCGGGCGATCGGGATCGGCGTGGACGTCGCCGACGCCGCGGCGGTCGAGGCCGCCGTCGCGCGCGTGACCGACGAGCTCGGCGCGCCGACGATCGTCGTGAACAACGCCGGCATCCTGCGCGACAACCTGCTGTTCAAGATGTCCGAGGACGACTGGGACGCCGTGCTGCGCGTGCACCTGCGCGGCGCGTTCGTCGTGACGCGGGCCGTGCAGTCGCACATGGTCGCCGCCGGCTGGGGCCGCGTGGTCAACCTGTCCAGCACGTCCGCGCTGGGCAACCGGGGCCAGGCGAACTACTCCGCCGCGAAGGCGGGCATGCAGGGGTTCACCAAGACGCTCGCGATCGAGCTGGGCAAGTTCGGCGTCACCGCCAACGCGGTGGCGCCCGGCGTCATCGCCACCGACATGATCGCGGCGACGGCCGAGCGCATCGGCATGACGCCCGAGCAGTTCCACGCCGAGGCCGCCAAGGACGTGCCCGTCGGGCGGGTCGGGCAGCCGGAGGACATCGCGGCCGCCGTGTCGTTCTTCTGCTCCGAGGAGGCGTCGTTCGTCTCGGGCCAGGTGCTCTACGTGGCGGGCGGGCCGAAGGCGTGACGGGAGTGGAGCAAGGCGTGAGCACGACCATCAAGGTCTCCTCCCCCGCCACGCTGGGCGACGCCGTCGGGCAAAGAGCCACGGGCGAGTGGTTCCCGGTCGCGCAGGAGCGCATCGACGCGTTCGCCGACGCCACCGAGGACCTCCAGTGGATCCACGTCGACCCGTGGCGCGCCGCCGACGGCCCGTTCGGCACGACGATCGCCCACGGGTTCCTCACCCTGTCGCTGCTGCCCCGGCTGGCGTCGTCGCTGGTCGAGGTGGGCGGCGTCGCCATGGCGATGAACTACGGCCTGGACAAGGTGCGCTTCCTGCACCCCGTCCCCGCCGGCTCGCGCGTGCGCGCGACGACGGAGCTCACGGGCGCCGAGACCGTCGCCCAGGGCGTGCGGCTGGCCTCGACGGTGACCGTCGAGATCGAGGGGATCGACAAGCCGGCGCTCGTCGCACAGACGCTGGCGCTGTACGTCCCCGAGCGGTAGGCGGCGGGTATACTCGCGGTATGACCACGCCGGTGGAGATGACGACCATCAAGGTGCCGACCGCGGTGCGCGACCGGCTCAAGGCGCGCGCGGAGGCGCAGCACCTGACGCAGGGCGAGGCGCTCGAACGGCTTCTCGACGAGGCGGGCGACGAGAACATCCAGGCCTACATCACGGACGCCATGGACTCCTGGGGCGAAGCCCTGGACCGCCTCGCGTGACACGGTACGTCGCCCTGACCGACGCCCTCGCCGTCGTCGACCGCAACGACTGGCAGGTGCGCGACCTCGGCCTCCTGGACTCCGTGTGCCAGAGGCCGAGGTCGCGCATGTACGACGTCGAGCTCTACGAAGGGCTCGACCTCAAGGCCGCGGCGCTCATGGACTCGGCCAACCGCCTCCACCCGCTGCACGACGGGAACAAGCGGCTGCCACTGATCCTCGTGCACGTCTTCTACGCCATGAACGGCCGCCGGCTCGTCGGCGGACAGATCGAGATGGCCGACTTCGTGCTCACGGTCGCCGACACCCACCTCGCGCTCGACACGATGGCCGACTGGCTCGGGGCACACACCCAGCCACGCTGATCGGGCAGCCCGCCCTGCCCGGCCCCGACCGGGTCAGGCAAGATGACGCCATGACGACGAACCCGCAGGTCGCCCCCGGTCCCCGCCCGCGCGAACAGCGCCTGGCCGACACCCTGGCGATGCTCCGCACCCCCGCGCGGGACCTGTGGGTCGCCACCGCCTCGGTGGCCGACGACGGCATGCCCGTGCCGTACCTGGTCCCGCTGTCGCTGGCATGGATCGACGACCGCGTCGTCCTCGCGCTCGAGGCGACGTCGCGCACCGGCCGCAACCTGCTCGCCACCGGCACCGCACGGCTCTCCCTCGGGGCGACGCGCGACGTCGTCATGATCGACGCCGTCCTGGAGCGCTCGGTCCGCGTCGCCGAGGCGCCGCCCGAGCTCGCCGAGGGCTACGCCGCGCAGGCGGACTGGGACCCGCGCCCCGGCCGCGAGCACGACGTCTACCTCGTGCTCCGCCCCCACCGCGTCCAGGCCTGGCGCGAGGTCGACGAGCTCGCCGGCCGCACCCTCATGCGCGACGGCGAGTGGCTCTGAGGCGCGGGCTCGCGGCCGTCACCACGGCAGCACGCCGTCCCGGGAGACGAACGTCCCGGTCGGCCCGTCGGGGCCGAGCTGCGCCAGCCGGACGATGGTCTCGGCCCCCTCGGCGACGGTCTGCGTCCCGGCGAAGCCGTTCAGCGCGGTGGCGGTGAACCCCGGCTCGACGGCGTTGACGCGCGCAGCTGGGAACGCCTTCGCGTACTGGACGGTCAGCGCGTTCACCCCGGCCTTCGACGCCGGGTAGCCGAGCCCCGGGTAGAAGTGCGTCGGGCTGTACGGATCGCTCAGCCCGGTCAACGACGCCAGGCCGCTGGACACGTTGACGATCACGGGCGCCGCCGAGCGGTGCAGCAGCGACCAGAAGGCGTGCGTGACGCGGACGACGCCGAGCACGTTGGTCGCGAACGTCCGCAGCACGTCGGCCGCCGTCTCGTCCGCGGGCGTCGGGATCGCGTTGCCGGCGAGGCGGGGCTCGATCCCGGCGTTGTTGACCAGCACGTCGAGGCCGCCCGCCGCCTCGACGAGGTCGGCCGCGGCCGCCACGGAGGCGTCGTCGAGGACATCGAGGGGCACAACGCGCGCCCCGATCCTCGCGGCGACGGCGCGCCCGCGGCCCGCGTCGCGGGCCCCGATCCACACCTCGTGGCCGACGGCCGCGAGCCGGCGCGCCGTCTCCTCGCCGAGGCCCATGGTCGCTCCGGTGATCAGTGTCGTCGTCATGCCGTCAGCCTCGCCGCCGCGCGTCGCGGCAGGCAGTCGTCGGGCTGTCGTAGGACCGGCAGGGCCAGGACAGCCGGGCCGCCCGGGAGGCACACTCGACGCGTGGGATCCACGGAGCTCGGCCGGGCGGTGCGCCGCTGGCGCGACCGCGTCACCCCGGACGCGGCGGGCGTACCCGTCGGCGCGCGACGGCGGGCGCCCGGGCTGCGCCGCGAGGAGCTGGCGGACCGGGCCGGCATCTCGGTGGACTACCTCACGCGCCTCGAGCAGGGCCGCGCCACGTCGCCGTCGGCACAGGTCGCCGAGGCGCTCGCGCGGGCGCTGCGCCTGACGGACCCCGAGCGGGAGCTCCTGTTCCGCCTCGGGGGCCTCCCGGTGCCGGGCACCGGCGTGGTCCCGACGCGGATCCCGCCCAGCGTGCAGCGGCTGCTGGACCGCCTGGCGGACAGCCCGGTCGCCGTCTACGACGCGACGTGGACGCTCGTCACGGCCAACGCGGCGTACGACGCCCTGCTCGGAGCGACGACGGCGTGGCGCGGCATCGAGCGCAACGCGCTGTGGCGCCACCTCGTCGGGCCGGGTTCGCGCGTCGTGCACACCGCCGACGAGTACGCCGACCTCGTCGCCGGCCTGGTCGGCGACCTGCGCCTGACGGCGGCGCGCTACCCCGCCGACCCCCGCGTGCGGCGGCTCGTGGCCGAGCTGGGCACACTGAGCCCGCGGTTCGTCGAGCTCTGGGAGTCGGCCGAGGTCGCGCGCCGCGACGTCCCGTCCCGACGCAAGGTCGTCGACCACCCCGCGGTCGGGCGCCTCACCCTCGACTGCGACACGCTGGTCGTCGCGGGCGACGACCTGCGGGTCATGGTCTACGGGGCCGAGCCCGACACCGACGACGCCGAGCGGCTCGCGCTCGCCGTCGTCCTGGGCACGCAGGCGTTCGTGGGGTGAGGGTCGTCGGTCTACGCGACGCGCTCCAGCACCATCGCCATGCCCTGCCCGCCGCCGACGCACATCGTCTCCAGGCCGTAGCGGCCGCCGGACACCTCGAGCCCGTTGATGAGCGTCGACGTGATGCGGGCGCCGGTCATGCCGAACGGGTGCCCGACGGCGATGGCGCCGCCGTGCACGTTCAGCCGCTCGTCCTCGATGCCCAGCTCGAGGGCCGACGCGATGACCTGCGCGGCGAACGCCTCGTTGATCTCGACGAGGTCCATGTCGTCGATCCCGAGGCCGGCGCGGCCGAGCGCCTGCCGGCTCGCCTCGACCGGGCCGAGGCCCATGATCTCGGGCGACAGGCCCGTGACGCCGGTCGACACGACGCGGGCGAGCGGCGTGAGGCCGAGCTCCTCGACCACTCGGTCGGAGACCACGACGACGGCGGCGGCCCCGTCGTTGAGCGGGCACGCGTTGCCCGCCGTGACCGTGCCGTCGGGGCGGAACACCGGGTCGAGGGTCGCGAGCTTCTCGACCGTCGTCCCGGGGCGCGGGCCGTCGTCCGCGGACACCACGGTCCCGTCGTCGAGCGTGACGGGCGTGATGTCCCGCGCCCAGAAGCCGTCCGCGATCGCCGCCTCGGCGCGCTGCTGGCTGCGCGCCGCGAACTCGTCCTGGTCGCGGCGCGAGATGCCGCGCAGGTCCGCGACGTTCTCCGCCGTCTGGCCCATCGCGATGTAGGCGTCCGGCAGGCCGCCGTCGGCACGCGGGTCCGTCCACGTCCCGGCGCCGCCGACGGCGCGCTTCGCGGTGCGCTCCAGCGCGTCGGCGAAGCGCGGGTTCGTGAGGTCGACCCCGGGGATCTCGTCGCTCGACCCGACGGCCATGCCGCTCACCGACTCGACCCCGGCGGAGACGAAGACGTCGCCCTCCCCCGCCTTGATGGCGTGGAACGCCATGCGCGTGGTCTGCAGGCTGGAGGAGCAGTAGCGGGTCACGGTGGTGCCGGGCACGGAGTCCCAGCCGTTCAGGACCGCCACGACGCGGGCCATGTTCATGCCCTGCCTGCCGCCGGGCAGCCCGCAGCCCAGCAGCAGGTCGTCGATGCGGGCCGGGTCGAGCCCGGGCACCTGCGCGACGGCCGCGGAGACCATCCGCGCGGCGAGGTCGTCGGCGCGGACGTCCTTGAGCGAGCCCTTGTGCGCGCGGCCGATCGGCGAGCGCGCGGTGGCGACGATGTACGCCTCGGTCATGTCGTGTCTCCTTGCGAGGTCGGAGCGGGTCGGTGGAGAGCGGTGCGGGTCGGTGGTGCGAGGGGGTGCGCGGCGCTGACGGACGGGCTCAGACGAACGCCGCGTGGCCGGTGATCTCGCGCCCGACGATGAGGTTGTTCATGTCCCGGGTGCCCTCGAACGTGTACACGGCCTCGGCGTCGGCGAAGTACCGCGCGACGCCGGTGTCGAGGGTGATGCCGTTGCCCCCGCAGGCCTCGCGGGCGAGGGCGACGGTCTCGCGCATGCGGGTGGTGACGAACGACTTGGCCATCGCGGCGTGCGCGTCGCGCTGCGTCCCGGCGTCCTGCAGCTGGGACACCCGCACGCACACGGCCAGGCTCGCGGTGACGTTGGCGAGCGCGGTGGCGAGCTTGTCCTGGATCAGCTGGTAGCTGGCGATCGGGTGCCCGAACTGCTCGCGCTGCCTCGTGTACGCGACGGCCGCCTCGTACGCGCCGATCATCGTGCCGAGCGACTGCCAGGCCACGCCGTCGCGGGTGACGCGCAGCACCTGGGCGACGTCGCGGAAGCTGTCGATGCGCTGCAGCCGGTCGGCCTCCGCGACCTGGACGCCGTCGAGCTCGATGTCCGCGTTCTGCACGATCCGTAGCGACTGCTTGCGCTCGATCTTCGTCGCGGTGAAGCCCGGCGTCCCCTTCCGCACGAGGAAGCCCTTGACCTGGTCGTCCGCGGTGTCCTTGGCCCAGATCACGACGACGTCGGCGAAGGTCGCGTTGCCGATCCAGCGCTTGGCGCCGTGCAGCGTCCAGGTGTCGCCGTGGCGGGTGGCGGTGGTGCGCAGGCCCTTGGCGGTGTCCGAGCCGGACAGCGGCTCGGTGAGGCCGAACGCCCCGATGAGGTCGCCGCTCGCCATGGGCGGCAGCCACTGCGCGCGCTGCTCGGGCGAGCCGCCGAGCCCGATGGCGCTCATCGCGAGCCCCGAGGACACGCCGATGAAGGTGCAGAAGGAGGAGTCCACGCGGGCCAGCTCCATGCCGATCCAGCCGCGGAACACGGCCGAGCTCTCGAACGGCGCGCACTCGGGCCACGCCGCGCCCACCGTGCCCAGCTCGGCGAAGGGCTTGAACAGGTGCACGGGGCACTCCGCGCGCTCCCAGTAGTCGTCGGCGAGGGGGCGCACCTCGCGCTCCATGAACTCGCGTACGGCGAGCGCCGCCTCCTGCTCGCGGGGAGACAGCAGGCCCTGGAAGCCGTAGAAGTCGGCGTCCAGCAGGGCGGGGACGGTGGCCACGTCGGGGGCCGGGGCGGTGAACGTCATCGTTGCTCCGATCGTCGTCGAACGCGACCAGTGTGCACCCGCGTGCATCATTTTCCAAGATGTTGCACGAATCTCGGCCCGCCGCACTAGGCTGCGGGCATGCCGGACAGCGCCACCAGCACCTCGACCGACCTGCATGCCGAGCTGCATGCCGACGCGCGCGACGCCGCGCCGGACGGCGGGCACCACGACGCGCCCGTCGCGGCCGTCGGCCTCGAGGCCGCGCCCACGCCACTGTCCCTGCGCCTGGCCCCCGGCGCCCACGCCGACGCCCGGCGCGCGTTCGACCTCGCGCGCGAGACGTTCATCGCCGGCCGGCGCCTCGACATGGGCTCCCTCGCCGCGAGCCTGGGGGTGGACCGCACCTCCGTGTTCCGCTGGGTCGGCAATCGCGACGCGTTGCTCACCGAGGTGCTCTGGTCGCTGGCCGTGCCCACCCTGGTCCAGGCCGATCGCGCGACGGCGTCCGAGCGCGGGGCGGCGCGGGTCGCCGACCTCCTCACGCGCTTTGCGGGCGACCTCATCACCGCCCCCTACTTCCGCGACTTCCTCGCCAAGGAGCCCGCCCGCGCCCTGCGGCTGCTGACCACGAAGGCCAGCCCCATCCAGCACCGCTTCCTCGCCACGTGCGAGTGGCTGGTCCGCACCGAGATCGGCGACCACCCGTTCGACGACGGCGCAGGCGAAGGCGGCGAGGGCGACGGCGGCATCGACCCGGCGTCCCTCGCCTACCTGCTGGTGCGCGTCTCCGAGTCGTTCACCTACGCCGACCTGATCACGGGCGAGGCGCCCGAGGCGGACCGCGCCGCCGTCGCGTTCCGGCACCTGCTGCGAGTACCGCCGACCCCCGCCTGAGCCGTCGCCCCACCCCAGAGACCCCAGGAGCACCGATGCCCCGCGCCCGTCACCCGTTCCCCCTGCGCTGGAACGACAACGACCAGTACGGCCACGTCAACAACACCGTGTACTACGCCGCGATGGACACCGCCGTGAACGCGTGGATGATCGCCCACGGCGGGCTCGACCCCCGCGGCGACGTGATCGGGCTGTGCGTCGCGTCGTCGTGCGAGTTCCGCGCCCCGGCGTCGTATCCCGAGGAGCTCGAGGTGGGGATCGGCGTGGAGCGCCTGGGGCGCACCAGCCTCACCTGGGACCTGCACGTGCTGCGCGCGGGCGGCGACGAGCCGATCGCGGTCGGGCGGTTCACGCACGTGTTCGTCGACGAGCAGACCCGACGCCCGGTGCCCGTGCCGGACGGCATCCGCGAGGCGGTCGCCACCCTCGACTGACCCCGCGGCGACGCCCCCACCCGCCTGTTCGGCACGCGACGGGAGGCATGGTCGCTCCACATACCGACTGCGCGGTATGCTCGCCGCGAGCCCCGGGACGAGCCGGGTCGACGGAAGGTGGTCATCGATGACCGACGTGCCCGGACTGGACACCGCAGGGCTGCGGCAATGGCTGGAGCGGGAGCACCCCGAGCTCGCCGGCGGCGGTCCCGGCGAGAGCGCCGGCACCGAGCTCACCGCGAGCGTGATCGCCGGCGGCCGCAGCAACCTCACCTACCGGGTCGACGGGGCCCGCGTGCCGCTCGTCGTGCGGCGCCCCCCGCTGGGTCACGTGCTGTCCACCGCGCACGACATGCGGCGCGAGCACCGGGTCGTCACCGCCCTCGCGGACAGCCCCGTGCCGGTGCCCCGCACCGTCGACGTCGTCGACGACACCGACCGGGCCGAGGTCACGGGCACCGTCTTCTTCGTCATGGAGCACGTGGCAGGCACGGTGCTGTCCCGGCCGGGGCAGAACGCCGCCTTCACGACCGGCGGCCTCCACGCCCTCGGACTCGAGCTCGCGCAGGTGCTCGCCGACCTGCACGCCGTCGACCCGGCCGCCGTCGGGCTCGCGGACTTCGGCCGCCCCGACGGCTACCTCGACCGCCAGGTCGCCACCTGGCGGCGCCAGTACGACGCCTCCCGCTCCCGCCCCCAGCCCCGCCTCGACGCGCTGCAGGACCGGCTCGCCGCGAGCGTCCCCGACTCGGGCGGGCGCACCGGCATCGTGCACGGCGACTACCGCCTCGACAACGCGATCGTCGTCGGGCCGCCCGACGCCCCCCGCGTCGCCGCCGTCCTCGACTGGGAGATGGCGACGCTCGGCGACCCCCTGGTCGACCTCGGCATGCTCGGCCTGTACTGGGACATCCGCGGCCTCACCGGCGCGGACGGCTCCCCGGACGGCGCCGACGACAACGGCGCGCTGAGCGCCGTCGTCCCGGGCGCGGGCTACCCGGAGTTCGCGGAGCTCGTCGACGCCTACGCCGCACGGTCGGGCACCGCGCCGCCCGACCTGGCCTGGTACCGCGCGTTCGCGGCGTACAAGCTCGCCGTGATCCTCGAGGGGATCCACTACCGCTACCGGGCGGGCGAGACGGTGGGCGACGGCTTCGACCGGATCGGCGCGCTCGTCGCCCCGCTGGCCGAGGACGGTCTCGCACACCTGCCGTCGACGACGCCGACCACGCCGTCGAGCACGACACCGCCCACGACGCCCGCCGGGAGGGCCTGACCATGGACTTCGCCCCCGACGCCCGCACCGCCGAGCTCACCGACCGGGTCCGCGCGTTCCTCGACGAGCGCGTGCTGCCGGCGGAGCCGGTGCTCGACGCGCAGCTCGCGGCCGCCCCGGACGACTGGTCCCCGCCGCCCGTGGTGCGCGACCTGCAGGCCGCCGCGCGCGAGCAGGGCCTGTGGAACCTGTTCCTCCCGAGCGACGGGCCCGCCGGTGACCGCGGCGCCGGCCTCACGAACCTCCAGTACGCGCCGCTGGCCGAGCTCACCGGCTGGAGCCCCCGGCTGGGCCCGGCCGCGTTCAACTGCGCGGCGCCCGACACCGGCAACATGGAGCTGCTCGCGCACTTCGGCACGCCCGACCAGCAGCGCGAGTGGCTCGACCCGCTGCTCGACGCGCGCATCCGGTCCGCGTTCTGCATGACCGAGCCGGGCGTGGCCTCCAGCGACGCCTCGCAGGTCGGCACCCGCATCCGGCGCGACGGCGACGACCTCGTGATCACCGGCCGCAAGTGGTGGTCGACCGGCGCGATGAACCCCGGCGCGACGCTGCTCGTCGTCATGGGCAAGACCGACCCCGACGCGCCCCGCCACCGGCAGCAGTCGATGGTGCTCGTGCCGCGCGACACCCCCGGCGTGACGGTCGTGCGCCCCCTGACCGTGTTCGGCTACGACGACCGCGACCACGGCGGGCACGCCGAGATCGTCTTCGACGACGCCCGCGTGCCCGCCGCGAACCTGCTGGGCGGCGCGGGCGAGGGGTTCGCCATCGCCCAGGCACGCCTCGGGCCGGGCCGCATCCACCACTGCATGCGCGCCCTCGGCATGGCCGAGCGGGCGCTGGCGCTCGCCGCGGAGCGGGCCCGCGAGCGCACCGCGTTCGGCCGCCCGCTGGCCGAGCAGGGCGTCGTGCGCGAGTGGGTCGCGACCTCCCGGGTCGAGATCGAGGCGCTCCGCCTGCTCGTCCTCAAGACCGCGTGGCTCATGGACACGGTCGGCAACCGGCAGGCCATGCGCGAGATCCAGGCCATCAAGATCGCCGTGCCGCGCGCGGTCCAGGCGGTCCTCGACCGTGCGATGCAGCTCTTCGGCGCCGCCGGGCTGTCGGGCGACCAGCCTCTCGCGGAGATGTTCGCCGCGGCCCGCGCCCTGCGCCTCGCCGACGGCCCCGACGAGGTGCACCTGAGCTCCCTCGGGCGGGCCGAGCTCCGCCCCTGAGCCCCACCCACCTCCGTCCACGATCGACGACGACGAAAGGACCGGACATGACCACCATCCCCGACCCCGGCGCCCCCGCCACCGGCTCCCCCGGACCAGCCCGCGCCACCGCCGACCACGTCACCGACCACGTCACCGACGACGTCACCGACGACGTCACCGACGACGCCGTCGACGGCCCCGGCTTCGGGACGCTCTCGGCGGCGTCGCTGCTGGCGGAGACGGCGCGACGCCATCCCGACTACCCGGCCCTGCACTTCGCGGGGACCACCACCTCCTACGGCGAGCTGTGGGACCAGACCCGCGCCTACGCCGGCGCCCTCGCGGCGCGCGGGATCGGACGCGGCTCCCGCGTGGCGATGGTCGTGCCGAACGTGCCCGACTTCGCGCGCGTCTACTACGCCGCGCTCACGCTGGGCGCCGTCGTCGTCCCGATCCACCTGCTGTTCCGGGCCGGCGAGATCGAGTTCGTGCTGCGCGACAGCCGGGCCGACGTCGTGGTCGCGGCCGCGCCGATGCTCGCCGAGGCCGCCCCCGCTGCCGAGCGCGCGGGCGTCCCCGTGCTGACGGTCCTCGCCCCCGCCGCCGATCAGGGCGGCCCGGTGCTCCCCCGCCTCGAGGACGAGGCCGTCGCGGCGACCCCGGTCGTGCGGCACACGCCGGTGCACCCCACCGCCGCCGCGACCATCCTCTACACGAGCGGCACCACCGGGCTGCCCAAGGGCGCCGTCGGTTCCCACCTGGCTGCGGTGGAGCAGGTGCACTGCTCGCTCATCGACTCCTTCGACCTGCGGCACGACGACGTCGTCTTCGGCGGCCTGCCCCTGTTCCACGCGTTCGGCCAGATGGCGGTGATGAACTGCGCGTTCCGCGTCGGGGCGTCGGTGGTGCTGCTGCCCCGGTTCGACCCGGACCAGGCGCTCGAGCTCCTCGTCGCGCACCGGGCCACGGTGTTCACCGCCGTGCCGACGATGTTCGTCGGGATGCTGGAGGCCGCCCGCCGCAGCGACGCCCGGCCGCCGCTGCGGTATGCCGTGTCGGGCGGCGCGGCCCTGCCGGTGAGCGTGCTCGAGGAGTTCGCCTCCGCCTACGGCGCCGAGGTGCACGAGGGGTACGGCCTCACGGAGACGTCCCCCAGCGTCTCGTTCAACACGGTGTTCGAGCCGATCCGGCCCGGCACCGTGGGCCGCCCGATGTGGGGCGTGGACGTCGCCGTCGCGGACGCCGTGATCGACCACGAGGTGCACCTGCTGACGGAGCCGGGCGCGCTCGGCGAGATCGTGGTGCGCGGGCACAACCTGCTCAAGGGCTACCTGGGGCGCCCGGACGCCGACGCCGCGGCCGTCGTCGACGGCTGGTTCCGCACCGGCGACCTCGGCACCCTCGACGCCGACGGCATCCTCGCGATCACCGACCGCAAGAAGGACATGATCATCCGCAACGGGTACAACGTGTATCCCACCGAGGTGGAGGCGACGCTGATCTCCCACCCCGACGTCGCGCTGGCCGCCGTCTTCGGCGTCACCGACCCGCTGCATGGTCAGGAGATCCACGCCGCCGTCGTGCCCGCCGACGGGCGCACCATCGACGCCGACGCGCTCGTCACCTGGATCCGCGAGCGCGTGGCCGCGTTCAAGTACCCCCGCGTCGTGCACGTGGTGGACGAGCTCCCCCTCGGCCCGAGCGGCAAGATCCTCAAGCGCGAGCTGCCCGGCCGGTTCGCCCCCGTGGCACCGGCCCCCACCTCCGCGAGATAGAGAGGGGAAACCCGCGAGATGGAGAGGGGGTGGACCGATCCTGGTCCACCCCCTCTCTATCTCGCGGGTT
>NZ_JBEYBQ010000030.1:0-56240 GCF_040632295.1 Isoptericola sp. NPDC019482
CATCGCGGACGCCACCGACGACGTGAGGATGTCGCGGTTGTACACGTGCATCAGCTCGTGCCCGAGCACGCCGCGCAGCTCCCGCTCGTCGAGCGTGGCCGTCACGCTGACCGCCGGACGAGCTGTGGCGCTTGCCCGTCTCGCCGAGGTCCTCGAGCTCCTCGGCCTCCAGGCCGCCCAGCTGCTGCTTGCTCTTCGGCAGGCGGCCCTTGGTGCCCTCGGGGATGCCCAGGTCGGAGAAGAGGTGCGGCGAGCTCGAGTACGTCTCGACCGGCTCCGGGAACCCGAGGTTGAGGGTGCGGTCGATGAGCTGCCAGCGGGGCACGTCGTCCCAGTCGACGAACGTCACCGCGGTGCCCTGCTTGCCCGCGCGGCCGGTGCGGCCGATGCGGTGCAGGTAGGTGCGCTCGTCCTCGGGGCACTGGTAGTTGACGACGTGCGTGACGTCGTCGACGTCGATGCCGCGCGCCGCGACGTCCGTCGCGACGAGGACGTCGATGTGGCCGTGCCGGAACGCGCGCAGGGCCTGCTCGCGCGCGCCCTGGCCGAGGTCGCCGTGGATGGCGCCGGCCGCGAAGCCGCGGTCGCGCAGCTCGTCGGACACCTTCGCCGCGGTGCGCTTGGTCCGGGCGAACACGATGGTGCGGCCGCGGCCCTCGGCCTGCAGCAGGCGGGCGAGCACCTCGACCTTGTCCAGCGCGTGGGCGCGGTAGACGACCTGGCGCGTGTTCTTCACGGTCGCGCCGTCGTCGTCCGGCTCCGCCGCGCGGATGTGCGTGGGCTGCGACATGTAGCGGCGGGCCATCGAGACGACCGGGCCGGGCATCGTCGCGCTGAACAGCATGGTGTGCCGCACCGCGGGCGTGCGGGCGAGGATCTTCTCGACGTCGGGCAGGAAGCCCAGGTCGAGCATCTCGTCGGCCTCGTCCAGCACGACCGTGGCCGCGCGGGTGAGGTTGAGGTGGCCCTGGTTGAGCAGGTCGACCATGCGGCCCGGCGTGCCGACGACGACCTCAACTCCGCTGTTCAGCATGTCGATCTGCGGCTCGTACGCGCGCCCGCCGTAGATCTGCGCGATGCGCACGGAGCGCTTCTTCGAGGCGGTGGCGAGGTCGTTCGCGACCTGCACCGCGAGCTCGCGGGTCGGCGCGACGACGATCGCCTGCGGCTTGCCGGGGGCGGGCAGCTCGTCGTAGCCGGGCTCGCCGGGCGCGACGACGCGGTGCAGCAGCGGCACGCCGAAGCCGAGGGTCTTGCCCGTGCCGGTCTTCGCCTGGCCGATGATGTCGTGCCCCTGCAGGGCCACCGGCAACGTCATCGCCTGGATGGGGAACGGGTGGGTGATGCCGGACTCGCGCAGGGCCTCGACGATCTCGGGGCGCACCCCGAAGTCCGCGAAGGAGACGTCCTGCGCCTGGATGGCGGCGGGGGTGGAGTAGTCGGGCTCGCCGGTGGCGGGAGCCGTGGGGGCCGCGGTGGCGGCGGGTTCGGTCGTGGTCACGGGTACCTTCGTCTGCTCGTCGGCGCACGCGAACCGGGCTCCCGATCGGGCCGGAGGTCCGGCGACGGGCCGTGTTCGGGTCGCAAGGAGCGCCGAGGTGGTCGGCAGCCGATCGCGGAAGAACGTCGCTCAGGCTCGGCGGGGATCCCGCCGGGCCGCTGCGGTCGAGTCAGTGGATTGAGACCCATGGCGTGACGACCGGGCAACCGAAGTACACGACCATGGTACGCGACGGGTGCCCGGCCGGGGTGTGACGTGGCCGGTCGCCTTATCCTGAGGCGCGTGGACCAGCAGCCGAGCACCCCGGACCCCGCCCTGACGACGCTCGTGGGGCTCGCGGCCTACACGGGGCTGGCGGCGTTCGGGCTGCTCGCGGCGCGGTCGGTCGACGCTCCGGACCTCGGCGCCCGGCAGACGCTGGCGATCGCGGCGGGCGAGGCGCTGGAGCGCCAACAGAGGCTGCTCGACCTCGTCGGCGTGCCGGGGCCGGAAGGCTCGGCCGCGGTGATGACGCCGTTCGACGGCGCACTGGCCGACTTCGACGCCCGCACCACCCCGTCCGGCTGGGCGGAGGGCCTGCTCAAGAGCGTCGTCGGGCTCGGCGTCGCGCAGGACCTGTGCCGCGAGCTCGCGGCGGGCCTGCCCGACGGCGCGGCGGGCTTCGTGGCCGCCGTGGGCGAGCCGCGCACCGACGACCCCGCGACCGCCGTGCTCGCAGGGGCCGCCGCGGCGGACGGCGTGCTCGCCTCTCGCCTGGCGCTGTGGGGGCGTCGCGTCGTCGGCGAGGCGCTGGGGCTCGTCCCCGTGCTGCTCGCGGCGCACCCGCCGCTGGCCGCGCTGGCCGCCCGCGCTCGGGCGGCCAGCGACGACGGCGGCGCGTCCGCGCAGGCGTGGCTCGTCTCGCGGCTCACCGCCGAGCACACGCGCCGGATGGACCGCCTGGGTCTCGCGGCCTGACGCGCGTCAGAGGGCCCCGAAGCCGACCCTCGGCTGCTCGGTGGAGCCCACCTCGACGTACCCGATCGTCGCGGTCGGCACCAGGATCGTGCGGCCGCGCGAGTCCGTCAGCTCGAGGACGCCGCCGTCGGCGATCGCCCCGCGCACCGCGGCGGTCACGTCCTCCGCCGTCTGGTCGGTCTCGACGACCAGCTCGCGGGCCAGGTTCTGCACACCGATCGTGATCTCCACGTTGTCTCCTTCGCGAGCCGCGCCGGTCGTGCCGACGCGCGTCTGTCGGCCGTGCGGCCGTCTGTCGTTCCCGGTCACCCGGACGTCCCGTCGATCCTAGCCACCGCCAGGCACCGGGACGGGCACGGGGCGCGTTTGTCAGCGGAGGGTGAAACCGGCGCGTCGCGGGCCCGCGGGACCGGCCGTCGGTGGGGCTGTCGGTGGGGCATGGTCGAATCGGTCCCGTGACGTCAGCAGCCCCTCCCGCCGTGCGCCTCGTGGTGCCGGAGCCCGCCGAGGTCGCGAGCGCCGACGTCGTGCTGGACGCGACGCAGGAGGCCGCGGTCGCGGCCGCCCTCGAGGGCGACGTCACGCTCGTGGTCGGCGCGCCCGGGACGGGGCGGACGACGGTCGCGACGTCGGTGGCGGTGCGGGCGATGTGCGACGACGACGGCGCTGCGGGTGTCGACCCGTCGCGCGTGCTGGTGCTCGCGGCGTCGCGCCGGTCGGCGGCGCGGCTGCGCGACGAGGTGACGGCGCGCGCGGGCCGGACGGTCGGGGCACCGATGGTGCGCACGCCCGCGTCGGCGGCGTTCGCGGTGCTGAGGTCGCGCGCGGCGGCGCACGGTGACGCGGCGCCCACGCTGGTCTCCGGCCCGGAGCAGGACCTCGTGCTGGCCGAGCTGCTCGACGGGCATCTCTTGGGAGAGGGGACCGACCTCGCGCTTCCGCCGGGGCTGCCCGAGGAGTCGCTCGGCCTGCGCGGGCTGCGGCAGGAGCTGCGCGACCTGCTCATGCGTGCGGCGGAGCGCGGGCTCGGCCCGGTGGACCTCGACGAGCTGGGGCGGCGCCACGACCGACCGGAGTGGGTGCTCGCGGCGCAGCTGTACGAGGAGTACCTGGACGTCACGACGCTGCGGCTCGGCACCCCCGACGCGGGCGCGCGGTACGACCCGGCGGGAGTGATCGACGAGGCGGCGCACGCCCTCGCGGGCTGGGACGACGAGCTGCCGGACGTGCCGCGGCCGTCGTGGGACCTCGTCGTCGTCGACGACTACCAGGAGGCGACCGTCGCCACGGCGCGCCTGCTGCACGTGCTGCACGACGCGGGCGCGCGGCTCGTGCTGCTCGCGGACCCGGACTCGGCGGTGCAGGGGTTCCGTGGCGCGTCGCCCGGGCTGGTCGGTCGCGCGGCGGCGCCCGCGCGCGCCGGCGTCGTGGGCGCGTTCGACGCGCGCACCGTCGTGCTGGGCACGGCGTGGCGCCAGCCGGAGGAGCTCCGGGCTGTGACGCGGGCCGTCACGTCGCGCATCGCGACCGTCTCCGGCGCGCTGCATCGTGGCGCCGGGCCGCGCCCGGCCGCGGTCGACCGGGCCGAGCCGGTCGACACCGCTGACGTCGGCGGCGAGCGGGGAGCGGAGGACCTGTCCAGGGACGCGTCGGCGCTCTCGCCGGAGGCGGCCCCGGCCACGACGGCGGAGGGACCGGGGCGTGCG
Organism: Isoptericola sp. NPDC019482; assembly: GCF_040632295.1. Lineage (NCBI taxonomy): Bacteria > Bacillati > Actinomycetota > Actinomycetes > Micrococcales > Promicromonosporaceae > Isoptericola > Isoptericola sp. NPDC019482. Next base: position 4,165 of record NZ_JBEYBQ010000030.1, read on the forward strand.
GGCGCGAAGGCCCCCGCGGGCGACGGCGGCACGGAAGAGACCCCGGGCGGCGTGCAGGTCGCGGTGCTCGCGGGCCCCGCGCAGGAGGCGGCGTTCGTGGCGCGGGAGCTGCGCGCGGAGCACCTGCTGCACGGCACGCCGTGGGAGCGGATGGCGGTGGTCGCACGCAGCGGCGACCGCCTGGCGTCGCTGCGACGCGACCTCGTCGCGGCGTCGGTGCCGGTGGCGCTGCTCGGCTCCGACCTGCCGCTGCGCGACGAGCCTGCGGCGTCGCCCCTGCTGGCGGCCCTGCGGGTGTGCGCCGCGGGCGGCGGCGTCGACCGGCTCATCGCGGACGAGCTGGGGGAGCCCGGGGTCGGCTCGGCGCTCGACCCGGAGACCGCGGCGCTGCTGCTCACCTCGCCGGTGGGCGGGCTCGACGCCGTGGCGCTGCGCCGCCTGCGACGCGCGCTGCGGGCGGAGGAGCTGTCGGGCGGTGGCGGGCGGTCGTCGGACGCGCTGCTCGTCGAGGTGCTGGACGACCCGGCGCGGGCGGAGACCCTCGCGGCGCCGGTGCGACGCGGCCCGGTCGCCGTCGCGCGGGTGCTGGCCGCGGGCCGGGCGGCGGCCGGCGAGCCGGGTGCCACGGCGCAGACCGTGCTGTGGGCGGTGTGGGCGGCCACCGGGCTCGCGGACCGGTGGCGCGACCAGGCGTTGGCGGGCGGCCCCGCCGGGGCGCGCGCGGACCGCGACCTGGACGCCGTCCTCGCCCTGTTCCGCGCCGCGGAGACCTACGTGGACCGCATGCCCGGCGCACCCGTCGCCGCCTTCGTCGACTACCTCGCGTCGCAGGACCTGCCCGCCGACTCCCTGGCCGCGTCCGCCGTGGGCGCGCACGCGGTCGAGGCGCTCACCCCGGCGGGCGCGGCGGGGCGCGAGTGGGACGTCGTCGTGGTCGTGGGCGTGCAGGACGGCGTGTGGCCGGACCTGCGGCTGCGTGACTCGCTGCTGGGCTCGCAGGCGCTCGTCGAGCTGCTCGCCGGCCGGTCCGACGACGCCCACGGCATGGGGCCCGAGGCCCGCCGCCAGGTGCTCGCGGACGAGCTGCGGGCGTTCGCCGTCGCGACGTCGCGGGCGCGGCGCCGGCTGGTGGTGACCGCGGTCGAGGACGCCGAGGACGCTCCGTCGGTGTTCCTCGACCTCGTCGCGCCGCCCGACGGCGACCGCACCGACGCGGACGGGCCGGACCCGCGGCGCGTGACCGTGGGCCCGCCGCTCGACCTGCGCGGCGTCGTGGCCGAGGCGCGCGCGACGCTGGTGCGCGAGGCCGGCCACCCGAGCCCGGACGTCCCGGACGACGGGCGACCGGACGGGCCGGCCGGCGTCGCCGCCGCGCTGCTGGCGGACCTGGCCGACGTAGGGGTCGCGGAGGCCGACCCGCGCACCTGGTACGGGGTGGCGACGACGTCGAGCGAGGCGCCGCTGTGGGGGCCGGACGACGTCGTGACGGTCTCGCCGTCCAAGGTGGAGACGGTGAGCACGTGCGCCCTGAAGTGGGCGTTCGAGTCGGCGGGGGCCACGGCGCCCGACGCCACGCACCAGACGCTCGGCACGCTGGTCCACGCGATCGCGGAGGACCTCCCGAAGGCCTCGCTCACGGCGCTGCGCGCCGAGCTCGACCGCCGCTGGCCCGAGCTCGCGCTGCCCGACGGGTGGCCCGCGCGGCAGCTGCGGAACCGGGCCGAGCGGATGATCGAGCGCCTCGCCGCCTACTACGCGGAGGCGGGCGACCCGCTGCTCGTGGAGCCGGACTTCGACCTCACGGTGGGCCGGGCGCGGCTGCGCGGCAAGATCGACCGGGTCGAGGACGCGGGCGACGACGGCGTGGCCGTGGCCGACCTCAAGACCGGCCGCAGCGCGCCCGCCCGGGCGAAGGCCACCGAGCACCCGCAGCTCGGCGCGTACCAGCTCGCAGTGTCCGAGGGTGCCCTCGACCTGCCGCCCGGCACGTCCAGCGCGGGCGCGCGCCTCGTGTACGTCGGGACGCCGACCGTGGGGCCGACGCTGCGCGACCAGCCCGCGCTCCAGGTCGGCGAGGACGGGTCGAGCTGGGCGCGGGCGCTGGTGGAGAGCGCCGCCGACACGATGGCGGCGGGCCGCTTCACCGCGCACGAGAACGACCTGTGCCCGATGTGCCCGGTGCGCCGGTCGTGCCCGGTGCAGCCCGAGGGAAGGAACGTGATCGAGTGACCGGCGACGGCAGCACCGGGCCGGCCGTGCCCGAGCCGCGGCGCGGCGGCCCCGACGGCGACGACCTCGCCGGGACTTTCGCGGACGAGACGTGGGCCGCGCTCGGCGAGCCGGGTCGCGAGGCCGACCTCGGGTTCCCGGAGCTGGCAGGCCTCGGTTCCGGGGGCGTCGGCGCCGCCTCCCCGGACGCCGTGCTGTTCGACGACGCCGTGCTGTTCGACGATGCCGCTCTCCTCGGCGGCGCAGCGGCCGACGGCGGTCCCGGCGCGCCGCGGCCCGCGGAGCCGCGGCTGTCCGCGCGCGACATCGCGGAGCTGCTGGGGCGCCCGTCGCCCACCGACGAGCAGGTCGCGGTCATCGAGGCGCCGCTGGAGCCGGTGCTCGTCGTCGCGGGCGCCGGGTCTGGCAAGACGGAGACGATGGCGGCGCGCGTGGTCTGGCTCATCGCCAACGAGCTCGTGGCGCCCGAGGAGGTGCTCGGGCTGACGTTCACGCGCAAGGCGGCGGCAGAGCTCACCCAGCGCGTGCAGTCCCGTCTCGCGCAGCTCGCCCGCGCCCAGGGCCGCGCGACGTCGGGGCTCGACCTGCTCGCCCGGCCGACGGTCGCGACCTACAACGCGTACGCGGCGTCCCTGGTGGCCGACCACGGGCTGCGGCTCGGCATCGAGCCGGGCTCCCGCCTGCTGGGCGAGGCGAACCAGTGGCAGCTCGCGGCGCAGGTCGTGGAGTCGTGGGCCGACGACCTCGGCACCGACAAGGCGGTGAGCACCGTCACCGGCGCCGTCCTGGCGCTGTCGGGCGAGCTCGGCGAGCACCTCCTGCCCGTGGACGAGGCGCGCGACGCGCTGACCGACGTCGTCGCCCGGCTGGACGCGCTGCCGCTCGGCCCGCGCCAGAAGAAGCGGACCAAGGAGATCCAGGGTCTGATCGACTCGGTGGCGGAACGCACCCGCCTGCTCGACCTCGTCGCGGAGTACCGGCGCCGCAAGCGCGTCGCGGACTCGCTCGACTTCGGCGACCAGATCGCGTTCGCGGCGGAGCTCGCACGGTCGGTGCCCGCGGTCGGCGCGACGGAGCGCTCCCGGTTCCCCGTGGTGCTGCTCGACGAGTACCAGGACACGTCGTACGCCCAGGTGGAGCTGCTGGCGGGGCTGTTCGGCGGCGGGCACGCCGTGACCGCCGTGGGCGACCCGCACCAGTCGATCTACGGCTGGCGGGGTGCCTCGGCGTCGGGGCTGGCCCGCTTCGGCGAGCGGTTCCGGACCCGCGCCGGCGCGCCGGCGGCCGTGCGCTTCCTGAGCACGTCGTGGCGCAACGACGCGGCCGTGCTGGCGGCCGCGAACGTCGCCGCGGCGCCGCTGCGCGAGCGCGCGCGGCACACCGGCGCGGGCGTGGACGTGCCGCCGCTCGACCTGCGTCCCGGCGCGGGGGCGGGCGTCGTGCGCGCGCACGTCGCCGCGACGAGCGACGAGGAGGCGGAGGCGGCCGCGGAGTTCGTCGCGGCACGCTGGCGCCGCGCGACCCGTCGCGACGGCTCCGACCGCGTGACGGCCGCGGTGCTCTGCCGGGCGCGGTCGCAGTTCGCGGCGGTCGAGGTCGCGCTGCGGCGCCGCGGCCTGCCCGTCGAGGTCGTCGGTCTGGGCGGCCTGCTGTCCACGCCGGAGGTGGTGGACGTCGTCGCGTTGCTCGAAGCCGTGCACGACCCGTCGCGGGGCGACTCGCTGCTGCGGCTGCTCACCGGGCCGCGGGTCAACCTCGGCGCTGCCGACCTGCACGCCCTCGGCTCGTGGGCGTCCGACCTGGCGCGGGCCGACGGCGCCCGGCCGGTCGATCATGCCGCCGCACGGGAGGAGGCGCCGGGGGAGGACGACGGCGACGCGCCCGTGGTCGTCGAGGGCGACGTCGTGGACCACCGCTCGATCGTCGACGCGCTCGACGACCTGCCGGCGCCGGGCCGGGCCGCCCGAGACGGGCGCATCCTGTCCGCCGCGGGCCACGGCCGGCTGGCCGCCCTGGCCCGCCTGCTGCGCGAGCTGCGGGGCCTCACCTACCTCTCCCTGCCGGAGCTCGTGGTGGCGGCCGAGCGCGCGCTCGGCCTCGACGTCGAGGTCGCCACGGCGCAGGTGCTCGCGGACACGCTCACCCCGGTCGTCGGCGTCGGGAACGGCCCCGGCGGCGGGGCGGCCGCCGGCGTGAGCCTGCGCGGGCGGGAGCACCTCGACGCGTTCCGCGACGTCGCCGCGAGCTTCGCGCAGTCCGCCGACGTCGCGACCCTCGGCGCGTTCCTCGCCTGGCTCGGTGTCGCCGGCGACCAGGAGCGCGGCCTCGACATGCCGGTCCGCGAGCCAGACCCGGACGCCGTCCAGGTCATCACGGCGCACGCGGCGAAGGGCCTGGAGTGGGACGTCGTCGCGGTGCCCGGACTCGTCGACGGGGTGTTCCCCAGCCAGGCCGAGTCGTCGCAGGGGCGCCTGGACGGCGGCTGGCTCACCGACGTCTCCGCCCTGCCGTACCACCTGCGCGGCGACGCGCCCGACCTGCCCGAGTTCAGCTGGGCGGAGGCCGCCGACACCAAGGACCTCGCCGCCCGGCGCGACCAGTTCCGCGCGGACAGCGGCGCGCACCGCCTCGCCGAGGAGCGGCGGCTCGCCTACGTCGCGTTCACGCGTGCCCGCCGGGAGCTCTTTCTCACCGGGCACTGGTGGGGCACCGGCAGCACCCCGCGGCGCGTCTCGCCGTTCCTCGCGGAGCTCGTCGAGGCCGGGGTGGTCGACGCCGGCGGCTGGGCGGGCCAGCCCGACCCCGCGGCGGGCAACCCGCGCGACGCCGTGGAGCACGCCGCGCCGTGGCCCCCGCCCGAACGGTCCACAGGGTCGGCGACGGGGTCGGCGGACGACGCCGAGCCCGATCCGGCGGCGGACGCACGGCCCGGACCGGGCGGCGAAACGGACCCGACGCCGCGCGACGTGCTGCGCGCGTCGGCGGCCCGGGTCGAGGCGGCGCGGCACGACCCTGCGAGGCCGGAGGGCGGCGCCCCGACCGGCGTGCTGCGCGACGCGTCGGGGCGCGACCTGGTGCTCCTGGCCCGCACGTTGCTCACGGAGCGCGGCGAGCGCGGGGCGCGGCAGGTCGAGATGCCGGCGCACGTGTCGGCGTCGGGCCTGGTGCGGCTCGCCGGGGACCGAGACGGCTTCGCGCTCCAGCTGCGCCGCCCGGTGCCGCAGGAGCCCACGGTGCACGCCCGCCGCGGCACGCACTTCCACGAGTGGGTGGAGCGGTTCTTCACGTCGTCGTCCCTGGTCGACGTCGACGACCTGCCCGGCGCGGAGGACGGCGAGATCGCCCCCGACGTCGACCTGGAGACGCTGCGCCAGCGCTTCACGGAGTCGGAGTGGGCGTCCCGCACGCCGCTCGCGGTCGAGGTGGACGTCGAGACGCCCGTGGGCGGCGTCATGCTCCGCAGCCGGATCGACGCAGTCTTCCCCGACCCGGGCGCCCCGCCCCCCGGGGAGGGCGAGGCGCCGGCCGTCGTCGTCGTGGACTGGAAGACCGGGCACGAGCCGCGCGACGCGGCCGCGCGCTCGGCCCGCGAGGTGCAGCTCGCCGTCTACCGGCTCGCGTGGTCCCGCTACACGGGGCTGCCGGTCGACAGGGTGTCCGCCGCGTTCGTCTACGTCGCGAGCGGCACCACCGTGCGCCCCCGCCGCCTGCTCGACGAGGCCGAGCTGGAGGCGCTGGTGCGCGGCGCGCGGTAGCGGCGGGCGGTCGTCACCAGCGGTAGTCGAGGAACTTCCCGTCGAGGGTCACGACCACCCGGTCGCCGTCCGGGTGCGGACGGCGGGCGATGTCCACCTGGAAGTTGATCGCCGACATGATGCCGTCGCCGAACTCCTCGTGGATGAGCTCCTTGAGCGCCGGCCCGTACACGGCCAGCGCCTCGGTGAAGCGGTAGATCGTCGGGTCGGTGAGCACCGCCTCGTCACGCACGCGGTAGGGCTGCAGCCGCAGGGCCTCGGCGACGTCCTCGCCCAGGCCGAGGAGCGTGCACGCCGCGGACGCCTGGTCCGCCGTCATCGGGTGGTTGCCGAGCAGGGCGGCCGTCGTCCAGACGACCGGGGCGCCGACCTTGTCGGCGATCTCCTGCCAGGTGAGGCCGGAGCGCAGGCGGGCGGTGACGACCTGCTCGGCCGCGGCGGCCTTGGTCATGATCGGGTCCACGGGTGTCCCTTCGTCGGGTGATCTCGGTGCGGGCGGTGCGTGGAGCGCGGTCAGCCGACCGGCGTGGCCACGCGCTCCTCGGCGACGGCCGCGGGCGCGGGCCGACGACGCTCGGGCCGGGTGCGGTAGTGCGTGAGGTACAGGGGCAGGCCGACGAACGTCAGGCCGCCGACGAGGTTGCCGAGCACGGTCGGGATCTCGTTCCAGACCAGGTAGTCCATGACGGTGAAGTCGCCGCCGAGCAGCAGGCCCGAGGGGAACAGGAACATGTTCACCACGGAGTGCTCGAAGCCCATGTAGAAGAACAGGAACACGGGCATCCACATCACGACGGCCTTGCTGATCGTGTCCTTCGACATGAGGAACGCGACGACGCCCGTGGAGACCATCCAGTTGCACAGCACGCCGCGCACGAACAGCGTGAGCATGCCGGCGGCGCCGTGGTCGGCGTACCCGACGGTGCGCCCCTCGCCGATGTGCCCGATGGCCTGCCCGATCTCGTTGGGCGGCGTGGAGAACCCGTAGGTGAAGGTGATCGCCATGAGCACGGCCACCATGAACGCGCCGGCGAAGTTGCCGCAGAACACGAGGCCCCAGTTGCGCCACATGCCGGCCCAGGTGGCTCCGGGACGGCGGGCGATGACGGCGAACGGCACCAGCGTGAAGACGCCGGTGAGCAGGTCGAAGCCCATCAGGTACAGCATGATGAAGCCGATCGGGAAGAACACGGCCCCGAGCAGCGGGTTGCCGGTGTTCGTCGAGATGGTCACCGCCATGGCGGCGGCCAGCGCGAGGATGGCCCCGCCCATGAACGAGCGGATGAGGGTGTCCCGGGTGGACATGAACAGCTTCTTCTCGCCGGTGGCGATCATCTGCGAGACGAAGTCCTGCGGCATCACGTACGACATGGCGGACCCTTCGGCGGGAGTGGAGGCGCTGGTGTGCCGCCGAGTCTCGTCGCCGGAGGTTGTGCCCACGTCGCCGGGATGTTCAGGTCGTGTTTCGGCTCGGCCGGGGGCGATGTGCCCGCGGTTTCCTCGACCTCGCAGCGGCGCGCGGGGGCCGGTGAGGCCGGATCAGGCGGGGGCGTCCTCGCGGGTGGCCTCGTCCAGGTCGGCCAGCATCGCCTCGGCGTCGGCGACGACGTCGTCCAGGCCGCGGCGGACGCCGTGCAGGAGCCAGCGGGCCAGGGCCAGCTCGCCCACGAGCAGCGCGCGGTCGACGAGACGCGCGTCGTGCAGCTCGGTGCGCCGCAGCTGGTAGGCCTCCATGATCGAGTCCACGGCGTCCGGCGGGGCGGCGACGAGCAGCCAGGCGAGGTCGTCGGCCGGGTCGGCCACGCGGGCGTCGGACCAGCCGCTGATCGCGGTGACGCGGCCCCCGGTGACGAGCATCTGGTCGGTGGCGAGGTCGCCGTGCACGACGACGGGCTGGAACCGCCACAGCGCCACGTCCTCGAGGGCGGCCTCCCACCGCCGCAGCAGCGTGGGCGGCACCTTGCCGGTCGCGGCTGCTTCGTCGAGCTCGACGAGGCGGCGCTCGCGGTACTCGGCGGCGGTGTACGACGGCAGCCCGCAGGACTCCACGACCGACGCGGGCAGCTCGTGCACCGCGGCGAGCGTGCGGCCCAGGTCGGCGGCGAGGCCCGGCCCGGGGCGCAGGGCGTCGAGGTCGAGGGCCGTGCCCGTCACGTGCCGATGCACGACGGCGCGCCCGCCCTCGGGCAGCAGGGCGAAGCCTGCCACCTGCGGCACGGTGAAGGGCAGCACGCCGGCGTCGACGTACAGGTGGAGCGCCTCGAGAAGCTCGGTCTCGGCCTCGAGGGCGGCGCCGGCCATGGTGGTGCGGGGCGCGCGCACGAGCCAGTCGACGCCGTCGTCGGCCGTGACGACGGCGACGTCGTAGTCGCCCGGGAGCTCCTCGGGGCGGACCGAGCGGGCGTCCAGGCCCGGGACGGCGGCCGTCGCGAGGGCGGCGAGGGCGAGCGGACTGCGTGGCACCCGCCCACCGTAGACGGTGCCGGGGCGTGCCCGGGAGCACCGCGGCGCGCGTGTCCGCCGTCGTCCCGCCCGGCGCTCGGGCGCGGCCGCCGCGGGTACCGTCGAGGCGTGACGACCCCCTTCGCGATCCCGGACCTCTCCTACACCCGCGCCACCCACGACCGGGCGGCCGAACGCCGCGGCGAACCCGGGCTGGTCCCGCGGCTGCTGGCCGACCCCGCCACCCGCGTCGTCCTGGTGCTGCGGGGCCGGGTGGCCGTCGACGAAGCGGGCGACCTCGTCCTCGTCGACCTCGCGGACACCGACGGCCTCCCGGCGGAGCCGGAGCGGGCCGACCGTCCGGACGCGCACGTGCCGGGCCATCGCTGGCTGTTCCTCGGCGAGCAGGACGGCGCGGGGCTGCTCGGCCTGGTGCTGCCCGACGAGGCGGACTCCGACGCGGTGGGGATCGAGGGGGTCTCCCCGGCGGCGCCGGCGCCGCGGCTGGCGCGGGAGCACCGCTGGGCCGGGCTGCGCGAGCTGGGCGGGCGGCGCGGGGACGCGCTCGCCGCGGAGGCGGTGGCCCTGGCCGCGTGGCACGCGTCGCACGAGCGCTGCCCGCGGTGCGGCGAGCCGACCGTCGTCGAGCAGGCGGGCTGGGTGCGTCGCTGTGTCACGCAGGACGTCGAGATCTACCCGCGCACGGACCCGGCGGTGATCATGGCGGTCGTCGACGACGCCGACCGGCTGCTGCTCGGCCACGCCGCGCACTGGCCGGAGGGCCGCTACTCGACGCTCGCCGGCTACGTGGAGCCGGGGGAGGGGCTGGAGCAGGCGGTGCGCCGCGAGGTCGCCGAGGAGACGTCGGTCGTCATCGGCGACGGGCCCGGAGACGTCGTCTACCGCGGCAGCCAGCCGTGGCCGTTCCCCGCGTCGCTCGTGCTCGGGTTCCGGGCGCGGGCCGTGGCGACCGACGTCGAGGTGGACGGCGCGGAGGTGACCGCCGCGCGCTGGTTCACCCGCGACGAGCTGGCCGCGGGCGTGCGCGCCGGCGAGGTGGGCCTGCCGGGCCGGCCGTCGATCGCCCGGGCCCTCGTGGAGGAGTGGTTCGGGGAGGAGCTGCCCGGCTGACCGGCAGGCGTCTGACGCGGCGGCGTCAGGCCGCCAGGCGCGACCTCACGTCCAGCAGCGACGGGTTGGTCGCGGCGGTGCCGTCGGGGAAGAGGACGGTCGGGACGGTGCGGTTGCCGCCGTTGACCTGCTCCACGAACTCCGCCGTCCCCGGCTGCTCCTCGATGTCGATCACCGTGTACCCGATGCCCTCGGAGTCGAGCTGGGTGCGCAGCCGGCGGCAGTACCCGCACCACGCGGTCGAGTACATCGTGACGGTGCCCGGTTCGGGGAGCTGCGGGGTGGCGGTGGTCATCGGGTCCTCCTGATCGGGGTGCCGCGTGCGCCTGGGGACGACGGGAGCGGCGTGTCGGCGACGGCTGCGAGAATCGCAGACGATGTCGACCACCACCAACTCCCCGAGCGCCCCGCTTCATCCCGACGCGATCCTCGACGCCCTCGACCCCGAGCAGCGGGACGTGGCGCTGGCCCTCACCGGGCCGGTGTGCGTGCTCGCCGGCGCGGGCACGGGCAAGACGAGGGCGATCACGCACCGCATCGCCTACGGGGTGCGCACCGGCACGTACAAGCCGACGTCGGTGCTCGCGGTGACCTTCACGGCCCGGGCGGCGGGGGAGATGCGTACCCGGCTGCGCGACCTGGGCGTGGTGGGGGTGCAGGCGCGCACCTTCCACGCGGCGGCCCTGCGCCAGCTCGGCTACTTCTGGCCGCGGGTCGTGGGCGGCGCGCCGCCGCGGATCCTCGAGCACAAGGCCCCGGCCGTGGCCGAGGCCGCGCGCCGCGTCGGCGTGAGCGTCGACCGGGTCGCCGTGCGCGACCTGTCGTCCGAGGTCGAGTGGGCCAAGGTGTCGCTCGTCACGGCGGAGGACTACGTCAAGGCGGCGCTCGTCGACGACCGCCCCGCGCCGTCGGGCTACGACCATCAGACGGTCGCCCGCCTCATCACGGCGTACGAGGACGTCAAGACCGAGCGCGGCGTCATCGACTTCGAGGACGTCCTGCTGATGCTCGCGGACATGCTCAACTCCCACCGGCAGGTGGCCGACGAGGTCCGCTCGCAGTACCGGCACTTCGTCGTCGACGAGTACCAGGACGTCTCCCCGCTGCAGCAGTTCCTGCTCGACCAGTGGCTGGGCGACCGCAAGGAGCTCTGCGTGGTGGGCGACCCCTCGCAGACCATCTACTCCTTCACGGGCGCGACGCCGCACTACCTGCTCGACTTCACGCGGACCTACTCCGAGGCCCAGGTGGTCCGGCTGGTGCGCGACTACCGCTCCACGCCGCAGGTCGTGCACCTCGCGAACCAGGTGCTGCGCCGCGGCCGGGTCCCCGGGGCGCTGGAGCTGGTGGCGCAGCGGCCGGCGGGCCCGCCCGCGAGCTTCACGGCGTACGACGACGACGACGCGGAGGCCACGGGGATCGCGGCCCGCGCGGGGCGGCTGATCGCGTCCGGGGTGCGGCCCAGCGAGATCGCGGTGCTGTACCGCACCAACGCGCAGTCGGCGGCGTTCGAGTCGGCGCTCGCGGACGCCGGGATCAGCTATCTCGTCCGCGGGGGCGAGCGGTTCTTCCAGCGCAAGGAGGTGCGCGACGCGATCGTCCTGCTACGCGGCGCGGCGCGGTCGGCCGACCCCGACCAGCCGATGCCCGAGCAGGTGCGCGACGTGCTCACCACCGCCGGGTGGACGGAGCGGCCGCCCGCAACCCGGGGCGCCGCGCGCGAGCGGTGGGAGGCGATGCAGGCGCTCGTCGGGCTGGCCGACGACGTCGCGTCCGCGGCGCCCGAGGACGCGCCGGCCACGATGGCGACACTCGTCGGCGAGCTGGAGGAGCGGGCCTCCGCGCAGCACGCGCCCACCGTGGAGGGCGTGACGCTGGCGTCGCTGCACGCGGCGAAGGGCCTCGAGTGGGACGCCGTCTTCCTCGCGGGGGTGAGCGAGGGCCTCATGCCGATCTCGCTGGCGGAGACCGACGAGGCGGTCGCGGAGGAGCGCCGCCTCCTGTACGTGGGGATCACCCGCGCCCGGGAGCACCTGGAGCTGTCGTTCGCGCGGTCGCGCAACCCGGGCGGTCGGGCCACGCGCAAGCGCACCCGCTTCCTCGACGGGCTGTGGCCGGACGACCCGGCGGACCGGCGCGGACGCGGTCGCGCGGTGCGGGGCCAGGCACGCCAGCAGCTCACCGGCGAGCACGACGTGGCCCTGTTCGACGCGCTGCGCGAGTGGCGGCTGTCGGTGGCGCGCGAGACGGACAAGCCGGCGTTCACCGTGCTGGGGGACGCCACGCTGGCGGCGATCGCGGAGCTCAAGCCGACGTCGGTGGCGCAGCTCGCGCGCGTCAACGGGGTCGGCCCCGCCAAGATCGACCGGTACGGGCAGACCATCCTCGCGATCGTGGCGGAGCAGGCGGACTGACTCGCAGGGGTACGGCACATCCCGTACCCGCCCCGAAGGTGGCCACGCCGCGCACGAGCTGCCCGAGGGCTTCGCCGAGGCGCTCGAGCGGGTCACGACCGACCGCGGCACGGCGATCCGCGAGGACGGGCTGATCACCAAGGCGGAGGTGCAGGACCTGCAGCAGGTCCAGGTGGAATGCCTCGTCGACGAGGGGTTCGACGCGGGCCGCGGCGACGGCGGGCTGCAGGTCCGTGCGGTTCCTGACGGTCTGGACGACGCGGGCGTGGCGGCGGCGGTGGAGGGCTGCCTGGGCGACCTGAGGGTCGTCGGTCCGCTCGAGGCGGCGACGTCGGCGGGGGCCTGAACGGGCCCTGAAAAACTCGGCGAAGAAAAAGTCGAAAAAAGATGTGGCGGCCCGGGCGAGGCCGTCTATGCTCGGAGAGTCCCAGACGGAGTGGCGTCTGCCGAGAGGTGGAGGTCCGAGAGCAGTGAGGAGGTGGGTGCACAAGATGGACACGATGACTCAGATCGTGATGGCGACCGCGTCTGCCGGCGCGCCCGGGTACACGTCTGCCCGTGGCGAGCTCAGCGCCGTTCGTCCGTTCCGCGCGCGCAAGCACGGAGCAGGCAACGCCGATCTCCACATCGCACCCGACTCCGCCTCCTGGAGACATCCGGTCTAGAACCGGATCCAGGCCGCGGAGTCCCCCCGGGACCCGCGGCCTTCGTCTTTCCGCTCAGGGAAGAAGACCTCACCAGGTCGTTCGAGCCGGACCTCTGACTCCAGAGGTCCACCCGCAGGTCCTGAACACCGACGTTCACATCAATACCCAGGACCTGACGGAGGAACTCGTGCGCCTCGCACAGCTGTTGGACGAGCGGCTGCTCGACACGATCCCCCAGGGCGGAAACGGCCCCTGGACCCCGCATCAACCCCTTACCCAGAGCCCGGCCGAGGTGGCCGAGCTCGACCGCCAGTTCGCGGCGCTGCTGCCGTGCCGCACCAACGACCCGGAGCTCTGGTTCGCCGAGCACACCACCCAGGTCGAGGAGGCCAAGGCGCTGTGCCGCGGCTGCCCGCTGCAGGCCGGCTGCCTCGCCGGTGCCCTCGAGCGCCAGGAGCCCTGGGGCGTCTGGGGTGGTGAGGTCTTCGTCGACGGCAAGGTCGTGGCCCGCAAGCGCGGTCGCGGCCGGCCCCGGAAGTCGGAGACCGTCGCAGCATGACCGCGGGAGCCGCCGCCGAGCGGCTTCCGCGGCCCGGCCAAGCAGGCGGAAGTAGTACGACAGAGCGCGAGGTAGTCCGAACCTCGAGGTGGTGCGCCGCCTCGCGAGCCTTCGGACTACCTCGCGCTCTGTCGTACTACCTGGGCAAGGTGGTGCACCCGCAGGCCGGGTGCGGCGCGACCTCCCGCGCGCGGGGCACCGCCTCGGGCAGCGCGACCTCCAGGCACCGCCCCACGGTGGCGGGCGTCGCGCCGTCGAGCAGCGCCAGCACCTGCCCTGCGGCGAGCGCGGCGGCGGTCGCGGCGAGGGTGGTCTCGTGGGCGACCTCGACGGCCGGCCGGCGCGCGAGGTCCGCCACGACGTAGGGCCAGCCGGGGTCCGCATCGGCGGCGTGCCGGTCGCAGCACCCCACGCAGGCCGAGCGGCCGGGCAGCACCAGCGGGCCGACGACGACGTCGGCCTCGCGCACGACGACGGGCAGGTGCGGGACGCCCGCGCCCAGCAGCCGCTCGTAGCGTTCCGGTCGCGCGGCGTGCGCCTCGACGACCACGACGACGTCCGGCAGGCGCGGCTCGTCGCCTGCCGGGACCCGCAGATCGGTGCCCACCCGGAGGCGTGGGTGCGAGGCGGAGAGCCGCGCGGCGGCGGACCGCTCCCGCGGGCGGCCGACGTCGCCGGGCCCATGACCGCCGAGGCCGAGGTCGCCGACCTGGACGGGGTCGCGGTCGTCGAGCACGAGGCTGCCGACGCCGGCCCCGGCAAGGAGGCCCGCCAGGGCCGTCCCGGTGCGGCCGAGGCCGTGCACCCCGACGACGCGCGCGCCGCGCCGGGCGAGGGTGAGCGCGCCGGCGCCGTCGGGGCGCAGGGCGCCCAGCACGGTGGCGTCCGGCGTCCAGTCCGGACCGCCGCCCGCGGGGCCGGGCGGCCGGTCCCCGGCGGTCGCGACGAGGAAGCCGCCGTCGCCCAGTGCGCGCACGATCTGCTCGTGACGCTCGGGGCTCACGCCCCAGTGCCGGGCGCCGCGCTCGAGGGACCGGTGCCTGCGCGCCCCGGCGTCGCGCAGCCAGCGCGCCTCGTGGTCGTCCAGCCCGGACAGGACGAGGCGCCACCGCGGGTCCGTGCCGAGCTGGACCTCGCCGTCGCCGTGGTCGAGGACGGGGGTCGCCGGACGCAGCGCGAGATGAGGGCCCGGCGCGGCGGGCCGGTGGTCGGCGGGTGCCATGCGGCCACCCTGGCACGGGTGCTCGGGACCGGTCGGGCGTCGTCCACAGGCTCCCGGAGCGACCGTCACGGGGCCTCGAGGGCGCCCGGTTCGTGTGTTCTGACACACAAAGTTCACGATTCCCCGGTACCGTCGTGCCGTGGCCCACGACACGATGATGACGTCGGTGGAGGTCCGGCGCAGCCGTCGACGGACCGCCACGGTGAGCGCGTACCGCGACGGCGAGCGCACCGTCGTGGCCATTCCCGCGCGCTTCTCGCGCGCCCAGGAGCGCGAGTGGGTGGCGAAGATGCTCGCGCGGCTCGAGGACAAGGAGCGCCGTCGGCGCCCGTCCGACGCCCAGCTCGTCGAGCGGGCCAAGGAGCTCTCGGAGCGGTATCTGGAAGGTCGCGCCCACCCCACGAGCGTCTCCTGGTCGCCGCACCAGGGCCGGCGCTGGGGGTCGTGCACGCTGGTCGACGGCTCGATCCGGATCTCCACGCGGGTGCAGGGGATGCCCGAGTGGGTGCTCGACTACGTGCTGCTGCACGAGCTGGCGCACCTGTTGCACGCCGGGCACGGCCCCGCCTTCTGGCAGCTCCTCGACGCTTATCCGCGCACCGACCGGGCGCGCGGCTTCCTCGAGGGCGTGTCGTTCGTCCAGGACGACGGCGGCGCGACGCCCGCGCTCGCCGACGACCCGTCCGCCGCCGGCTGAGCCCGGCGGGACCCCGCCGGGACCGCCGGTACCGGCTCAGGTCCGGCTCAGGAGGAGGGCCGCTCCCCGTCCTCGCCCGCAGGCCCGTCCGAGCCTTCCGCACCCGAACCCGCACCCGAACCCGAATCGTCCGTCCCCGCATCCTCGCTGCGCGGCCGGTCCGTGCCTGCCTGGTCCGCGGCGTCGAAGATCTGCGCCAGCGCGGCGTCGACGTCGGACTGCTCCTCCGCCTGCTCCTGGCGGCGCGTGAAGTAGCCGGCGGGGTCGTCGAGGTCGGCGGTGCCCGGCAGCAGGTCGGGGTGCTCCCAGACGGCGTCGCGGGCCTCGGGGCCGCCCTCGGCCAGGACGTGCGCGAAGAGCGCGGTGGCGTCCCGCGAGCGGCGCGGGCGCAGCTCGAGCCCGACGAGCGTGGCGAAGGTGTGCTCCGCGGGGCCACCCGCCGCGCGGCGGCGCCGGATCATCTCGCGCAGCGGGTAGGTGTGCGGCAGGTGGGGGAGCGCCGCGGTCGCGGCGACCTCCGTGACCCAGCCCTCGACGAGCGCGAGCGCGGTCTCGAGGCGCAGCAGCGTGGCCTCCTGCTCGGGGGTGTGCTGCAGGCCGAAGACGCCGCCGGTCAGTGCGCCGCGGAGGGCCTCGGGATCGCTGGGGTCGATGTCCCGCACCTGCTGCTCGAGCACGTCCAGGTCGATGGTGATGCCGCGCGCGTACTGCTCGACGAGCCCGTGCAGGTGCGCCGCGAGCCACGGGACGTGCGTGAACAGGCGGGCGTGGGCCGCCTCGCGCAGCGCGAGGAAGTGGCGCACCTCCTCCAGCGGGGCGTCGAGCCCGTCGGCGAACGCGGTGACGTTGGTGGGCAGGAGCACCGTGGCGGGCTCGGACAGCAGCGGGACGCCGACGTCGGTGGCGCCGAACACCTCGCGCGAGAGGGTGCCGGCGGCCTGCCCCACCTGCATGCCGAAGACGGCCGACCCGAGGCGGCGCATCATCTGGGCAGGATCGAACGCGCCGCCGCCCAGCGCGCCGGCGGGCAGGCCCGCGAGGCCCGGCATGCCCAGCGCGTCGTCGCCGAGGTCCCCGGGGAGCTGGTCGCGCAGCACGGTGGCGAGGGCGTCGGCGACGGACGTCGCGACGGGTGCCACCAGCCGGTTCCAGGCGGGCAGGGTCGCCTCGACCCACTCCGAGCGGCTCCACGCGTGCGCGCGACCGCCGGCGGGCGGCAGGTCGGTCACGGCGTCGAGCCACAGCTCCGCCACGCCGAGGGCGTCGGTCGCGGCCTTCGCCTGGCCGCCCGTGAGCGACGGGTCGCCCTCGGCGACCGCCACCTGGCGTGCGATGTCGTGCGCGACGTCCGTGTTGACCGGGCCGTCGCCGGACGCCGACAGCAGCCGCTGCACCTGCGCGAGGACGTGCTGCATCGTCGCCGGGTCGGGCGTGCCGGCGCCCGGCATGCCCGCGAGCGCGGCCGGGTCGATGCCCTGCGCGCGCATCTGGGCGAGGACCTCGTCGGTGCGGTCGCCGAAGAAACCCTCCAGCATCGAGCGCAGCATGCGCTCGCGCTCCTCGGCACCCTCGGGGTCGTCGGGAAGGTTGCTCATGCGGAGGCTCCTCGGCTGGGCGGTGGAGGGACGCGGTCGTGGGGACGCCCGCGACGGCGGCCGTCGGTCGACGGGTTCACCGTAACCACCGACGACGTCCGGCCGGGCCGTGGGGTTCCGGCGGTTCGCTCTGGGCGCAGATCTCCCGGGGGACCCTGATCGGGGCCGCGCCGCCCGGGCGCACGCCCAGGAACGTCGGCGATGATGTGCCGGTGACCTTCGACCGCGACATCCTCGCGCCCGACGACCCGTCGTCGCCCGACGAGGCGACGCTCCCGGCCGCGCGCGCGTCGCGACGCAGCGTGACGCTCGGCGTCTCCCTCCTGGTGACGGCGCTCCTCGCCGCCGTGCTCCTGGTGCTCCCGACGCCGTACGCCATCCGCGCCCCCGGGCCCACGGAGGACACGCTCGGTCTGCAGGGCGAGGACGTGCAGGGCGGCTCGGGCGAGACGTCGAGCGGGGGCAAGAGCGCCACGGCGAAGCCGGTCGTCGAGATCGAGGGCGCCGAGACCTACGACGTCACGGGCGAGCTGCGTCTCACGACCGTGTCGGTCTACGGCGGCCCCGGTGGCGACGTCCTGCTGGGGGACGTGCTGTGGGGCTGGGGCTCGCGCGAGCGCTCGGTGCAGCCGGTCGAGTCGATCTTCCCGGAGCAGACCACGCGGGAGCAGCAGCAGGAGGTCGGTCAGGCGCAGATGGCGGGGTCCGAGTCGGCCGCGACCGTCGCCGCGCTGACGGAGCTGGGGTACGAGGTGCCCGCCACGCTCACGGTGGCCGGCGTCGTGCCGGACTCGGGCGCCGACGGCGTCGTCGAGCCGGGGGACGTGGTGCGCAGCATCGACGGGCAGGAGATCACGACGCACCAGGACCTCCTCGCAGGCCTGGACGACGTGACCCCGGGCGACGACGTCACGCTGGGCGTCGAGCGCGACGGCGAGGTGCAGGACCTCACGGTGACGACGTCGGAGGGTGACGGACGGGCGGCGCTCGGGGTGCTCCTCGACCCGAAGTACGCGTGGCCCGTCCACGTGACGATCCGGCCGGGCGACATCGGCGGGCCGAGCGCGGGGACGATGTTCGCGCTGGCGATCATCACGAAGATGACGCCGGAGGACGAGCTGGACGGCGCGCACGTCGCGGGCACCGGCACGATGAGCGTGGACGGCCGCGTCGGGCCGATCGGCGGCATCCAGCAGAAGCTCTTCGGCGCGGTCGACGACGGCGCCGACTGGTTCCTCGCCCCGGCCGACAACTGCGACGAGGTCGTGGGGCACGTCCCCGACGGCCTGCGCGTGGCCCGGGTGGCGACCCTCGACGACGCGCGGGAGGCGATCGAGGCGATCGGCGCGGGCAAGGGCGACGACCTGCCGACGTGCTCGTGACCGGCCTGTGATGGGCCCGTCACCCACCCGCGGGCGAAGCGTGGGAACCTGAGGGATGACAGGGACGTTCCACACCAGAACGTCCGTCCGTCCCGAGCACGAGTGAGGTGCCCGCACCGTGTCCTTCGCTGCCCCACCCCGTCGACGACCAGGCGGCCCGCCCGCCAAGCGTCGCCGCAGCCCCCTGGCCATCACGCTGGTCGTGATCGCCGCGGTCGTCGTCGCGCTGCTGCTCCTCGCGCAGTTCTGGACCGAGATCATGTGGTTCGACGCGCTCGGCTTCGGCAACGTGATCTGGACGGAGTGGATCACCCGCGGCGTCCTGTTCGTCGTCGGCTTCCTCGTGATGGCGGCGGCCGTGTTCTCGTCGTTCGCCGTGGCGTACCGGGTGCGCCCCGTCTACGCGCCGTCGACGCCCGAGCAGGCGACCCTTGACCAGTACCGCGAGGCCATCGAGCCGCTGCGGCGCATCGTGACCATCGCCGGGCCCGTCATCGTCGGCTTCTTCGCCGGCGTGGCGGCGTCCGCGCAGTGGCGCAGCGTCCTCCTGGCGCTCAACCCCTCGTCGTTCGGGGAGGAGGACCCGCAGTTCGGCATCGACCTCGGGTTCTACGTCTTCTCGCTGCCGGCGCTGCGGTTCGCGGTGAGCTTCCTCATGGCGGTCGTGATCATCGCGGGCATCGCCGCGCTGGTGACGCACTACCTGTACGGCGGTCTGCGCCTCGGGCCCGTCCCGGCCGGCACGCCGCGCACCACCCGCGCGTCCCGCGTGCACCTCGCCGTCCTGGGGTCCGCGCTCATGCTCGTGATCGGCGCGAACTACTGGCTCGACCGCTACTCGCTGCTCACAGCGACGAACGGCGGCAGCACCGCGGCCACCTACAACGGCGCCTCCTACTCCGACGTGCACGCGGTCATCCCGTCGAAGGAGATCCTCACCGGTGTCGCGGTGCTCGTGGCGCTCCTGTTCGTCGTCGCGGCCGTGCGCGGGACGTGGCGCCTGCCGGCCATCGGCGTCGGCCTGATGGTCGTCTCGGCGATCGCGATCGGCGGCATCTACCCGGCGGTCGTGCAGCGGTTCCAGGTGACCCCGAACGCCCAGGAGCTCGAGGCCGACTACATCCAGCGCAACATCGACGCGACGCACGCGGCGTACGGGCTGGACGACATCGAGACCCAGCCGTACGACGCCACGACGGAGGCCGAGGAGGGCGCGCTGCGCGAGGACGCCGACACGACGGCGTCGGTGCGCCTGCTCGACCCGCAGATCGTCAGCCCGTCGTTCCGCCAGCTGCAGCAGAACAAGCAGTACTACAACTTCGCCGACAACCTGTCGGTGGACCGGTACGACATCGACGGCGAGTCCCGCGACACCGTGATCGCGGTGCGTGAGCTGAACCTCGACGGCCTCGGCGACGGCCAGCGCAACTGGGTCAACGACCACACGGTGTTCACCCACGGCTACGGCGTGGTGGCGGCGTACGGCAACCAGCCCGGGCCGGACGGCCAGCCGGCCTTCTACGAGGGCGGCATCCCGACGCAGGGCGCGCTCACCGACAAGGGGTACGAGCCCCGCATCTACTTCAGCCCGGAGACCTCGGAGTACTCCATCGTGGGTGCGCCGGAGGACGCGACGCCGTGGGAGCTCGACTACCAGGCCGACGACGAGCAGGGCGGCCAGCAGGTCAACACCACGTTCCCCACGGACGAGGTGACCGCCGGCCCGTCCGTCGGGTCGTTCGGCAGCAAGCTGCTCTACGCGCTGAAGTTCGGCTCGCAGGAGATGCTGTTCTCCGACCGCGTCACCGAGGAGTCGCAGATCCTCTACGACCGTGACCCGATGACGCGCGTGCAGAAGGTCGCCCCGTGGCTGACCCTCGACCAGGGCATGTACCCCGCGGTCGTCGACGGCCGGGTCAAGTGGATCATCGACGGGTACACGACGTCGGACGCGTACCCCTACTCGACCAGCCGCCCCATGCAGGAGGCGACGGCGGACTCGCTGACCCTCGCCGCGCAGGGCGTGCCGGTGGAGATGCCGCCGGAGGTCAACTACATCCGCAACTCGGTGAAGGCGACCGTCGACGCCTACGACGGCTCGGTGACGCTGTACGCCTGGGACACGAACGACCCGGTCCTTAAGGCGTGGTCGGACGTCTTCCCGACGTCGGTGGAGCCGATGTCGGAGATCTCGGGCGACCTGATGAGCCACATCCGCTACCCGGAGGACATGTTCAAGGTCCAGCGCACGCTGCTGACCCAGTACCACGTCGAGGACGCGGGACAGTTCTTCTCCGGCCAGGACTTCTGGGCGAACCCGGCCGACCCGGTGTCGACCGGCGGCGCCACGGGCTCGAACGCGGCGAAGCAGCCCCCGTACTACATGTCGTTGCAGATGCCGGGACAGGAGTCCTCGGCGTTCTCGCTGACCAGCACGTTCATCCCGGGCGGTAACACCGACCGCGAGATCCTCACCGGGTACCTGGCCGCCGACGGCGATGCCGGGACCACGGCCGGTGAGGTGGCGGACGGCTACGGGAAGCTACGCATGCTGGAGCTGCCACGCGACTCGACGGTGCCAGGCCCCGGCCAGGTGCAGAACAACTTCGACTCGAACCCGACGATCTCGGAGCAGCTGAACATCCTGGAGCGCGGCTCGTCGAACGTGGTGCGCGGCAACCAGCTGACGCTGCCCGTGGGTGGCGGCCTGCTGTACGTGCAGCCGGTGTACATCCAGTCGGCCGGCGGCACGGCGTATCCGCTGCTGCGCCGCGTGCTCGTCGCGTTCGGCGACCAGACCGGGTACGCGGAGACGCTCGACGAGGCCCTGGACCAGGTCTTCGGCGGCGACTCGGGTGCGACGGCCGGCGATGCCGACGGCGAGACGGAGAGCGAGGTGCCCACCGCGCCTGTCGAGGGCGAGGACGGGGCCACCGAGCCGTCGGCCGAGCCCAGCACGGAGCCGACGACCGAGCCCAGCACGGAGCCGTCGACGGAGCCGAGCGGCGGCACCGCGCCGTCGGGCGACCCGCAGGCGCGCCTGAACGCCGCCCTCCAGGAGGCGAACGACGCGATGACCGACAGCGACGAGGCGCTGAAGGCCGGCGACTTCACCGCGTACGGCGAGGCGCAGGACCGCCTGCAGAAGGCGATCGAGGACGCCGTCGCCGCCGAGAAGGAGATCGGGTCGGCGGGCTGACCGGAAGAGGTACGTGGCGCGGGGTCGTCGGTCCGTCGGACCGGCGGCCCCGTCGCCGTGCAGCGCCGGGCGTCCGGCCGGGCGGGAGGGCCGTGAGGTGTGACCTGAGTCCCATTCGCCCGATCCGATTTGATTCGCGCCGGGGGAGGCCGTAATGTTCAGGGAGTCGACGCGGGGTGGAGCAGCTCGGTAGCTCGCTGGGCTCATAACCCAGAGGTCGCAGGTTCAAATCCTGCCCCCGCTACGAAAGAGGCCCCCTGGCCAGCGGAAACGCTGACCGGGGGGCCTTCCCTTTGTCCTCGAACGGACCCGTCAGGGGTCCCGGAGACATCGAATCGACATCATTCGAGCGTGAACCAGTACCTGAGCGCCTTGCGCCCGTGGTCCTCGATGCTGTCCACGACGGTGCCGTTCTCGTTCTCCATCACCAGCCAGCCGCGCGAGAACAGGTCTCTAGAGATCGAGTCGTACTCCGCGATTCTCAGAGTGAACATCCCGTAGGGGTCGGTCGGGTCCACCATGTCCTCGGTGTCCAGCTCGATCACCTGGGCCGTGCCGGTCACCACGTCCTCGATTACCCGGTGGTAGGTCAGCGTCTCGTCCCGGTCGCCGTTCACAGTGCACCTGCCATAGCCGACGTGTCCACGTTCCGTGCCAGGTAGAACCGCGCCGTCGTGGCCGGGTCCTGCCCGAGGCTTCGGGCAATCTCGTTCAGGGAGACGCCTGCCCCGTCTGCGATGGTGGCCGCTGAGCGACGAAACGAGTGTGACGTGGCCCAGGTGAAGCCCGCCAGGTCCAGCACCTCACGGACGATCCTCGTCACGTTGCGCGCATCTCGCGGCCTCTCCTTGTCGATCACGAGATCGGGCCTCCTGGGGTTCCCCGGCGAGGCGAATATGACGCCCGTCATGCCCTTCACCTTCGCCCGCTGCACGAGCCGGTCTCGGAGCCAGGGCGGCAGGTGCACGGGACGCGCGCCGTTGGCGCTCTTGGTGCCGTCCACGAACACCGTGCCCGCGTCGGCGTCGAAGTCCTCCCAGCGAACCGCCAGCGCCTCCCGGATGCGCGTCCCGGTGCCTGCCATGAACGCGATCACGTCGGCAACATCGTTCCGCTTCGCACCGGCGTAGCCGTCTGCCGCCGCCACTATGGCGTCACGCTCCGCCTTGGTGAACGCGCGGGCGGTGTCCCGTCCCTCGACCTTGACCACCGTTGCCGACTTCCCTCGCCCGATGGTGCGCGTCTTCGAGGTCGAGCCCTTGTCAGCCTTCGGCACCCGCGTGGAGCGAACCGCGTTGTACTGCACCGCACGGTCCCGCAGAGCTGCACCCATGATGTTGGACAGGACGGACCTGGCGGTCTTCGCAGCACCAGCACCGGCAGTCTTCGCCACGGCCTGCAACCACGACTCGACCACCGAGACGACGTTGACCTCTCGGAGCGTCAGGGCAGCGATCTGGGAGCCTGTGACGTGGTTCCGAACGGTGGCCGCGTACTGGTCTCGGCTCCGCTCTGCAAGGTCGGCGTATGCCGAGGAGCCCAGCCACAGAGCGGCAGCGTCTGTGACCGTCGTTGTCGGCCTGTAGCCGATGGTCGTGGCGCTCGGTGCCTCGCGGTCCCTGAGAGCCACGGTGAGCGCTGTAACCGCTTTTGCCTTCGTCGGGGCGTACCGGCGTACCTGCCGGTTCTTCCCGTCCAGGTCCCGCACCACGGTCCTTGCTCGCCACCGCTCCGGCCCGTCCACCTGCACACGCTTGTCAGGCTCACCGAGCGTCCACCATGTTCCGTCACGGTGCTTGTCGAGCGTGCACCACACACCGTCGATGGTTGCCTCAGCCGTGACCGTGATCGCTCCGTGGGTCCCGAGCTGCATCCTGCTCCGTGCCATGTCCCTGCCCTCCCTCGTTCGATGAAAGATGTCTACAGATATCTAGGTACCCCAGGGTTCAATGCCAATGCCAGAGGTGGAGCGGGTGAAAGTCCCTCGCACCCGCCGCCTCGAAGCCTCGACCTCGACGAGTCCAGCTCGCGCGTCTCGGCCTCAGCGTCGGACAGGGGTGGCTATGACCCCTGTCGGCAAGGCACCCGGACCGCCAGGTCTTAGCCGCGGACGATCTGGGACAGTTTCAGAAAGGCCGTGAGAGCCGTTTTAGGGCATCTACGACGGACGTAGGCCGCTCCCCAGTACCGCGTACCGGAGAACGGCCTACGCGCTCACAGGGCCGTACAGTGCCCTCTATGTGGACGCTGCTAGATCACGCCGACTCTCCAATAGAGGATGCGACCTAGAAGCCCGTCACTGTCGCGCCGGATGAACGCCTCCGGGTCTGTAACGAACGCCGGCGCCACGGCGGCGAGGAGGTCAGCGTGACGCTGGTCGCCCTGCCCGGATCGGACGTGCTCACCGAGGTCTCGAATCTGGCGTGCGACCCACTCCACGAGGTACTCGTCCTCGCTCATGAGTCCACCTCGATCACGTCGGCAACACCCAGTGACTCCAGGCTGTACCGGGGTCCGTCGTCGGGCACGTACTCGACCAACTCGACTCTCGCATTCCGCCTGTCGCCCACAGACACCAGCAGCCGGGAGAGCATCGATTGGACGGTGGCCTCCATGTACGCCGATGGCCGGTCGCTCTTGTCCTGCCGGTCGATCAACGAGCACGCCCGGTACAGCGTGGCGACATCGGACGCCTGATACCACCCGGCCTGTCCCGACTGGAGGCACGAGTCCCAAGTGAGCCGCGCCGAGTACGACCACGACTCGTCAGGCTCGGGCCAGTCGAACGACTGACGCACGCCGACAAGGAGGTCAGGTTGTCCGACGTCACGGGATGCACGACGAGGACGTGCCAGCTCGGCGTCACTCTTCCTCGCCGGTCCTCGCCGTCCCACCTCAGGAACCCCCGAGGATGCGGTCAGCGGCCTTCTCGGCATCGGAGCGGGTGTCAACGGGCTTCGGCTTGCGCCGTCCCACGTAGCCGAACTGCTCCACGAGGAGGGCCTCGACTGCGGCCTCGACGTCGAACTCCTGCACGTTCTCGTCCCCGTCGATCTCCCGGACGTCCTGGTCCTCGCTCATCGGGCACCGCCAGAAACGGTGAACTCGTCCAACGCGGCCTTTGCCAGTGCCACGCGCTCCTCAGCCTTCCCGAGCCGGTACTTGTAGGCGGTGACTTCTTCCCGGTATGCCTCCTGGGCCTCGGCGTGCGCCGCGTCGAACTTCGCACGCAGCTCTCCCGCCCTGGCCTCGCCTTCGGCCTTCGACAGGCGCGCCTTGAGGACGTCATAGTCGATGCCGTCGAGCCCACGATTGAGCGCGTTCCGGGCGTCGTCCTGGGCCGCGTCTCGGCGTCGCACGGCAGCGGCCTGACCTCGTTCACGCCAAGCATCACGAGCAGAGGTCAGGTGGTGTTCAGCGTGAGTGACTGCGAGCTGGGCCTGGTGGACCGCTGCCGGAACGCCGTAGCGCTGCTCCGCCCACTGGTCCTGTCGCTGCTCCTGCTCCAGGTCGGCGAGAGAGGCCTTGGCAGGCTTGAGCCGTCGAGCAGCGATCTCGGCAGCGGTACGTGCCTCGATCAGGTCAGCGGCGGAGACGTCCTCGCCGTCATCGGCACGAGTCTCAAGTTCACGCACGCGGCCCTCTGCGTCGTGGTACTCGACTTCCCGCTCGTGGTGCACTCGCCGTGCCTCTGCAAGTCGCTCGGCGTGCGTCGGGATAGTGGTGCTGGTGGTGTAGGTCGTGGTCTTCTTGACCATCGGTGAATCTCCTTCTCCGGCGCGGAGTCCTTCTCCTTGTGCCGGTTGGGTGAGCAGTTTCCTGTCATGCTCGGGACCATTGCCTAGTCATTAGTCGCTAGTGCTACGAGGGGCCTCCGGCCCCACGAGATACTCGCTACTCGTTACTCGCGTAGTGTCAGCGGCAAGTGCAAGTCAGGAAAGTGGGAAGTTGGAACGCCGAACGTGAACGTGTTCCAGTGACGGCTACGAGGGGCCTCCGGCCCCACGAGATACTCGCTACTCGTTACTCGCGTAGTGTCAGCGGCAAGTGCAAGTCAGGAAAGTGGGAAGTTGGAACGCCGAACGTGAACGTGTTCCAGTGACGGCTACGAGGGGCCTGCGGCCCCACTTGTGACGCCGCTACGTGAACGTGTTCCGATCACCCGTCACCACTACCTCCGTTGACCTCGCCGTCGCTCCCTAGGGGTCGCTCCGTCGAGCCTCGTTCCGGTGACGCCGTGACGCCGTGACATTCACAGCCACGTTCCTCCCCGCTAGTTCGACCTCCGCTGATTTGGAGATCCCATAAGGGATGCCCCAGAAACGTTGAAATCTCGCGGCTCTGGGTATCAACTTTTGATAGAGAGCCCTATCATGTTTTGATACCCGGACCCGCATGATTCCGCGCCTCTTGCCACGCTAAGGCTTGATCCGGAGGTGGGGATTCTGCCTCGACTTGCACGTTAGGCACACGGCATCCGGGTACCCCCACGACCTTGCAGACCGGTCGTCGTATCGGAAGACGCCCTGCGGGACGACGAGGCACCTACTCCACGTCTCGGGCGCGAGGGCACCGTTTCGAATCGCCGCCTTGACCCACCGCCTAAATGTCTGCATGTCCGTGCCTAGGAGTGCCTCGACCTCTCCCTCGACTAGCGGAGCGTGACGATTCGCGCGCGCTCGGTAGTAGGCGAGCGAGGCAACCCGTTCGTACCCGGCAACGCGTTTGTCTGCTGCGCGCCCTCGGTACCACTCCATCTCAGCCTTCTTCCACAACGGCTGTAGTGCCACTAGATCCACCTCCGGGTGGGAATGTTGCTCCACGGGTCGGGATGCGCTGCTAGGGACGCCCAGAGACCCGTAGCGGCCTTGTGTGCGGCCTCGCGTCCACGTCGCGCACGGTCCCTGCATCGACCGGAGCAGAACCGGGCTGTCGAGCGCTGGGCACGAAATGGCGCGTCGCAGACAGTGCAAATTGTGCGGCTCACCACCGAGCACCTCCGCGCTTTTCGCCGAGCACTAGCCGCGACGCCTTCGCAAAGGCGTTGGTGCGCTCCGTCCAGGCCCCGTTCTCGTTCTCGATCATGTCCAGTTCGAACCGGCACAGTCGTGGCCACTGGCAGTGACAGATAGTCCCGTGAGCTGTCATGGCGTCTTCACGTAGACGTCCGTGAATTCCCACCCGACCACCCGAACAACGTGCTCGATCACCGGGTCACCGCCTGACGGAATCAGTCGCTTGTAATCCCCGCCGACGCCGTGGTGCGTGAGCCAGCCGTGGGCCGTGAGAATCTCGTCGGCATCGTGGACATTCTCTGGACTGGTGCCAACCCTGAGCGCAACGCGTCTATGGCTGGACTTGGAGAGCCCTGTCGCCGCGTCGGCATCGAACAGTCGATAGGCGAGCACGTCGCGAATCGTTGTGCTCGACACCTTCGCGACGTAGGGGTCCTTGTGGGGAAACACTCGCGTCAGTCGGATAGTCTTGCTGCCGAACTCCAACGCATCGATTGATTCCCGGAGGCCCGTCACGTCGATGCCGTCAGCGTCCGGGAATCCGAGCACGCGGATAAATGTCGGGTCACCTTCGAAGTATCGAACATCGATGCCCCGCATGGTCTTGCCCGTCATTGCAACAGCCCGGTCCGCACTCATCTCCCGGCCTCCGCCACGAACAGCCCAGCCACGCCACGCGACGCCAGCTCCCCAGCCGTCAAGCTCTCGCCCGTCGTCGGTGCAACCCAGGTGCCCCCGGGCGACTTCACGTACACGCTGCCGCCCGACGTCGCCGAGGACCCGGGTGGGACGGCATCAAGGGCGGGGCCGGTTGCCAGCTTGGCGAGTGCCCGCACGCGGTCAGCCTCGCGCGCAACGCCCTCTACGTGACGCTCCCTATCCCGCCGTCGAGCCGCACCGCGCGGGATCTGCAAGTCGCGTTGCTTCTGCCAGGCGCGGTATGCGTCGGGTCCCTGTCGATACGCCTCAGAGCGCTTCTGTCGGTATGCCTCGACCCCGCTCACGCGATCACCCGCTTTCGGTCCCGGGCGATCTCTGCGACCCGCTCCTGGTGCCGTACAGCGGCATCCGACAGGCTTGGGACGGGCCAGTCGTGCCCGAACCCCGGCATCCCGTCTACGAGCGCTTGGAGCGCCTCCGTGGACACGTAGAGCGTCGCGGGCACGTCCCGGTAGTCCTCGATCACGTGGGCGCTCACAGGTCGCCCCCGATGGGACGGACAGTGCGCTCAGCCTCGATTCGGAGGACGTCCTCCAGGACGTACATGACGCGGCCTGCGGGCTTCGTCCAGGCCGGTCCTCGACCAGCGCTCCTCGTGTTGGCAAGGTGCTTGGTCGAGCATCCCCAGCGGGCTGCCAGTGCGGCAGGGGTCAACAGTGCTTCGGGCATGAAAAATGGCTCCTCGATCAACCGTGATCGGGAGCCTTCCCAGATGCGCGCCTGGGCTCGTTCGCTGGCATTGCCAGCTACGCCGAGGAGGATGCCCGCGAGGTGTCTCCCACACTCGCCCAGACAGGCCCGCTTCGACCGCCACCGAGGCCCACACCGCCTCGATGTTCCCAACCCGTCACGGTCCCTCGCGATAGCGGTTCCGTGCCGTCTTGCCGGGGTTACCAGCCCCGCGCAAAGTTCCTTCTACACCATCAGAGGGGCCGTGTCAACCCCTAGTGCCCATCTGATTCCCGTGCTAACCCCGCTTATCACTTTATGCGCCCCAACTCGCCGACACGTCCCGGGTGGAGGTACCGCTCTCCCTCTGGGGAGACCGTCTGTGGACATCTTTGGGACACGAATGGACATGATTGGACGGGTGACGCCGGGATGGCGAGGGACGTAGGAAGGGCCCTACCTCGCGGTTCGTGATGTCCCGCCGCAGGTCCAGGAAGCTTGCTCCCCGACCCCAGAGGTCGCAGGTTCAAATCCTGCCCCCGCTACCACGGGATGTCGTCGACATCCACGAAGGCCCCGACCGGGATCCGGTCGGGGCCTTCGTCATGTCCGGGTCCGAGGTGCCGGCACCGCCGGTGGGTGATAGGTGTCGAGCGCGGGCACCGCGTGAAGCCACCGCGCGGGCGGGCCCGGATCGGGAGGAGCCACCATGCCGCGACGAGATGCAGGGCCGAGCGTCAAGGACAAGGAGCTCTACGAGGAGCTCCGCGACGAGGGCAACAGCAAGGAGAAGTCGGCGCGGATCGCGAACGCCGCCGCCGCGCGCGGGCGCAGCAAGGTCGGCAAGAAGGGCGGTGAGTCCGGTTCCTACGACGACTGGACGGTCGCGGACCTGCGCAAGCGGGCGTCGGAGATCGGCATCGAGGGCCGCTCCTCGATGCGCAAGAGCGAGCTGATCGAGGCGCTGCGCTCGCACTGACCGCACCGTGCCAGGGGCCCGCGCCGGGCGCATGATGGAGGGGACGACGGCCTGGGCGGCGGGCACCCGACGACGCGAGGAGGCGGCGATGAGAGCGACGGTGGGCGACCGGATCGTGGTGGCGTCCGGGGTGGTCGGCGGGGCGGTGCGCGACGGCGTCGTGGTGGGCTGCCCGCACGAGGACGGGTCGCCGCCCTACCAGGTGCGCTGGTCGGACACGGGAGAGGAGACGCTGGTCTTCCCCGGCGCCGACACTCTCGTCCAGCACGACGGCGGTGGGACGGAGCGGGCACGGCCGCCGCAGCCGACGCCGGCGCGGGCGCTGACGTGGGACGTGCGGGTCTCGCTCGTGGAGTCGGGCGGCAGCACCACGGCGGAGGCGATGTTGACGCCCGGCCCGGACGTCGGCTCGTTGCGCGGCGTCGGGCACGCGCGGAAGGACCCGGGGGACCACGAGATGCCCGTCATCGGGGACGAGGTCGCGGCGGCGCGCGCCCTGCGCCGGCTCGCGGACGCGCTGCTCGGGCAGGCGGAGCAGGACATCTCCGCGCAGACGGGCCACCAGGCGCACGTGCACCCCTGACCGCCGCGCCCGGCGTCCTGAGGCGACGGTCAGGCGAGCTCGGCCCGGCGGCGGCGCAGGTGGTCGTGCTCGGCCCCGGGCCCGCACAGGGCGAGCGCGGCGTCGTAGGCGCGGAGGGCGCCGTCGGGGTCGCCCGCGCGCCGCAGCAGCTCCGCCCGCAGGGCGGGCAGTCGGTGCCCGGGTAGCGCGACCCCGGCGAGGGCGTCGAGGCCGGCGCGCGGACCGGAGACCTCCGCCACGGCGACCGCGCGGTTGAGGCGCACCACAGGGGTGTCGGTCAGGGTCAGGAGCTCGTCGTAGCGGGCGAGGATGCGGTCCCAGGCGGTCGCGTCCGGGGTCCGCGCGATCGCGTGCTCGGCCGCCACGAGCGCCTGCAGCAGGTACGGCGTCGGGGGAGCGGTGGCGAGGGGCGTGAGCAGGTCGAGGGCCTCCGCGATCTCGTCCTGGCGCCACCGGGCGCGGTCCTGGTCCGGCAGCAGCACCAGGGCGCCGTCGTCCACGCGGGCGTCGCGGCGCGAGTGCTGGAGCAGCACGAGCGCGAGGAGCGCGTCGAGGTCGCGAGCCGCCACGCCGTCGCCCGCGCCGTCGCGCTCCCCGCCGCTGCCCAGCGTGGGCCGGACGTCGCGCAGCACGCGGACGAGCCGCACCGCCTCGCCGGCGAGCTCCGCCCGCACGACGTCGCCCCCGCTGGCGGGCGCGTAGCCCGCGGTGAACGCGAGGTAGGCGACGTCGGCCGCGACGCCGAGGCGGCCGGCGACCTCGTCGGCGGGCGGCAGCGCGAACCGCTCGCCCGCGAGCTTCTTGCGCGCCCGGGTGAGCCGCGCCGCCATCGTCGGCGCGGACTGGAGGAACAGGCGGGCGACGTCGGCCGTGGGGACGCCGAGCACCAGGCGCAGGGAGAGCGCCGCGGCCGCCTCGCGGGACAGGCGCGGGTGGGCGCACAGCAGCACCAGCCGGAGCCGCTCGTCGGTGAGGGGCTCGCCGGCGTCTGCCATGACCTGCTGCGCCCGGGCCGCGAGGTCCGCCTCGACCTCCAGGAGCGGCATCGACCGTGCCAGTACCCGTTCCGACCGGAGCCGGTCGAGCACGCGGCGGCGGGCGGCGGTGAGGAGCCAGGCGGGGCCGTTCGCCGGCGCGCCGTCGCGGGGCCAGGTGCGGGCCGCCGCCTCGAACGCGTCCGCGAGCCCGTCCTCGGCAAGGTCGAGGCGCCGGTACCGCGCGACGAGCAGGGCCAGGAGCCGGCCCCACTCGTCGCGCATGAGGTCCTCGAGGGTCGTCACGGGCGACCGTCCACGGCGGCGCTACCCGGCCTCGGCGGGGCGCAGCTCGACCGTGAGCTCGTCGGGGAGCAGCCCCGCGAGCTCGACGGCGGTGTCCAGGTCGGGCACGTCGACGACGTAGAAGCCGCCGAGCTGCTCGGCCGCCTCGGCGTACGGGCCGTCGGTGACTACGCGGTCGCCGTCCGTGCCCGGTCCGAGCGTCCGGGCGGTGCCGGGGTGGCCGAGGCCTTCGCCCGCGACGACCGCGCCCCGCTCGGCGACCGCGGCGTCGAACGCCTCCAGCCGGGCGTAGAAGCGCTCGCGGTGCGCGTCGTCGGCGGCGCCCCAGATCTCGTAGTGGTTCGGCTGCGTGAGCAGGACGACGACCTTCATGCCTCGCCCTCCCCGTGGTCGACGGCGGCGCGGACCTCGACGACGCCGTCCGCGTCACCACCGCCGGTCGAGCCGACGAGGGTCGCGCTGATCCGGAGCAGGTCGTCGAGGTCGTCCGACTCGACGAGGTAGAACCCCGACAGCTGCTCCGCGGTCTCGGCGAACGGGCCGTCGGTGACGACGACGCGGCCCGCGGCGTCGCGGGAGACCTGCTTGGTGGTGCGCGAGTGCGTCAGCTCGGCACCCCCGGTGACGCGGTGCCCGCGCTCGGCGAGCAGCCGGGCGAACTCCTCGTGCTTCGCGTAGACGGCGGCGCGTTCCTCGGCGCTCGCGCGCTCCCAGACGTCCTCGACGCCGGGCAGCAGTACGACGTACGTGGTCATGGTCCCATCGTCCTTCCTCGTGGGTGCTCGTACACCTGCGCGTACGCCTGGATGACGCGCGGAGGTCGGGAAGATCGACAACCGCGTCGAGGTTCCTCTGTGACCACCGCCATGCCGCCGGGACCCGCGGTCGGCATAGGCTCGTCGGCGGC
The DNA here is from genome assembly GCF_040632295.1 of Isoptericola sp. NPDC019482. Taxonomy (NCBI): domain Bacteria; kingdom Bacillati; phylum Actinomycetota; class Actinomycetes; order Micrococcales; family Promicromonosporaceae; genus Isoptericola; species Isoptericola sp. NPDC019482. The sequence goes on from NZ_JBEYBQ010000030.1 coordinate 35,590, forward strand.
GTGACCCACTCCGTCTTCGTCGGTCCACCTCGTCGGAAAGGCTCCACCCGTGCGCACCTCCCGTCCTGTCCTCGCGGTCGCCCTCGCGTCGGCCGCCACGCTCGCGTTCGCCGGCTGCTCGTCGTCCGACGACGGCGACGACGGCGCGCCCGCGGCGTCCGGCAGCGCGACCGACTGCACGCCCGAGGGGATGCAGACCCTCACCGACGGCACGCTGACCGTGGGCGCGAGCGACCCGTTCGAGCCCTGGTACGTGGGCGAGCCGACGAGCGGCGAGGGCTTCGAATCGGCGCTCGTGTACGCCGTGGCGGACGAGCTGGGCTTCGCGAAGGACGACGTCGAGTGGACGTCGGTCACCTTCGAGCAGATCATCAGCCCGGCCGTGAAGACCTTCGACGTCGCGGCCTACCAGACGACGATCACCGACGAGCGCAAGAACGCCGTCGACTTCTCCAGCCCCTACCTGACCAGCCGCCAGGGCGTCATCGTCGCCGACGAGGGCGAGTTCTCCGACGCCGCGAACCTGGCCGACCTCAAGGGCGCGAAGATCGGCGTCACGGCCTCGCAGACGTCGCTCGCCGTCGCCGACGCCGCGTGGGGCGACGACGTCGAGGTCACCCCGTTCAACGCCGCGGGCGACGGCATGACGGCGCTGAGCTCGGGCACCATCGACGCGATGGTGATGGACGTCGACCAGGGCGTGGCGGCGTCGACCGTCTACTTCCCGGACACGCACGTCGTCGGCACCCTTCCGCCCGTGGGCGAGCCGGAGCAGCTGGGCCTCGTGCTCGACAAGGGGTCGTCGCTCACCGCGTGCGTCTCGGCCGCCGTCGACACGCTCGAGGAGAACGGCACGCTCGACGAGCTGCGCACCACCTGGCTCAAGTCGGACGACGTCCCCGAGCTGTCCTGACGCGCGTGACGGGGCCCGCGACGACGCCGACCGGCGGCTGGCAGCCGTCGGAGCGGGCGCGCGCCCGCGCGGCGTACCGGCGGGCGCAGCACCGCCGGGCGCTGCTGGTGGCGGGCGTCGCGACCGTGCTGGTGGTGGCCGCCGTCGTGTACGTCGTGACGACGGCGCCCGGCTGGGAGCGGGCGCGCGAGGCGTTCTTCTCCCCGGAGCGGGCGTGGGAGGTGCTCCCCGAGGTCGCGGCGGGGTTGTGGCTCAACCTGCGGGTGTGGGTGGTGGCGAGCGTCGTCGCGCTGGTGGTGGGGCTGCTGCTCGCCGTCGTGCGGACGTCCCGGGTGCCGGCGCTGTTCCCGCTGCGGATCCTCGCCGTCGGGTACGTGGACGTGTTCCGCGGCGTGCCGCTGCTGCTGGTGCTGCTGCTGGTCGGCTTCGGCCTGCCCGCCCTGCGGCTGCCGTGGCTGCCGGTGAGCGCGGCGTTCCTCGGCGGGCTGTCGATCGTCGTCTGCTACACGGCGTACCTCGCGGAGATCTTCCGGGCGGGCATCGAGGCGGTGCACCCGTCACAGGTGGCCGCCGCGCGGTCGCTCGGGTTGACCCGCGCGCAGGCGGCGCGGCGCGTGGTGCTGCCGCAGGCGGTCCGCAACGTCACCGCGCCCGTGGCCAGCATGCTCGTGTCCCTGCAGAAGGACTCCGGCCTCATCTCCATCCTCGGCGCCGTCGACGCGATCCGCGCCGCCCAGATCGCCACCACGGGCGACTACAACTTCACGCCGTACGTCGTCGCGGGTCTGCTGTTCATCGCGATCTCGATCCCGCTCACCCGGCTGGTCGACGCCTGGTCCGCACGCCAGGGCTGGCGTGGCGAGCTGCGCGGCGTCGCGGGCGCGGGGGCGATCCGATGACCTCGGCCCCGGGTGCGCCGCTGCTGGCGCTGCGCGGAGTCCGCAAGTCCTTCGGCACCGGCGCCGACCGCAAGGTCGTGCTCGACGGCGTCGACCTCGACGTGGCCGCGGGGTCGTGCGTCGTCGTGGTCGGGTCGTCCGGCTCCGGCAAGTCCACGCTGCTGCGCGTCGTCGACCTGCTCGAGGAGGTCGACGACGGCCAGGTGCTCCTCGACGGCGAGGACGTCGCCGACCCATGGGTGGACGCCGACGCCGTGCGCGCCCGCCTCGCGATGGTCTTCCAGCAGTACAACCTCTTCCCGCACCTGCGGGTGCTCGAGAACGTGACCCTGGCGCCGCGCGTCGTGCACAAGGTCCCGCGGGCCGAGGCCGAGGCGGCCGCGCTGGCGATGCTCGAGCGCGTCGGCCTCGCGGACAAGGCCCGTGCCTACCCCGACCAGCTGTCCGGCGGACAGCAGCAGCGCGCCGCCATCGCCCGCGCCCTCGTGAACGGGCCCGAGCTGCTGCTGCTCGACGAGGTGACGTCCGCCCTCGACCCCGAGCTGGTGGGGGAGGTGCTCGACCTCCTTCTGTCCCTGCGCAGCGAGGGTGTGGCGGGGCGGCCGACGACCATGCTCGTCGCCACGCACGAGATGGGCTTCGCGCGCGAGGTCGCCGACGAGGTGGTCTTCCTGCACGCCGGGCGCGTGCACGAGCGCGGCACACCCGAGCAGGTGCTCGGCGACCCGCAGGAGCCGCGCACGCGGGAGTTCCTGCGGCGGCTGGGCTGAGCCGGCTACGCGCCGCGGATGGCCGCGTAGGCCTCGGGGGTGAGGATCAGGTCGCCGAAGTCGCGGCGGGCGGCGGCCAGGACGTCGGGGTCGGGGTGGTCGTGGGCGAACCAGGCTGCCGGGTCGGGGTGCTGGACGAGGTGGCGGTCGTTGCCGAGGTCGATGACCATCCAGGCGGACAGGTCGTGGGCCTTCGCAAGATGCCGGCTGGTGAGGACCTGGAGCCCGTAGGCGTCGGGGAGGTACTCACGAGCAAGGTCCCGGTCGATTTGGGTCATCACACCGGTGGCTTCGAGGTGAGGCGCGGCGCGCAGGCCGGACCAGGAGACGATGCTCGGGCCCGCGACGTCGATCAGGCCGACCTCGAGACGAGGGGAGAGCTGGCGCAGGACGTCCGTGAGGGCGTCAAGCCTGGCCTGCCAACTCTCGGTGCGGGATGCGAGCGCGAGCACGGCGAGAGGCCCGTACCCGACGTCAATAGTGCGTACGGACCGGCTCGGCGTGTCGACCCATCGAAGCTCAGCCTGACCGTTGCGCCTGACGGCATGGATCAGGATCGGACCGAGCCCGTGCCGTGGGGCTTCCTCGACAAACTCCGATCTCCAAAGCACGACTTGAGTGCTGGGAAGACTCGCCCAGCGATCGGCGACGTCTCGAAGGGAGGCCGCGTCGGTTTCGTCGAGGGTCTCGTGGCGCCGGTCGCCGTCGCGGGGAGGTACCGGAATGAAGCGGAGGAAGATCCCGATCGCGCGCCCGGCGCCGTCGGTGGAGGTGCTCCATTCGGGGACCTCGACGCGGGGCGCGCCCCGGAGCTGGCCGATCCAACCTCGCCGGGTCATGCCGTCGGCGAGCTCCTGGAGGTAGGTCTGCACCTCACCGTCCTCTCCCGCTGCGTCCATCAACGCCATCGCGCCGCCCGCGAACGTGTCCACACCTCCCTCGACGTAGGGGTTGGTGTCGGGCCAGCGTTCGGCGGCTTCTTCGTTGAGCTCGTCGGCGAGATCGGTCAGGTCCTCCCGCGGGTCGGCGCCCGGAGGCGCCTCCGCCCCATGGGCGGGGCGGAACTCGATCGGGAACTCGATGTTGTTGGCCGCCCATGCTTCGTGGATGGACGGCCAGTGCACGTCAACGGCCATAGCGCTCATGAAACACGGAGTGGGGTGCGCAGTCGACAGGTCCTGCACGTCCCCGTCAGAACCGCCAAGGGTCGGCTCGTCGAGTTCAACGTCAGGGGCCGGCGCCCGGTGAGGTCGCGCCGGCCCGGTCGACCAGCACAGCGAGCTGCTCGCGCGACCCGAGGTCGAGCTTTGCCATCGCGCGCCCCAGGTGTGCCTTCACCGTCGACTCGGACAGGAAGAGTCGCTGACCGATCGCGCGGTTCGACAGCCCGTGCGGCAGGAACGAGGCGATCTCCTGCTCACGTGCCGTGAGCGCGTCGAGCGCCTGGCGTGCCTCGGCGCGACGCGTGTCGAGGCGTCGGGTGCCGCCCAGGTGGCGGATGACGGCTGCCGCCGACTCGTGGTCGAGAGCGCCGGCACCGCTGGCGACGTCGCGCACGTGAGCGGCGATGTGCTCGGGGTCGTCGTCCTTGCCGAGGAAGCCCTGGGCGCCCGCCGCGAGGGCCTCGACCACCGTCTCGTCGGTGCCGAACGACGTCAGCGCGATCACGGCCGGCGGCTGCGGCCGCCGGCGCAGCTCGCGGATGGCCTCGAGGCCGCCGGTGCGGCGCATGTGCAGGTCCATGAGGACGACGTCGGGTCGGTGCGCGGCGACGGCCGGCACGACCTCGTCGCCGTCGGTCGCCTCGCCGACGACGTCGATGCCCTGGGCGGCCAGCACGGTCGTGAGGAGCCGCCGCACCATCGGGTCGTCGTCGACCACGAGGACTCGGACCTCCATGCCTGCGAACGATAGCCCCGGGCGCCGGAGTTCGCCGGGCGGGCACCCGGGTCACGACTCGCGGGCGACCCACGGCAGGTGGGCGCGCACGACGAACGACCCCTGCTCCCGGCCGGCGAAGAGGGTGCCGCCGACGGCGTCGGCCCGCTCGTGCATGCCGAGCAGCCCGGATCCCGTCCCGGGTACGGCAGGGCCGCGGTCCCTCCTCTCGCCGGTGTCCGGCAGACGGTTGCGCACCATGATGTCCACCCCGAGCTCCGGGGAGGCGTCGACGCGGATGTCGACCGGTTCGTCGTGCGCGTGCTTGTGGGCGTTGGTGACCGCCTCCTGCACGACGCGGAAGGTCGCCCGGACCAGGGTGGGAGCGGCGTCCTGACCCTCCGAGACGGACACCGTCGCGGTGTTCCGGGGATCGTCCTCGGCCATCCGGTCGACCAGGGGCCGCAGGTCGTCGAGAGTCGACCCGGGGAACCCGGTCACGGGGTCGCCCGAGCGCAGCGTGGTCACCAGCGAACGCAGCTCCCGGATGGCCTGCTGCGCCGAGCTGCGCATCTCGCGCGCCGCCCGCGCCGCCGCCGGGTCGTCGGTGCTCGTGACCTCGAGGGCTGACGCCTGCAGCGAGATCTCGGCGACGTGGTGCGCCACCGTGTCGTGGACCTCGCGGGCGATGAGACGGCGCTCGTCCTGCCGCCCTGCCTGGTCACGCAGGACGGCCGCTGCGGCAGCCGCCGCCTGCTGCTCATCACGGGAGCGCTCGGCGGCCAGCTGCGCCCGGCGGACGAGACCGGCCGCGACGGACACGCCCAGCAGGCCGATCCCGACGACGACGTAGGCAGCCGCGGCCGGATCGGAGGACAGGACGCGGATCTGCTCGTCGACGCTCACGAGCACCTGCGCCTCGTGGTCGCGCAGCGCATCGCGCGCGAGCGACGCGGCCGTGGCCGCCGTCGTCGCTCCCGCCGCCGTCAGGCAGGTGCGGACGGCACCGGTGGCCAGCACCCACGGGAGGGCGAGGAGCGCCGCCGAAGCGTCCAGCGGGAGCAGGATCGAGCAGGCCGAGGCTCCGAGGCACAGTGCGACCGGGTACCGCCACCTCCACACCAGCAGTCCCGCCAACGCGAGCCCGACAACGGCGCTCACGACGTACAACGTGGGGTGCAGCGCACTGGTCGGCGCCGCCGCGCGCGACGCAAGCGCCACCGCCACGAGCGTGCTCGCCGCTGACACCGCTACAGCGACCACCGTTCCGGCCACCGACGCCCAGCGCAGGACGGCGGCGCGGCCGGTTCCCGCCTCGTCGTCGCGGCCCGGAGCACCGGTCGCTCGAGCGAACATGCGTCGACAGTACGGCGGCGGGCGGTTCCGTGTCGGCCGGACGGGGCTGCAGAGCGGCGGCAACGACGACCCGATCGGGCAACGCGGAGTGCCTGATCGGGCGATGTCTGGCGGGCAGACCTCGCGCGAGCCTTGAAGTCGTACGAGCGCAAGCCTCGTCCCTTAAACAAGGAGCAATGATGACCGAGCAGTTCCCGCCCCCGGGTCCGCAGCCCACTGGGCCTTCGCCGGAGCAGCCCACGAGCCAGGCCGAACTCAACCGGCGCGCTCGTGAGGCGAAGGCCACCGCCAAGGCCAACAAGAACTGGTTCGCGCGGCACAAGGTCCTCACTGGCGTCGGGGCCGTCGCGGTCCTCGGCGTGGTCGGCGGCGCGATGGGAAGCGGTGGCGACGAGCCCGCCGCTGCCGAGGGCCAGGCGCCGGCGGTGGAGCAGGCCGACGCAACCGAAGCCTCGGGTGCAGACGACCAGGTCTCGACGGAGACGACGTCTGACGAAGCCGCCACCGCTGAGACGACCGTGGGGATCGGGGACACGGTTCGCGACGGCAAGTTCGAGTTCACGGTGACGGACGTCGAGGACGGTGTCTCGAGCGTCGGTGACCAGTACTTCGGTGAGGAAGCGCAGGGTCAGTTCGTCCTGGTCCACATGAAGGTCGAGAACATCGGTGACGAGGCTCAGTACTTCATGGGCGACAACCAGTACCTGCATGACAGCGAAGGGAAGCAGTACTCCGCTGACACCGAGGCCGCGATCTACCTCGACGAGGCGGAGTCGCTGCTCAGCGAAATCAACCCCGGCAACACCGTGGAAGGGGTCGTCGTCTTCGACGTGCCGACGAAGGCGGACCTCGATTCGATCGAGCTCCACGACTCGGCGTTCTCCGGTGGTGCAACAGTCGACCTGGACTGAGCCGATAGACGATCGAGCCCGGCCCCGCGAGGTGATCTCACGTGGCCCGGGCTCGTTTCGTCCTGTGGCCCCGCGCTGGATCCCTGCTTGCCCATCGATAGCCTGACACCACCGCGACAACGGGTCGCGGCGATGGAGCGCCGGCGAAAGGTCATGGGTGTCTTCGGAACAGAGGATCGGGTTCGTCGGCACGGGGCCGATGGGGGCGCCGATGGCGCGGAACCTGCTGGCGGCGGGGTTCGACGTCGCGCTGTGGAACCGGACCGCCGCGAAGGCGGAGGCGGTCGCCGACGGCGAGCCGCGCGCGACGGTCGCCGCGACGCCGAGCGAGGCGGCGCGGCCCGTGGTCGTCGTGATGCTGCCGGACCTGCCGCAGGTGCGGGACGTCGTCGACCGGCCGGACGGGCTGCGGGAGGGGTGGCGGTCCGCCCAGACCGCCGACCCGGTGCTGGTCGTGATGAGCACGGTGAGCCCGGTCGAGGTCACGGCATGGGCGCAGGAGCTCGCCGCCGACGGCATCCGCCTGGTCGACGCGCCCGTGAGCGGCGGCGTCGAGGGAGCGGTGGCCGGCAGCCTCAGCATCATGGCGGGCGGGTCGGACGACGACCTCGCGACGGTCCGGCCGGTGCTGGAGGCGATGGGCTCGACGGTGCGCCACGTCGGCGCGGTCGGCTCGGGCTCGCTCACCAAGACGTGCAACCAGATCGTCGTGGGCGGCACGCTCAATGCGCTGGCCGAGGCGGTCGCCATCGCGCAGGCGGGCGGCCTGGACCTCGCCACCGTGCTGGAGGTGCTGGGCGCCGGGCTGGCCGGCTCGCAGGTGCTCACGGACAAGTCGCGGCGCTACCTCTCGCGCGACTACGCGGACGGCGCCGCGTGCCGCACCCAGCTCAAGGACCTCGAGTTCGGCCTCGCGGCCGGGCAGCGGCTCGGTGTCGACACGGCCCTGACGGAGGTCGCGCGCGACCGGTACCAGCGGATGGTGGACCGCGGCGACGCCGAGCTGGACCACAGCGCCGTCATCCGCGTCGTCGTCTGACCCGCACCCCGCCGGGACATTGCGCGACGGCGTGAACGCTCGTCGTATCAGCGGTCCCCTGCCACCCTCCGAGGTACATGGAGGGGACGACGATGAAGCGACTGGTGCTGTGCTGCGACGGGACGTGGAGCCACGCGGTGAACCCGCAGGTCTCCAACATCGAGAAGCTCGCGCGCTCCGTGCTGCGCTCCGGCGGGAGCGCCGACCCGGACGTCGAGCAGATCGTCGGCTACGTGGCGGGCGTCGGCGCCCGCGGATACCTGGTCGACCAGCTGCTGGGCGGCGCGTTCGGGTACGGGTTCACCCGCAACGTGGTGGACGGCTACCGGTTCCTGGCCATGAACTACGAGCCCGGCGACGAGATCGTCGTCCTCGGCTACTCCCGCGGGGCGTACACGGCGCGCAGCGTCGTGGGGATGCTGTCGCAGGTGGGCCTGCTGACCGTGGAGGCCCAGGACGCCGGGTTGCTGTGCGAGGCGGAGCGCGTCTACCGCCTCAAGCCGCCGACGGCGCGCCGCGTCGCGCGGGCGGAGCGCACCGTGGCGCGGACACGACCGGGGTCGTGGCGGCACCGTCGGGCGGAGGCGGTGCTGCGGCGCGGCGACGAGATCCGGGCGGAGAAGAAGGCGTTCCGCGCGGAGCACGGGGTCGAGGTCCCCGTCCGCTTCCTGGGGGTCTTCGACACCGTCGGCGCGCTGGGCGTCCCTGGCCCGTCCCGCCGCAAGAACCGCTTCCACGACGTCTCCCTCGGGCCCGCCGTGCTCACCGCGCGGCAGGCGCTCGCGATCGACGAGCGTCGCCTGACCTTCGCGCCGTGCCTGTGGACCGTGCCCGACGACGACCCGCCCGGCCGCGTGGAGCAGGTGTGGTTCCCCGGCACCCACGGCGACGTGGGCGGCGGAGGCTCGCGCTGCGGCCTGTCCGACCTGGCGTTGCAGTGGATGGCCGCCGAGATGCGGGCCGTGGGCGTGCAGTTCGACGAGCGCCGGCTCGCGCGCCAGCTCACCCCGCGCGCCGCCCTGGTCCTGGACCAGGCGCCGCCGTGGCCGTTCCGCATCCTCAACGCGGTCACCCGCGTGCGGCCCCGCTACGAGCGGGTCGACGGCCGCGTCGTCTTCCGCCGCGGGCTGCGCGTGCTCGCCCTGCCCGCGCACGACGTCGTGGGGACATGGCGCGACGGCGTGCGGCTCGCGGACACCGTGCTGCGGCACGTCCTGGACGACGGCTATGCCGCGCTCGCCCCCAACCTCGGCTGGTGGATCAGTGAGGCCGGGGGCGTGGAGCGCGTCCCGGTCGAGCAGGTGGACGCCGCGCGCGGCGACCTGCGCCCGTTCGTCGTGCCGGGCGACGCCGTCATCGGGCCCGTGCGAAGTCCTCGAGCGCTGCCGGCGGGTCGGTGAGGTCGGGGTCCTTCGCGAGGTAGGCCTTCGTCTCCCGCGCGATCAGCCCGGACAGCAGGAGCAGCCCGACGAGGTTGGGCAGTGCCATGAGCCCGTTGAGGACGTCGGCCACGCCCCACACGAGGTCCAGCTCCCAGACGGCGCCCACGAGGCAGACGAGCGTGAAGATCGCACGGTACGGCAGCGACACCTTGATCCCGAAGAGCGAGGTGGCGCACCGCTCGCCGTAGTACGCCCACCCGATCACCGTCGAGAGCGCGAAGAAGACGACGGCGATCGCGACCACCGCGCCGCCGAACTGCGCGAGCGGGCCGGACGACATCGCCGTCGACGTCATCGCGGCGCCCTCCTCGCCCGACGTCCACGCGCCGGACGTGATGATGACGAGGCCCGTGAACGACACGACGATGATCGTGTCGATGAAGGTCTGCGTCATGGACACCAGGCCCTGCCGGACCGGGTGGTGCGTCTTGGCCGCGGCGGCGACGATCGCGGCCGAGCCCAGGCCCGACTCGTTCGAGAAGAGGCCTCGCGCGACGCCGTACTGCAGGGCGAGGGCGACGGTGGAGCCGACGAAGCCGCCGGTGGCCGCGGTGCCGGTGAAGGCGTCCGTGAACACGAGGGCGAACGCGTCGGGGATCGCGGTGACGTTCGCGCCGAGCACCAGCAGCCCGGCCACGATGTAGAAGACGATCATCGCCGGCACGAACGACGCGGTGACCGCGCCGATCCGCTTGATGCCGCCGAGCAGCACCACACCCACGAACAGCACGATGACGATACCGGTGGCCAGCGGCGGGACGCCGAACGTGTCGTCCAGGGACTGCGCGATCGTGTTGGTCTGCGTCATGTTGCCGATGCCGAACGCGGCGAGCGCGGCGAAGACGGCGAACGCGACGGCGAGGATCTTGCCCAGCGGCCCGCGGATGCCCCGCTTGAGGTACTCCTGCGGCCCGCCGCGCTGCTCGCCCTTCTCGTCGACGACGCGGAACTTCGAGCCGAGGAACGCCTCGGAGTACTTCGACGCCATGCCCAGCAGGCCGGTGACCCACATCCAGAACAGGGCGCCCGGACCGCCGATGCCGATCGCGGTCGCGACGCCGGCGATGTTGCCGACGCCGACCGTGGCGGCGAGCGCGGTGGTCAGCGCCTGGTAGTGCGAGATGTCGCCCTCGCCGTCGCCCTCGCCCCCCGAGGCCTCCTTGCGCTGCAGCAGGCCGAGGCGTAGGGCGGGCCCGAGCTTGCGGAACTGCAGGCCCTTGAGCCGGATCGTGAGGTACAGGCCCGTGCCCAGGAGCAACGGGATCAGCAGGAACGGGCCCCAGACGAAGGAGCTGGCTGCCGCGATGAAGTCAGCGAAAGAATCCACGCCGCGCACCGTAACCCGGCGGCACTTTCACCCGCAGCGCGGTCTCGCGCGTGTTGGGGGTCGGCGGACGCGAGGCCCTGCCGGGGAGTGCTCAGGAGTCGTAGGCGTCCTTGACGACGAGCACCGGGACGGGGGAGTCGAGCAGCACCCGCTGCGTCGTCGTCCCGACGAGGAACGTGCCCGCGCTGGAGCGCTTGCGGGAGCCGAGGACGACGAGCGTCGCGCCGGAGGAGTCGGCGGCGTCGAGGATCGCGTCCGCGGGCTCGGTGCCGGAGGGTCGCCGGGTGACCGGCTGGACCTCGATGCTCTGCCCCGCCTCGGCGAGCAGGCCGTCGAGCGGGTCGCCGTCCGCAGGGTCGTCCGACCGTGCGAGGTGGACCACGTGCAGGGGGAGCCCCCGTCGGGACGCCTCCGCGATCGCCGTCCGGACGGCCGCCTCACCGTGGGGCGACGGGTTGTAGGCCACGAGCACCGTCATGCGCACACTCTCGCACACGGAGGGAACCTCGCGCCGGTCCGACCCGTTGACCTCACCAGCCGACGAAGGAGCAGCGCATCATGCAGTGCCCCCACGACCAGTCCGTCCTCGTGATGTCCGAGCGCAAGGGGATCGAGATCGACTACTGCCCGCAGTGCAGGGGCGTGTGGCTCGACCGGGGTGAGCTCGACAAGATCATCGAACGGTCCCTCGAGTCGGAGATCGCCGCCGAGGCGCGCGGGCCTGTGCCGCCCGCGCCGGCCTCCCCGGGCCCGCCCTACCCGGCGTCGTACGACGAGCGCCGCTACGACGACAAGCGTTACGACGACCGTCGCTATGACGACAAGCGCTACGACGACAAGCGTTACGACGACCGTCGCTATGACGACAAGCGCTACGACGACAAGAGGTATGACGACCGCGGGTACGACCCCCGCTACCGCAAGCGCAAGAAGAAGGACTCGTTCCTCGGGGACCTGTTCGACTTCTGACGGGCCCGAGACCGCGGCGGCGGGTGCGTCAGGCGGCGGCGAGCTGCTCGCGCACCTGCCGCTTGGCGCGCGTGAGCATGCCGGCCATACCGTTGAGGCGCAGCGGGCTGACCGCGCGGGTGAGCCCGATCATCAGCGGGAAGTCGTCGGGCACGTCCAGCACCTGCTGGGCCGAGAGCCCGGACAGCCCCTGGGCGAGGATCGACGCGAACCCGCGGGTGGTCGGCGCCTCCTGCGGGGCGGTCGCGTAGAAGTGCACGACGTCGCCGTCGACCTCCGCGAACGCGCGCACGGGGGACTGGCACTCCTCGACCGCCTCGAGCAGGCCGGGCGCGCTCTCGTAGCGCGGGGGCAGCCCCGGCAGCTCGCGCGAGAACTCGAGCAGCAGCTGCAGCCGCTCGCGCTCGGGCAGGGCGAGGAACTCCTCGCGGATCTCGGCGAGCGGCTCGGGCAGGGTGGCGGCGTCGGTCATGGCTCCAGTCTCGCTCAGCGCGGGGTGGCTCGAGTTCGCGCGAGACAGTTCGAGACGGCCCGAGGTAGTTCCGCGCTCGCCGAGGTAGTGGACTGGACCACTACCTCGGCGAGCGGGGAACTACCTCACCGGGCCCGAACCACCTCGCGCAGGGGGTGGGTCAGGCGGCCTGCCGCTGCTTGACGCCCGCGGGGACCTCGCCCGGCTCGGCGCCCGCGACGATCGGGACGCGCACGGCGTTGCCCCACTCGGTCCAGGAGCCGTCGTAGTTGCGCACGTCGTCGATGCCGAGCAGGTAGCGCAGCGCGAACCAGGTGTGGCTGGAGCGCTCGCCGATGCGGCAGTACGTGATCACGGAGTCGCCGGCGGTGAGGCCGAGGCCGCCCTCCTGGTAGATCGCCTCGAGCTCGGCGCGGGTCTTGTAGGTGCCGTCCTCGGAGACCGCGGTGGCCCAGGGGACGTTGCGGGCCGACGGGATGTGCCCGCCGCGCAGCACGCCCTCCTCCGGGTAGTCCGGGATGTGCAGGCGCTCGCCGGAGAACTCCTGCGGGGAGCGGATGTCCACCAGGGGGCCGTTGCCCAGGTGGTCCAGCACGTCCTCCTTGAAGGCGCGGAAGGTCGAGTCGTCGCGCTCGACGACGGGGTAGTCGCCGCGGGCGGGGGCAGGCACGTCGGTGGTGAGCTCGCGGCCCTCGGCCACCCACAGGTTGCGGCCGCCGTCGAGCAGGCGGACGTCCTCGTGACCGAACAGGGTGAACACCCAGGCCGTGTACGCGGCCCACCAGTTGTTCTTGTCGCCGTACAGCACGATCGTCGTGTCGCGGGAGATGCCGCGGCTCTCGAGCAGGTCGGCGAAGCCGGCGCCGTCGAGGTAGTCGCGCTCGACCGGCTGCAGCAGGTCGGTGTGCCAGTCGATCTTCACGGCGCCGGGGATGTGGCCGGTCTCGTAGAGCAGGACGTCCTCGTCGGACTCCACGACCACCAGGCCCGGCGTGTCGAGGTTCTCGGCGAGCCACGACGTCGTGACGAGGCGCTCGGGGTGCGCGTACTCGGCGAGGCGCGGCGTCGGGTCGGTGGGTGCGGGCATGGTTCCTCCATCTGTGCGGCGTGGGCGCGCCGGGTGCGGTGGGTCGCGACCACTCGGGTCCTTGGACACTCTAGGAACTTCACCACCAGCAGGGACAGCCCGTGTCCATCATGTGGGACCACGATGCGAGACTGTGTTCATCGCGACGAAACGCCCGCGATACGGAAATGCAATTCCGAAATCCTTGTGGTGTCCGTCACTGGGTGCTAGCGTCGCGCTTGCCTACGGCGGGCCCGGGCCGTACGGGAGTCGATGTCGACACCCGTGCGGTGATCGACGAGATCGATCCGACACCGGCAGCTATCTACCAGGCGGCATGAAGGACAACTCGCCTGCAGCGACCCGCCGAGCGCCCGGTCTCCACCGGGACCTCGAGGGGCCGACGGACCCGAGCACCCGGGGGCCGCTGCCCGAACCGTGGAGACTCACCATGGACCGCAATGCCGTGATCAACACCCAGGCACCCAGGACGGCCGTCGCTCCCGCCGTCCATCCGGCCGCAGCACACCTCGAGAAGGCCGTCTCCCTGGCCGTCGACAGCGTGGCGAGCGCGGGCGGCCCCTTCGGCGCCGTCGTCGTCACCCGTGACGGCCGCGTCATCGAAGGCAACAACCGCGTCACCCAGGACAACGACCCCACCGCGCACGCGGAGGTCACCGCCATCCGTCGGGCCTGCGCCGAGCTCGGCACCTTCGACCTGTCGGGGGCCGTCCTCTACTCGAGCTGCGAGCCGTGCCCCATGTGCCTCGCCTCCGCTCTCTGGGCGCGCGTGGACGCCGTCTACTTCGCCGCCGACCGCCACGACGCGGCCGCCGCCGGGTTCGACGACGCCGTGTTCTACGACTTCTTCGCCGCCTCACCCGAGACCCGGACCGCAGGCGGGGTCATGACCGTGCGCCACGAGCGCACCGGCAGCGCCGTCGCGCCGTTCGACGCGTGGCGTGTCCTCGAGACCCGCATCGACTACTGAGCATGCGGGCCGGAAAGGACACGACGACGTGACCATCCTGGGAACGCGGCGGGACACCGCCGAGAACGACGAGACGCCCTCCACCGCCGGCCGCGGCCTGCTGGAGCGGCTGTTCAAGATCACCGAACGAGGCTCCACCACGGGGCGCGAGATCCGTGGCGGCCTGGTGACCTTCTTCGCGATGGCGTACATCGTCATCCTCAACCCCCTCATCCTCGGCGGCACCAGCGCCGAGAACGCCCCGGTCGACGTCGCGGGCGGCTGGCTCGTGACGGCGCAGGTGGGCGCCGTCACCGGCCTCGCCGCGGGCGTGCTGACCATCCTGTTCGGCCTCGTCGCGAACCTCCCGTTCGCGCTCGCGGCCGGGCTGGGGATCAACTCGTTCCTCGCCGTCGCCGTGGTGGGCGACGTCACCTGGCCCGAGGCGATGGGCCTCGTGCTCATCAACGGCCTGCTGATCGTGCTGCTCGCCGTCACCGGCGCGCGGTCGGCGATCTTCAACGCCGTCCCGCGCCAGCTCAAGGCGGCCATCACGGTCGGTATCGGCCTGTTCATCGCCTTCATCGGCTTCGTCGACGCCGGCTTCGTCACCCGCACGCCGGGCGGCCCGCCCGTGCAGCTCGGCGACGGCGGGTCGATCACCACCGTGCCGACGATGATCTTCGTCCTCGGCCTGCTGCTCATGGGGATCCTCGTGTCCCGCGGGGTCAAGGGCGGGCTGCTCATCGGCCTGGTCGGCACCACCGTCGTGGCGATCGTCGTCGAGGCGGTGCTCCAGCTCGGGCCGGCGAGCGACGACAACCCGGGCGGCTGGCACCTGTCGGTACCCGCGCTGCCGGACTCGCTGGTCTCCGTGCCCGACCTGTCCCTGCTCGGCCAGTTCAGCTTCGGCGCCTTCGACCGCATCGGGGCGCTCGCGGCCACGATGCTCGTGTTCACGCTGTTCTTCACGAACTTCTTCGACGCGATGGGCACGATGACGGGCCTCGCCAAGCAGGGCGGGCTCGCCGACCGGGACGGGAACTTCCCGAAGATCAAGTCGGCGCTGGTCGTCGAGGGCGTGGGCGCCGTCGTGGGCGGCGCGACGTCGTCGTCCTCGAACACCGTGTTCGTCGACTCGGCGGCGGGGGTCGGCGAGGGGGCGCGCACCGGCCTGGCGTCGGTCGTGACGGGCGGCCTGTTCCTGGTGGCCATGTTCCTCACGCCGCTCACCGCCGTCGTGCCGATCGAGGTCGCCAGCGGCGCCCTCGTGGTGGTCGGCGCGATGATGATGCGAGAGATCAAGGAGATCGACCTGGGCGACTTCTCCGTCGCCCTGCCGGTGTTCCTCACGGTCGTGACGATGCCGTTGACGTACTCCATCGCCAACGGGATCGGGATCGGCTTCATCACGTGGGTGCTGCTGCGGTTCGCCTGCGGCCGGGCGCGCGACGTGCACCCGCTGCTGTGGGTGGTCGCCGCGGGCTTCCTCGTGTACTTCGTGCGCGGCCCGCTCTCGGCGGCGCTCGGCGCCTGACGGCAACGTCGGTCGGGCCTGCCGCGACCCGGCAGGCCCGACCGACGGGGAAGGACCCAGATGCTCACCCTGGCTGACCACCTGGCCGAGTGGCTCGAGCCCGGCGCGCAGCCGTTCGCCGTCGCGACGGTGGTCGGCGCGTCCGGCTCGGTGCCGCGGCCCGTCGGCACGGCGATGGCCGTGCGCGCCGACGGCGCCGTCGTCGGCAGCCTCTCCGGCGGGTGCGTGGAGGCGGCCGTGCACGCGGCCGCGCTCGACGCGATCGCCGTCGGCGAGTGCCACCGCGAGACCTTCGGCTACTCCGACGACGACGCGTTCGCCGTCGGGCTCACCTGTGGCGGCAGCCTCGAGGTGCACGTGCAGCCCGTGCGTCCCGGCGAGGACGGCGATCCCGCCGCCGTCGCGCTCGCCCGCCTCGTCGCGGGCCGGGACGCGCCCGCCGCGCTCGTGCGCCGCCTCGACGTCGCGCGCCCCACCGCAGTCCTCCTCGACGACCTGTCAGAGCCACAGGGTGGTATGGCCCCACCTGGCTCTGACAACCCGCTGCGGGGGCTGGTCGACGACGGCGCGCTGCCCGCGGTGTCCGCGCAGGTCGCGGCCGTGCTGCGGGCGGGCGGCGCCGCCACGGTCCACGCCGCCCCCGGCGTTCCCGACGGAGCGTGCGACGACGGCGTCCCCGAGGAGCCCGTGACGCTGCTGGTCGAGACGCGCCTGCCGCCGCCGCGGTTCGTCGTCGTCGGCGCCAACGACTTCGCCGGCGCGCTCGTGCGCGCCGTGCACCTGCTCGGGTACCGCGTGACGCTCGTCGACGCCCGCGAGGTGTTCGCCGCGCCGCGCCGGTTCCCGCAGGCCGACGAGGTGGTCGTGGACTGGCCCGACCGGTACCTGGCCGCCGAGGCCGCCGCCGGGCGGCTCGACGCCCGCACCGCCGTCGCCGTCCTCACCCACGACGTGAAGTTCGACGTCCCGACCCTGCGGCTCGCGCTCGGGCTCCCGCTCGCGTACGTCGGCGCGATGGGCTCGCGCCGCTCCCACGCCCAGCGGATGCAGGCCCTGGACGACGAGGGCGTGACCCCCGACCGGCTGGCCCGGCTGCGCTCGCCGATCGGGCTCGACCTTGGGGCGGTGACGCCGGAGGAGGTGGCCGTGTCCGTCGTCGCCGAGCTCGTCGCGGTGCGCTACGGCCGCGCCGCCGCCGTCCCGCTGAGCAGCACCGACGGGCCGCTGCACGCAGTACCGGACACACCCCGAACCACGCACAGCAAGGAGCACCACCGGTGGACCTGAACACCGTCACCGACCTGGTCCCCACCGCCGACCCCGCCGACTGGCGCGAGGGCGACGCGTGGCTGGCCGGCGGCACCGTCCTGTTCTCCTACGGCAGTCAGACGCTGCGCCGCCTGCTCGACGTCACGAGCGCCGGCTGGCCCGCGCTCACGGTGACCGACGACGGGCTCGAGATCGCCGCGACGTGCACGGTCGCCGAGCTGTACGCCTTCCCGGAGGCCGCCGCGTCGGCGCCGGTGCGCGGCACCTGGCGCGCGCTGGACCTCGTGCGCCCGTGCTGCGACGCGTTCGTCGCGTCGTTCAAGATCTGGAACACCTCGACCGTCGGCGGCAACGTCGCGACGTCGCTGCCCGCGGGTCCGATGACGTCGCTGACCGCGGCCCTCGACGGCGTCGCCGAGGTGTGGGGCCCGGGCGGCTCGCGGCGCGCCCAGCCGGTGGCCGAGCTCGTGACGGGCGAGATGCGCAACACCCTCGTCCCGGGCGAGCTGCTGCGCGCGATCCGGGTCCCAGCCGCCGCGCTGCGGTCCCGGACGGCGTTCCGCCGCCTGTCGCTGACGAACCTCGGCCGCTCCGGCGTGCTGCTGATCGGGCGCCTCGACACGCCCGACGACGGCGGCGAGCTCGTCATCACCGTGACCGCCTCGACGCGCCGGCCCGTGCAGCTGCGGTTCCCCGCCGGTGCGCACCCCGGCGCCGCGGGACTGGCCGCCGCGATCGACGCTGCCATCCCGTCCGACCTCTACCACGACGACATCCACGGCCTGCCCGCGTGGCGCCGCGACATGACCTACCGGCTCGCGGAGGAGATCCGCACCGAGCTGACCAGCGAGCTGCTCGACAGCACCACCGACGGAGGCCGGCGATGACCGACGCGACCACCCGCCCCACGACCCTCGCCCCGGGCGCCTCGCCCGTGCTCCGCGTGGACGGCCGCGACGTGGGCGCCGTGCCGCGCGCCGGCCAGTGCCTGCGCACGTTCCTGCGCGAGCAGGGCTCGCTCGGCGTCAAGAAGGGGTGCGACGGGGGCGACTGCGGGGCGTGCACGGTGCACGTCGACGGGGTCCCCGTGCACAGCTGCGTCTACCCGGCGCGGCGCGCCGCCGGGCGCGAGGTGACGACGATCGGGGGCCTCGCGGCCGCGGCCGACGAGCCGACGGCGGACGGGCTGCACCCCGTGCAGCAGCGGTTCCACGACGCGCAGGGCTTCCAGTGCGGCTTCTGCACCGCCGGCATGATCATGACGGCGGCGACCTTCGACGACGACCAGCGCGCGAACCTGCCCCGCAACCTCAAGGGCAACCTGTGCCGGTGCACCGGGTACCGGGCGATCGAGGACGCGGTGCGGGGCACCGAGAACGCCGAGACGATCGGCGGCTGCGGCACGGCGTTCGGCACCTCGGAGCCCGCCCCCGCGAGCCGCGGCGTGGTCACCGGCCAGGTGCGCTACACGCTCGACGTCGACCCGGAGGCGTACCCGGGCCTGCTGCACATCAAGCTGGCGCGGTCGCCGCACGCGCACGCGCGCATCCTGTCGATCGACGCCTCCGACGCGCTCGCCGTGCCCGGGGTCCACGCGGTACTCACGCACGAGGACGCGCCCGCCGTCCGGTTCAGCACGGCCCAGCACGAGCTGTGGACGGACGACCCGGACGACACGCGCATCCTCGACGACGTGGTCCGCTTCGTGGGGCAGCGCGTCGCCGCCGTCGTCGCCGACTCGGTGGCCGCCGCGGAGGAGGGCGTGCGCCGGCTGCGCGTCGAGTACGAGGTGCTGCCCGCGCTGATCGACCCCGAACAGGCGATGCTCCCCGGCGCACCGCTCGTGCACCCGGACCTCGACGCCGCGACCGCGCGGGTCTCGCGGCCGGACGCGAACGTCGTCGCCGAGCTGCACAGCGAGCTGGGTGACGTCGAGGCGGGCCTCGCGGAGGCCGACGTCGTGCACGAGGCCACCTACCGCACGCAGCGGGTGCAGAACGCGGCGCTCGAGACGCACGCGGCGATCGCGTCGTTCGACGACGACGGCCGGCTCGTGGTGCGGTCCTCGACCCAGGTGCCCTTCCTCGCGCGGCGCCACCTCGCGCGCGTGCTGGACCTGCCCATGGACCGCGTGCGCGTGGTGTGCGAGCGCGTGGGCGGGGGGTTCGGCGGCAAGCAGGAGGTGCTGGTCGAGGACGTCGCGGGCCTCGCCGCGCTGCGGCTCGGCCGGCCGGTGCAGCTCGAGCTCACGCGCACCGACACGTTCGTCGGCACGACGACCCGGCACCCGTTCCGCATCCGGGTGCGCGCCGGCGCCCGCCGCGACGGCACGCTGACCGCGCTGCACCTCGACGTGCTGAGCAACACCGGCGCGTACGGAAACCACGGGCCGGGCGTGATGTTCCACGGCTGCGGCGAGTCGATCGCCGTCTACTCCTGCGCGAACAAGAAGGTCGACGCGCACGCCGTGTACACCCACACGCTGCCGTCGGGCGCGTTCCGTGGGTACGGGCTGAGCCAGATGATCTTCGCCGTCGAGTCCGCGATGGACGAGCTGGCCCGGCGGCTCGGCCTCGACCCGCTCGACCTGCGCCGCCGCAACGTGGTGCACCCGGGCGTGCCGATGCTGTCCACCGCGCCCGAGCCGGAGGAGGACGTGCTGTACGGCAGCTACGGCCTCGACCAGTGCATCGAGCTGGCCGACGACGCGCTCGCCCGCGGCCGCGCGCGCGACGTCGCGGCGTACGGAGCCGACCCCGCCGACCCGACGCGACCCTGGCTCGGAGACGAGTGGGGCATCGGCGAGGGCACCGCCCTGTCGATGATCGACACGGTTCCGCCGCGCGGGCACGTGGCGCACGCCCGCGCCCGGCTGCGCCCGGACGGCATGGTCGAGGCCGAGGTCGGCACCGCCGAGTTCGGCAACGGCACCACGACCGTGCATGCGCAGCTCGTGGCCAGCGCGCTGGGGCAGCGGGCCGCGGACGTCGTCGTCAAGCAGTCCGACACGGACCTCGTGGAGCACGACACCGGCGCCTTCGGGTCCACCGGCACCGTGGTGGCGGGCAAGGCGTCGCTCGCGGCGGCGACCGAGCTCGCGGAGCGGGTGCGCGTGGTGGCGTCGTCGCTCACCGGGACGGCGCCGGCCGACTGTCGCCTGGTGCCCGGCGGCGTGGAGTGCGCGGGCGGCGTCGTGCCCCTCGCGGAGGTGGCCCGGCACGCCGAGGCTGCCGGCGTCCGGCTCGAGGCCGAGGGGCGCTGGGGCGGCACGCCCCGGTCCGTCGCGTTCAACGTGCACGGCTTCCGCGTGGCCGTGCACCGCGGCACCGGCGAGATCCGCATCCTGCAGAGCGTGCAGGCCGCGGACGCCGGCGAGGTCGTCAACCCGCGCCAGTGCCGCGGCCAGGTCGAGGGCGGCATCGCGCAGGCCCTCGGTGCGGCGCTCTACGAGGACGTCGTGGTCGACGACGCCGGCCGCGTCACGACCGACATCTTCCGCCAGTACCACCTGCCCACGTTCGCGGACGTGCCGCGCAGCGAGGTGTACTTCGCCGAGACGTCCGACTCCACCGGACCGATGGGGGCGAAGTCGATGAGCGAGAGCCCGTTCAACCCCGTCGCCCCGGCGCTCGCCAACGCGCTGCGCGCCGCCACCGGCGTGCGGTTCACCGAGCTGCCGCTCGCGCGCGACAAGGTCTACCTGGGCATGCGAGACGCGACGCCCTGACCCGAGGTGTTGTGAGCGCGATTTCCGGGACTATCGGCGGTCCGATAGTCCCCGGGACCCACGAGATGTCGCTCCTGTACAAGCCGGTCGAGCCCTCGGCTTCCTA
>NZ_JBEYBQ010000031.1:0-56116 GCF_040632295.1 Isoptericola sp. NPDC019482
GGGGCGCCCCCCCCCCCCCCGCCCCGTCCACCCGCACCCCCCCGCGGTTTTTTCTCGTCCCGGCGCGGGCCGGCGGGGGCGGCGCCCCGTCCGGGCTTCTCTATCTCGGCGTCAGGAGCGCTTCTGCTTCTTCAGCGCCTTCTCGCTGACCGGCGCGGTGCCGTCGGCCCGCTGCTGCGCGTAGTACGCGCGCGCCTCGTCCTGCCGCTCCGCCTCGATGCCGGACGCGATGACGGCCCGGAGGTGGTCCTGGCCGTAGCCCCACGCGTCGACCAGGTCGACGGCGTGCGGGCGCAGGCGGTCGAGCAGCCGGTTCACGTACGACGTCACGGTGCGCGCGCGCTGCACCGACAGGCGGCCGTTGACGAGGTACCAGGCGAGGTTGCGCTCGATGAGCGTGAGCCCGAAGACGTCGCGCACCCAGGTCATGACGCGGCGCGTCCCCGGATCCTCGATCTGCTCGAGCGCGTCGGTGAACGCCGACCAGCGCAGCAGGTCCGCGTGCGCCTTGGCCGCCTCGACGAGCTGCACCTGGTTCTCGTCGAAGATCCGCGCGGCCGTCGCGGGGTCGGCCTTCTGCGCGGGGCGCAGGGCCATGGCGACCTCCTCGACCATGGTCGCGACGCGGTCGGCGAGCAGCTCGCGCTGCGTCTCGGAGTCGCGCAGGTGCCCGGCGGCGCGGCGCGGGTCGCCGGCGTCAGCGAGCGCCTGGCCTGCGCGACGCAGGCCGGTGCGGTGCAGCGCGGCGTCCGCGGCGCGGTCGACGACGAACCGGGCGATGCCGGCCGGCGTCGACGTGGCCCCCTTGAGCGCCTTGGCGTAGTCGCCCACGAGGCGCTTCGCGACGAGCTGCAGCAGCACCGTGTTGTCGCCCTCGAACGTGGCGTACACGTCCATGTCGTGGTGCAGGCTCGTGATGCGGTTCTCGGTGATGAAGCCGGCGCCGCCGCAGGCCACGCGGGCCTCCTGCAGCGTCTCCAGCACGAACGTCGTCGACGTCGCCTTGAGCGCCGCCGCCATCGTCTCGAGGTCCTCGCGGTTCTCGGGGGTGTCCTTCTCGCCGGAGAAGACGTCGTCGAACAGGTCGAGCAGGCGGTCGTGCGCGAAGTGCGTCGCGTACGTCTCGGCGATGCGCGGGAACAGGCGGCGGCGGTGCGTCGCGTAGTCCAGCAGCACCGTCTCCTCGATCGGCGACGACGAGGTGAACTGGCGACGCTCGGCGCCGTACTTCACGGCGATGGCCAGGCCCAGCTTGGACGCCGTCGACGCGGCACCGTCCAGCGACACCCGGCCCTGCACCAGCGAGCCGAGCATGGTGAAGAAGCGGCGGCCGGGGCTGTCGATCGACGACGAGTACGTGCCGTCGGCGGCGACCGCCCCGTAGCGGGCCAGGAGGTCGGCGCGCGGGATGCGCACGTGGTCGAACGCGAGGCGCCCGTTGTCGACGCCGCGCAGGCCGCCCTTGAGCCCGTCGTCGTGCCCGCTGATCCCGGGCAGGAACGCCCCAGCCCGGCCGTCGGGCCCCGTCTCGCGCACCGGCACGTAGAAGCAGTGCACGCCGTGGTTGACGCCGTTCGTGATGAGCTGCGCGAAGACGGTAGCCGCCGTGGCGTGCACCGCCGCGTTGCCGAGGAACTCCTTCCACGCCGCGCGGAACGGCGTGTGGATCTCGAACTCCTCCGTCTCCGGGTCGTAGGTGGCCGTGGTGGCCACCGACGCGACGTCCGAGCCGTGCCCGATCTCCGTCATCGCGAACGCGCCCGGCACGGACAGGTCCATGGCGCCCGGCAGCAGGCGGTCCTGCTGCTCCGGGGTGCCCAGGTGCAGGATCGCCGAGCCGAAGAGGCCCCACTGGACGCCCGCCTTGATCTGCAGCGACGGGTCGGCGACGGCGAGCTCCTCGAAGCCCGCCAGGTTCGCGCCCGGGGAGTCGGCGCCGCCGAGGCGCGTCGGGTACCCGAGCCACACCTGGTGCTTCGGGTCGGTCGCGAGCAGCTTCATCTGCTCGAGCACGCGCTCGCGGTGCTCCGCCATCGAGAGCGACTCGTCCTTCCAGAAGGTCGGGTCGGTCGAGCGGGCGCGGGCGTGGCGGCGCCACTCCGGCCACCGGCCGAGCAGCTGCTCGGACAGGCCGGCGACGTCGACGCGCGGGGTCGCCTTGGGGGCGGGCGCGGCCTGCGTCGTCGCGGGGCGGTCGGACGTCGTGGTCATCGGTTCTCCTGCGGTTGTGCGGGGTGGGAGGTCGAAGGGACGGGAGGCGTCACGCCCTCGTGGTGGAGGACGCCGACGGGGCCGGTCCACAGCCAGAGCGTCACCTGCTCGGTGAGCTCCTCCCGGGTGAGCCGGTCGGCCCCGGCAGGTCCCGAGCCGTGGCCGAGCCACCACTCGCCGGCGCCGCGCACGAATCCGACGGCCCCGGCGGCCCACGCCGCCGCGAGCGCCGGCGGCACCTGCACGGCCTTGGCGAAGGGCTCGGCCACCAGCTCGATGACGGAGTCGAGGTACGCGCCGAGCGCCTCGACCTGGCCCGTCCCGGCGGCGCCGGGCGCGGGCTCGTTGCCGCCGATGGCGGTCCGGGTGACGAACCAGTAGACGTTGGGCGAGTGCTCGATCATCTCGAGGTACACCCGCACCATCGCGCGCAGCGCGGCGTGCGGGGTGGGTGCGGCCTCGGCGGCCTCGCGCAGGGCGTCGTGCATCGTCGCGACGACGTTCGCGGCCACGGCGAGGCGCAGTCCCGCCTTGTCCTCGAAGTACCGGTAGACGATCGACTTGGACGTGCCCGCCTCGCCGGCGATCTCGTCCATGGAGACCCCGGGGCCCTCGCGGTGCACCGCCTTGCGCGCGGCGTTGACGAGCTGCGCCCGCCGCGCGGCACGATGGTCGTCCCAACGGGTCGAACGACCGTCGAGGGCCGACCGCGCGTCCGGGGTCGAACGGGCGTCGAGCTGTTCCGCGGCCCTCATCGGCCGCACCTTGTGACTCGTCTCACGAGACTGAGAGTATCAGGTACTGTGAGTCCTACCTGACCGACGGAGTGAAGGATCTACCCCTGTGGCTACACGCAAGCCGTCCGGCACCTCCCGGAACACCCGCGAAGCGAACCCGTCCGCCCCCGCCGGCGTGCGCGACGCCGTGATCGTGGGCGGCAACCGCATCCCGTTCTCGCGCGCCGGCAAGAAGTACGCCGACGCCTCCAACCAGGAGATGTTCACCGCGGCCCTCGAGGGCCTCGTGGCCCGCTTCGGCCTGCAGGGCGAGCGCATCGGTGAGGTCGTGGGCGGCGCGGTCCTGAAGCACTCGCGCGACTTCAACCTGGTCCGCGAGTCCGTGCTCGGGTCGTCGCTGTCGCCCCAGACCCCCGCGTTCGACCTGCAGCAGGCGTGCGCGACCGGCCTCGAGGCCGCGATCACCGTCGCGAACAAGATCCGCCTCGGCCAGATCGAGTCGGGTATCGCCGGCGGCACGGACACCGTCTCCGACGCCCCCGTCGCCGTGAGCGAGGGCCTGCGCCGCGCGCTGCTCGACGCGTCGCACGCCAAGACCCTCCAGGCCCGGCTCAAGGCCTTCGCCAAGATCCGGCCCTCCGACCTCAAGCCGCTCACCCCGGCCACCGACGAGCCGCGCACCGGCCTGTCGATGGGCGAGCACCAGGCGATCACCACCGCCCGCTGGGGCATCTCCCGCGCCGCGCAGGACGAGGTCGCGCTCGCCAGCCACCAGCACCTCGCCGCAGCGTGGGACGCCGGGTTCTTCGACGACCTGGTCACGCCGTTCCGCGGCCTGACCCGCGACGACAACCTGCGCGCGGACAGCTCGCTGGAGAAGCTCGCGAAGCTCAAGCCCGTGTTCGGCCGCGGCCTGGCCGAGCCCGCCGAGCCGACCATGACGGCCGGCAACTCCACCCCGCTGACCGACGGCGCCTCCACGGTGCTGCTGTCGTCGGCCGAGTGGGCCGCCGAGCGCGACCTGCCGGTGCTCGCGCGCCTGGTGGACGCCGAGACCGCCGCCGTCGACTTCGTGCACGGCCACGACGGCCTGCTCATGGCGCCCGTGCACGCCGTGCCGCGCCTGCTGGCCCGCAACGGCCTGACCCTCGACGACTTCGACTTCTTCGAGATCCACGAGGCCTTCGCGTCGACCGTCCTCACGACGCTCGCCGCCTGGGAGGATGCCGACTACTGCAAGACGGAGCTCGGCCTCGAGGCGCCGCTCGGCAGCATCGACCGGGAGAAGCTCAACGTCAACGGCTCCTCGCTCGCCGCCGGCCACCCGTTCGCCGCCACCGGCGGGCGCATCCTCGCCACGGCCGCCAAGCTCGTCGCCGCGAAGGCGGCCGAGACCGGCCGGCCGGCCCGTGCCCTGATCTCCATCTGCGCCGCGGGCGGCCTCGGTGCCACCGCCGTCGTCGAGTCCGTCTGATCGGGAGAGGAACGAGATGACCGACTCCTACACCAAGGCCGTCAACTCCGGCTTCACCAAGACGCTCGCGAAGAAGCTGGGCCTGCCCCGGCCCGCGATCCTGCGGCGCTTCCGCGCGGGCGACCCGCTCACCGTCGGGCCGGTGCTCGTCGTCTCCGACGATGCCTCGACCACCGACGCGGACGCGCTCGCGAAGGAGCTGCTCGGCTGGGGCCTCGACGTGCGCCGCCAGCCCACCGACGACGCCCGCTGGGGCGCCGTCCTGCTGGTGCTCACCGAGACTCAGCGCCCCACCGACGTCTCCGCGGCGGTGCTGGCCACGGGCTCGGTCCTGCGTCGGCTCGCCACCAACGGGCGCGTCGTCACCGTCTCGCGCGCGGCCGCCGACGGCGACGCCCCGGCCCTGGCCGCGGCGCGCAACGGCGTCGACGGCTTCCTGCGCTCGCTCGCGAAGGAGCTGCGCGCCGGCGCCACCGGCAACGGGATCGTGCTCACCGACGGCGCCGCCGTCGACGACACCTCCGCCCTCGCGACGCTGCGGTTCTTCTTGTCCGCCCGGTCGGCGTACGTGGACGGCCAGCTGCTGCCGGTCGGGCCGGCGGACGCCGAGACTCCCGCCGACTGGGACCGACCGCTGGCGGGGAAGGTCGCCGTCGTCACCGGGGCCGCGCGGGGCATCGGCGCCGCGATCGCGAAGACCCTCGCCCGCGACGGCGCCACCGTCGTGTGCGTGGACGTGCCCGCGGCCGGCGAGGGCCTGGCCCGCACCGCCAACGCGGTGGGCGGCACGGCCCTGCAGCTCGACGTGACCGCGGACGACGCCGGGCGCCGGATCCTCGAGCACGCGCGCACCCGTCACGGCGGCCTCGACGTCGTGGTGCACAACGCCGGGATCCTGCGCGACAAGCTGCTGGCCAACATGAAGCCGGCCCAGTGGGACGCCGTCATCGCGGTCAACCTCGAGGCCCAGCTGCGGATCAACGAGCAGCTGCTCGGGCTCGACGGCGGGGACCGCGTCGAGGGGCTGCGCATCGTGTCGCTCGCGTCGACGTCCGGCATCGCCGGCAACAAGGGCCAGACGAACTACGGCTACTCCAAGGCGGGCGTCATCGGGCACACCCGCGCCACGGCGCCGCTGGCCGCGGCCCACGGCGGTACCGCGAACGCCGTCGCGCCCGGCTTCATCGAGACCGAGATGACGGCGTCGATCCCCTTCGCGACCCGCGAGGTGGCCCGGCGGCTCAACTCGCTGCAGCAGGGCGGACAGCCGGTCGACGTCGCCGAGGCGATCGTCTTCCTCGCGTCGCCGGCGTCCGCCGGCGTCAACGGCCAGGTGCTGCGCGTCTGCGGCCAGAACCTGGTGGGGCGGTGACGGCGAGCAGGCCGGCGCAAGGGCCGGCCACCAGCGCCGGCGAGCCGCTGCGCGTCGAGACCCTGCCCACCCTGCCGGGCCTCGGCAGCCTCTACGCGCGCGGCGCCGCCGCTTCGGGCCGCATCGCCGCGGGGCGCGCGATGCCGGGCCTGCCCGTCATCGGCCAGGGCCGGTCGGAGGTCGAGGGCGAGGCCGCACCGCTGACCCTGCCCGACGTCGCGTACCGCGTCACCGGCGTCCCGACGGCGGACCTCGCCCATCACCTGCACGACTACCAGCGGCTGCTGCACGAGCCGGTCACCGACGTGCTGCCCGCGGGCTACCTGCACGTGCTCGCCTTCCCGCTGGCGACCGCGGTCATGGTGCGCGGCGACTTCCCGCTGCCGCTGCTGGGGATGGTGCACCTGGCGAATGCCGTCGAGCTGCGCGGGCCCGTCGTCGCGGGCGACCTGCTCGAGGTGCGCGCGTGGG
The DNA here is from genome assembly GCF_040632295.1 of Isoptericola sp. NPDC019482. Classification (NCBI taxonomy): domain Bacteria; kingdom Bacillati; phylum Actinomycetota; class Actinomycetes; order Micrococcales; family Promicromonosporaceae; genus Isoptericola; species Isoptericola sp. NPDC019482. The sequence continues at coordinate 6,266 of NZ_JBEYBQ010000031.1, forward strand.
CCGAGCACCTGCGCCCGCACAAGCGGGGCGTGCAGGTGGACCTCGTCGCCGAGGTGCGGCGCCAGGCCGACCCCGGCGCCGGGCCGGTGTGGCGGGGCGTGTCGACCTACCTCGCCAAGGGCTTCCACCTGCCCTGGTCCGACGAGGCGGAAGCCCCGCGGGACGAGGCGGCGGACGCCGAGGACCGCGCGCCCGCGGGCACGTGGACGCCGCCGCTGCCGACCGGTCGGTGGGCGCTCGGGCCGGGCACCGGCCGCGCGTACGGCGCCGTCTCGGGCGACCGGAACCCCATCCACCTGTCGGCGCTGTCCGCGAAGGCGTTCGGCTTCCCGCGCGCCATCGCCCACGGCATGTACACGGCGGCGCGCGCCCTGGCCGACGTCGGGCACGCGCGCGGCGACGCCTACCGCTGGACGGTCGAGTTCGCCTCCCCCGTGCTGCTCCCCGGCACCGTGGACGTGGCCGTGACGCCCGACGACGACGGCTTCGCGTACGTCGGATGGAACGGCGGCCGGCGCCGCCAGCACTTCCGGGGCACGGTCACCCCGCTCTGACCGGGCTCCGCCCGACGCCGAACAGGCGGTTGACACCGTTATCGTGCTCCCCCAGGCCCGATAACGGTGTCCCCCGCCTGTTCGGCATCCCGGTGCGAAAAGTCCGTGCGGGCAGGCGCACGCGTGCTGGCGGTCGAGCTGCACCCCGGCCGCGCTGCTGCCCTGTGCCGCCGGGCGCGCGCCACGCGCGCCGGTTCGTGCTCGACGTCGGCGCGCCCGTGCCGCGGCGCGCGTTCCGGCCCCTGCCGCGCGTGGACTCCGCCGTCCTGCGCGTCCGCCGTCGCTGATCGGGGACTACCTCGGCAGCATCTGTACTACCTCGTGGGATCCGGTACTACCTCGACGGACGGGACTGGGGCAGGATCGGCCCATGGTGACCCTCGGCTGCATCCTCGCGCCCTACGGCAACCCGCCCTCGCGGTTCGTCCCGTTCGCCCGCACCGCCGAGGCCGCCGGCCTCGACGAGGTGTGGCTGTGGGAGGACTGCTTCCTCGAGTCCGGCCCGTCCGCCGCGGCGGCGATGCTGGCCGCGACGGAGCGCCTGCGCGTCGGGATCGGCGTCATGCCGCTGCCGCTGCGCAACGTGGCCCTCACCGCGATGGAGACGGCAACGCTCGACGGCATGTTCCCCGGCCGCTTCGTCCCCGGCGTCGGGCACGGCGTGCAGAGCTGGATGGGCCAGGTCGGCGCCCGGGTGGCGTCGCCGCTGACGCTCATGCGCGAGCAGGTCGGCGCCCTGCGCGCGCTGCTCGCCGGGGAGCACGTCACGACGTCCGGGCGCTACGTGACGCTCGACGACGTCGCGCTCGACTGGGCGCCCGCCGTCGCGCCCCTCGTCGTCGCCGCGGCGAAGGGGCCCAAGTCGCTGCGGCTGGTGGGCGAGATCGCCCAGGGAGTGGTCATCGACGGCGACACGGGCGTCTCCGGGGCCCGTCAGGCGGTCGCGCTCGTGGACGAGGGACGCGCTGCCGCCGGCCTGCCGCCCGTCGCCGAGTCCGCGCCCGAGGGCGAGCACCCGTTCCGGACGGTCGCGTTCGCCCAGGTCGCCACCGGCGACGGCGCGGCCGACCGGCTGCGCCGGTCCCTCGCGCGGTGGGACGTCGACGCCACGTCCGACGACGTGCTCGCCGACCACGCGAGCTGGGGGACCGCGGAGGAGGTCGCCGACGGGCTGCGCCGCTACGTCGACCTGGGCGTCTCGACGGTCGTCGCGCAGCCGACCCTGGACGAGCCGGACCTCGACGCCTTCGCGGCCTTCCTCGGGCAGGAGGTCGCGCCCCTGCTGCGCTGACCCGCGCCGAACAGGCGTCGAGGTCGGGGGTCAGGCGAGTCGTGCCTCGAGGCCCGCGCGGACGTCGGGCCACTCGTCGTCGACGATCGAGAAGTACGCGGTGTCCCCCACCGTGCCGTCGGCGGCGACGCGGTGCTTGCGCAGCACGCCCTCGGGCTTCGCGCCGAGCCGCTGGATGGCCCCGCACGATCGTGTGTTGCGCGAGTCGGCGCGCAGCGCGACCCGGCGCATCCCCCACTCCTCGAACGCGTGCCGCAGCAGCAGGAGCTTGCACGCGGGGTTGGTCGTGCCGCCCCACCAGTCGCGCCCGTAGAACGTGGTGCCGATCTCCACGCGGCGCGGCCCGGGGGCCAGCTCGTAGAAGCGGGTGGACCCGCGGACCGCGCCGTCGTCGCCCACGACGGCGAACGCCATCGTGCCCGGCGTCGCGACGCCGGCGGCGATCCACGCCTCGAGGTCCTCGACCGTCGTCGGTACGGGCGAGGTCATGCCGAACCAGAGGTCGGCGTCGACGAGGGGCAGCAGCGCGGCGGCGTGCTGCGGGCCGAGCGGCTCCAGCCGCACGCCGTGGCCGGCGAGGACGAGGTCGTGGGTCACGCGCCCCATCCTCGCCGAACAGGAGGTTGATGCCGGAATCCGTCCAAGATCGTCGCGATCACGGTGTCAACCGCCTGTTCGGCGCCCGGAGGGGCTGGATAGGTAGCGTGCGGAGCATGGACGACGCCCTGCACGAGATGACGGCCGCCCGGCTGCGTGACCTGCTGCGCGCGGGAGAGCTCACGCCGACCGAGGTGGCCGACCACTTCCTGGCCCGGATCGAGCGCGCCAACCCCGCGCTGGGGGCCTTCGTCAGCGTCACCCCCGCGGCGGCGCGCGAGCGGGCGGCCCGCCTCGAGCGGGACGGCGCGGAGACCCGGGGCGTGCTGTGGGGGCTGCCCGGCGGGGACAAGGACCTGTGGCTGCGGGCCGGCGTGCCTGCCGGGTTCGGCTCCCGCGCCTTCGCGGGCGACGACGCCGTGGTGGCGCCGGTGAGCGACGAGATCGTCGACGTCCTCGACGCCGCCGGCATGGTGAGCCTCGGCCGCACGACGGCGCCCGAGCTCGGCTTCCCCGCGTACACGGAGCCGCTGGCCGGGCCGGTGGCGCGCAACCCGTGGGACCCGTCGCTCGGGGCGGGCGGGTCGAGCGGGGGCGCCGCCGTCGCCGTCGCGGCAGGCCTGCTGCCGTGCGCGCCCGGGTCCGACGGCGGCGGGTCGGTGCGCATCCCCGCCGCGGCGTGCGGCGTCGTCGGGCTCAAGCCGAGCCGCGGACTCGTGCCCGCCGGGTCGGGGCAGGAGTCGCTCGGCGGTCTGGTCGTGGACGGGCCCCTCGCCCGCACCACGGAGGACACCGCGCTGCTGCTCGAGGGGATGCTCACCCGGACGCCCGACGGACGGGTGGCCCACCCGCTGACGCTGCGCGCGCCGTCGGCCCGCGCCGGGGAGTACCTGGCCGCGGCACGGCGAGGCGAGGTGGCGGGCAGCGGCGGCGAGGACGTGCAGGGCAGGTTCCGGGTGGCCGTCACGACCGACTCCGCCTGGGACGACTTCTACGCGATCACGACGTCGGACGAGGCACGCGACGCCCTCGACACCGGCGTGGCGACGCTCACCGGGCTCGGGCACGAGGTGGACGGCCTGTCCCTCGAGCCCGAGCCGACGTACGGCCCCGCGTTCCGCACCCTGTGGATGGCGGGCGCGTCCGCGGTGCCGATCGACGACCCCGCACGCCTCGACCGCCTCGAGCCGCTCACCCGGTGGCTCATCGGCCGCGGCCGCCAGGTGCCCGCCCGCGAGCTCACCGAGGCGCTGCGCGCCCTCACCGCCTTCGAGCGCCGGTTGGTCGCGCAGGTGTCGCGGTTCGACGCCGTCGTCACCCCCGCGCTCGCGATGACGCCGCGCCCGCTCGGCTGGTTCGACCCCGAGGACCCGGAGCGCAACTTCGAGCAGCAGTGCCAGTACACGCCGTGGACGTCGATGCTCAACGTGGCCGGCCTGCCCGCGATCACCGTGCCCACGCGGTGGACCGACGACGGGCTGCCGATGGGCGTGCAGCTGATCGGGCGGCCCGGCGGGGAGACGACGCTCCTCGCCCTCGCCGCCCAGCTCGAGGACCGGCTGCGCTGGGCGGACCGGCACCCGGCGGCCTGGTGACGGCGGACGCTGACCAGGGCACGGACCACGACCTGAGACGTCGGCGTGCGAGGCGGCGGACAGGCGTTTACCGTCGATTCCCGAGGTCGTTCGTACGACGGAAGGAGCCCCGATGGGACTGGGAGACAAGGCCAAGCACCTGGCGGAAGAGGCCGAAGGCAAGGCCAAGGAAGCCACGGGCAAGCTCACCGACGACGAGAGCAAAGAGGCCGAGGGCAAGGCCCAGCAGGCCAGCGCGAACCTCAAGCAGGCGGGCGACGACGTCAAGGACGCGTTCAACCGGTGACCCGCTGACACGACGGGGCGCCACCGCAAGGTGGCGCCCCGTCGTCATGTCCCGGCCCGTCGCGTCCTGTCGCGGGCGGGCGGGACGGCGGCGGCTCAGACGTCGTCAGGCAGGCAGCCGAACGCCTCGTCGGCGCCCAGCGCGGCGGTGGCGAGCAGCCCCTCCAGGCCGGAGCCCTCGGGCACGGGGCGCGGGTCGTCGACGACGACCCACAGGCCGTCCACGACGTCGTACTGCGCCTGCGGGCCCTCGGTGACGAGCGAACGGACGGCGGCGACGAGCCGCTCGACCTCCTCGCCCGCGGTGCCGAGCCCCACCGACGCGCGCACGGCGCCGGCGTCGAACCCGAGGCGACCGAGCAGCGGGTGGGCGCAGAACCGGCCGTCGCGCACGCCGATGCCGTGCTCCGCGGACAGGTACGCGGCGACGAGGCCCGGGTCGTAGCCGGTGACGGTGAACGTCACCACGCCCACCGGGTCGACGGCGTCGTCCCACACGTGCACGACCTCGACGCGGTCGATCTCGCCGAGCCCGTCCACGAGCCGGCGCCGCAGCGCGTCCTCGTGCTCGGACGCGGCCCACGGGTCGAGGGCGGCGAGCTCGTCGCACGCGGCCGCGAGCGCCACCGCGCCCACGACGTTGGGCGACCCGGCCTCGTGCCGGGCGGGGCCCTCGTGCCAGTCGGTCGTCGTGGTGCGCACGCGCCGCACGGCGCCGCCGCCGGCCAGGTACGGGGTGCCGGCGTCGAGCCAGTCGCGCCGGCCGACCAGGACCCCCGCCCCGAAGGGCGCGTACGTCTTGTGGCCCGAGAAGGCGACGTAGTCGACGCCCGTGGCCGCGAGCGAGAAGCGGCGGTGCGGCACCAGCTGGGCGCCGTCGAGCACGACGCGCGCGCCCGCGCCGTGGGCGGCGGCGACGACGTCGGCCACGGGCAGCGCCTCGCCCGTGACGTTGGAGGCGCCGGTGAGCGCGAGCAAGGCGTAGGGCCGGCCCGCGGCCGCGGCGGAGCTCAGCTCCTCCTCGAGCTCCGCGAGGGTGGCGGACACCGACGGCCCGCCCGTGACGACGGTCGCATCGGTGACGCGCTGCCAGGGCAGCAGGTTGGCGTGGTGCTCGATGTCGAGCACGAGGACGCGGCCCGGCTCGCCGGTGGCCGGGTCGGCGGGCACGCAGCCCGCGAGCAGGTTGAGCGAGTCCGTGGTGTTGCGGGTGACGATCGTGAGGTCGTCCTCGCGGGCGCCGACGAACGCGCCGATCGTGCGGCGCGCCGTCTCGTACAGGGCGGTCGAGACCTGGGACAGGTAGCCGGCGCCGCGGTGCACGCTGGCGTACAGCGGCAGCACGCGCGCGACCCGGTCGGCCACGGCCTGCAGGGCGGGCGCCGACGCCGCGACGTCGAGGTTGGCGTACGGCACCTGGCGGCCGTCGACGAGCGGCACGAGCGTGTCGCCGCCGACGACGGGCAGCACGGGGGCGACGTCGTGCACGGCGGCGGCGCGCACCACAGGCACAGTGGGCACCGCAGGCGCAGTGGTGAGCGTGGTCATGCGTGGTCCTCCTCGGTCGTGCCGGGGAGGTGGCTCCCCGCGCTTGCCCGCACGCCGGACGGCGTGGGGCCAGGTCGTCACCCGGGGCACCCCGCCGCGAGAGGAGGGTTGCCGGCCAGCGAGCCGGGGCTTCGCGCTGGCGCTCTTGACCTGCCGCCCATGGTGCGTGCGCAGCACCACACGGTCAAGCGGAGACCTGGCCCTTCTCACGATGCGGGCGCGTGAGACACCGGACCCGTGCCCCGCGCACCGTCCTGGCCTCCGGCGCGCGCCCGCAGGCCCACGTCGGCGAAGACGACCGACCGACCCGTCGAGGGCGGACCGTGGGTCAGATGCCGGGGCCGCTGCGCCAGCCGAGCACGTTGTCCGCGCCCTGGGGGTACGGCGCCTCGTGGGGGCGCCCACCCTCGGGGCCCGGCGGAGGCAGGTCGCGCGGGCGCTCGAGCGGCTCCTCCCGCTCGCGCCGGAACCAGCCCTTGATCGTGCTGAGGATCGACATGGCCCCACCTCGCGTTCGACGTGATCTTGCCCGGAATCTGACCGCAACTTTACCGGCCGGGGGCGTCCGGGCGCATAGAGGTCCGGCGCCGCTCGGGTCGCGAGACGGGGTGACCAGCACGCGGACGGCTGTCGTACGATCGCCGTGACCATCCCGAGCGGCCGAGTGACGTGGCACGTCGACGCCGCAGCAACCCGCGGGCCGGGCGCCGTCGACGGCGTCCGGGACGGACGAGGGTGCTACCGCCACGACCGATGGGAGGACTGCGATGAGCACCCAGATCGATCCCCGCCCCGCCGAGGGCTACGCCGGCGACCTCACCCCGCAGCAGGCGTGGGACCTGCTCGCCGGCGACCCCGACGCCGTCCTCGTGGACGTGCGCACCGAGGGCGAGTGGCGCGCGATCGGCGTGCCGGACACCGCGACCGCCGGTAAGAAGCCCCTCTTCGTCGAGTGGGTGCAGGCGGGCGGGCGCCCGAACGCCGGCTTCCTCGCCGAGCTCGCCGCCGCGGGGCTGACCGCGGACCGGCCGATCGTCTTCCTGTGCCGCTCCGGCCAGCGCTCGATCGGTGCGGCGCGCCTCGCGACGTCGTCCGGCCTGGGGCCGGCGTACAACGTGCTCGAGGGCTTCGAGGGCGGCCCCGGCTTCGACGGCGTGCGCGACCGCGAGGGCTGGAAGGTGCGCGGCCTGCCCTGGGGCACGTACGACGCCGCGACGCGGACGACCCCGCAGCAGCCGGAGCAGGCCCGATGAGCGACACGCAGGTCCCGACCGGCCCCGGCGCCGACCCGACGACCTTCGGTGGCTCGCGCCCGCTGCCCGCCACGGTCCGCCCCGCGACCCTCGCCGTGCGCGGCGGGCACCGTCGCTCGGACTTCCAGGAGATGTCCGAGGGCCTGTTCCTCACCCAGGGGTACACGTACGGCTCGGCGGCGGACGCCGAGGCGGCGTTCGCCGGCGAGCGGTCCCAGTTCCTGTACTCGAGGTACGGCAACCCGACGGTGCACACGTTCGAGGAGCGGCTGCGCCTCATCGAGGGCGCCGAGGCCTGCTACGCCACGGCGTCGGGCATGTCGGCGGTCTTCAACGCCCTCGCCGCGCTGGTCTCCAGCGGTTCGCGCATCGTGTCGGCACGAGCCCTGTTCGGGTCCACCAACGTCATCTACGACGAGATCCTCGCCAAGTGGGGCGTGCGCGTCGACCTGGTCGACGGGCACGTGATCTCGCAGTGGGAGGAGGCCCTGGCCACGCCGGCCGACGTCGTGTTCTTCGAGTCGCCGTCCAACCCCATGCAGGACCTCGTGGACGTGCGGCGGGTGGCGGAGCTCGCGCACGCCGCCGGCGCCGTCGTCGTGGTGGACAACGTGTTCGCGACGCCGGTGCTGCAGAAGCCGCTCGAGCTCGGCGCCGACGTCGTCGTGTACTCGGCCACCAAGCACATCGACGGGCAGGGGCGCGTGCTCGGCGGCGCGATCCTCGGCTCGGAGGAGTTCCTCTCCGGGCCGGTGCAGACGTTCGTGCGCAACACGGGCCCGTCGCTGAGCCCGTTCAACGCGTGGGTGCTGCTCAAGGGCCTCGAGACGCTCGACGTGCGCGTGCGCGCCCAGAACGCGGCGGCGCTGGAGGTCGCGACCGCCCTCGAGGCGCTCGACGGCGTGACCGGGGTGCGCTACCCGTTCCTGCCCTCGCACCCGCAGCACGAGCTGGCGAAGTCCCAGCAGTCCGGCGGCGGCACGGTCGTGACGTTCGACCTCGCGGTGCCCGAGGGCACCGAGCCGGCGGAGGCGAAGAAGCGCACGTTCGCGTTCCTCGACGCCCTGCAGGTCGTCGACATCTCCAACAACCTCGGCGACGCGAAGTCGATCATCACGCACCCCGCCACGACGACGCACCGCAAGCTCGGCCCCGAGGGCCGCGCCAAGGTGGGCATCGCCGAGACCACCGTGCGCCTGTCGATCGGCCTCGAGGACCCGCGGGACCTCGTCGAGGACGTGGAGCAGGCTCTGCGCGCCTGACACCTGCCAGACCTGGTGCAGACGCGCGTCTACACCAGGTCTAGCCTGGGGTACGTGAAGACCGTCGGCACCCGCGACCTCAAGCAGAACCCTGCCGCCGCGATCCAACGCGTCCTGGAGTCCGGCGAGGCCCTGGAGATCACTGCCTACGGCAAGGCGACCGGCGTCGTCCTCGCTCCGGAGAGCACCGCCCCTGCCCGGTGGGTCTCCGGGACCGTCCTGGCGGACCTGACCCCGATCGCCCCGGCAGAGGCCGAACGGTGGCACGCGGACACCGCGCGCGACCTCGACGACGACGTCAGCGACCCCTGGGCCGGCCGTCGATGATCCTGCTCGACACGAACGTGCTCATCGACCTGGAGCACTACCGCTTCGACCCCGACGATGCCTACGGAGCGAGCATCCTCTCGCGCGCCGAGCTCGAGTTCGGCGTCGAGGCCGCGCCGTCCCGGGAGTCGATGGCGGTCCGCGCCCGCCGGCTGGCTGAGCTCGACGACCGGTTCCGGTGGATCGAGTTCGACCTCGCGTGCACCCGCTCGTACGGGATCATCGCCGCCGGAGCCCGGGCGACCGGGGCGCGCGTCCGCAGCAAGGACGCGCTCATCGTCGCGCAGGCCCACCGCCACGGCGCGGCCGTGATGACCGCGAACCTGGACGACCTCGCCCCGTTCGACCACCTCGTGCGCGTCCTGGCCCCGACACCGCGAGACGCCTGAGCCGGCCCTCCGTCAGCGTGCGGTGCGGACGACCATCTTCCCGGTGTTGGCGCCGGCCATCATGTCGAGGAACGCCTGCGGGGCGTTCTCGATGCCGTCGACGACGGTCTCGTCGTAGGCGATCTTCCCGTCGGCGAACCAGCCGGTCATGAGCTCGCGGAACTCGGCGCCGTGCTGGAGGTAGCCACCCAGCGTGAAGCCCTTGAGCATCAGGCCCCGGGTGATGAGGTTGGCCATGTTGTCCGGGCCGGGCAGGCGGTCGATGGCGTTGTAGCCGGCGATGGCCCCGCACAGTGCGACCCGGCCGCCGTCGTTCATCACGTCGAGCGCCGCGGTGAGATGGTCGCCGCCGACGTTGTCGAAGAAGACGTCGACGCCGCCCGGCACCAGCGCGGGGAGCTGCTCGCGCACCGGCGCGTCCTTGTAGTTCAGGGCGGCGTCGTAGCCGTACTTCGAGGTGAGGAGCTCGACCTTCTCGGCCGACCCGGCCGACCCGACCACCCGCTCCGCGCCGAGCCGGCGCGCGATCTGGCCGGCCGCGGTGCCGACGGCGCCCGCGGCGCCCGAGACGAACACCGTGTCGCCGGCCTGCATACCGGCGATCGCCGTGAGGCCCACGTAGGCCGTGAGGCCCGTCATGCCGAGGATGCCGAGGTGCAGCGACAGCGGCACGCCCGGGAGCTCCGGCACGACGCGGAAGCCGCGCGCGTCCTCCTGCGCGACGTCGCGCCAGCCGTGCTGGTGCAGCACCACCGCGCCCACCGGGACGTCGTCGGACGCCGACTCGAGGACACGCCCGATCGCGCCGCCCGTCATGGTCTCCCCCAGCGCGAAGGGCGGGGTGTAGCTCTTCACGTCGTTCATGCGCCCGCGCATGTACGGGTCGACGGAGACGAACTCGTTGGCCACGCGGACCTGGCCCGGCTCGAGGTCGCCGTACGTGACCTGAACGGTGCGGAAGTCGTCCAGGCCGGGCCACCCGGTGGGGCGGGCGGCGAGCTGGACCTGGGTGCTGACGATCGAGGACATGCGGTGGAGCCTTCTTCCGGAGTGCGGGGACGGTGTCGCGTCAGAGCGCGAGTCCGACGACGAGCGAGATGACGGCGAGCAGCGGCAGGGCGCCCTGCGTGACGGCGGCGCGGCGCTTGTCGGGGGACGACAGGAACAGCACGAGGGCAGCGGCGAGCATGCTGCCGGTGCCGGCCAGCGCGAGGGCCGCGCCGGCGCCTGTGGTCCCGGCTGTGCTTCCGATCGCGACGAGCGCGATGCCGACCGCGGTCATGACGGCGAGGAACAGGTTGTAGAAGCCCTGGTTGAAGGCCAGCTCGCGCGTGGCGGCGGCCTCCTCCTCGGTCGTGCCGAACGTGGCCCGCGCCCGGGGCGTGGTCCACGCGACGGACTCGAGCCAGAAGATGTAGACGTGCAGCGCGGCGGCGGCTCCCGCCAGGATCAGTCCTGTGGCGACCATCGGATCCCCTGCCTCGCCCGGGCGCACCGGCCCCGTCGATTCTGAAACGTACGGTTCACAATCTAGAGTTGAACCGACCGTTCCACAAACCGGGAGGCACGATGGGCAGGGCGCAGGGGTTCGAGACCAGGAACGCGGTCCGCGCCGCCCGCGAGGTGTTCTGGCGGGACGGCTACGCCGAGGCGTCCGTCCCCGCGCTCGAGCGCGCCACGGGTCTGAACCGGTCGAGCATCTACCACGCCTTCGGGTCCAAGCGCGGGCTCTTCGACGCCGCCGTGCAGAGCTACCTCGACGAGGTCGTGCGGCCGCGCCTGCGCCCGCTCGTGGCCGACGAGGTCGCCCCCGATGCGCTCGTGGGCTACCTCACCGGGCTGCGCGCGGCGCTGGCCCGCGCGGACGAGGTCCAGGGCACCTCGGGCTGCCTGCTCGTGAACACGTCAGGCTCCCCCATCGCGGCCGACGACACCGTGCGCCGCACCGTCGCCGACTACCGCGCCGAGCTGCGCGCCGCCCTCCGGCGCGGGGTGGTCGCGATGCGGCCGGACGACACGGATGCCGACGCCGACCGGCTCGCCGACGTCTGCACCGCCCTCGTCATCAGCGCGTTCACCCTCGTGCGCGTGGACCCGCCGAGCGCGCTGCACTGCCTGGACACCGCCGTCGACGTGGTCGAGCACTGACGCCGCCGGCCGTGCCCACCACCGGCACGTCCCTCAGCCCAGGGGAAGGCCGAGCACACGACGCAGGTAGTCGTTGCGGAACCGGTGCTCAGGGTCGGCCGCCTCGGCCAGAGCGCGAAACTCCTCCAGACGCGGGTACGACGGCGCCACCTCTGCGGCGCCCAATGTGAACCACTTGCCCCAGTGGGGTCGCGGCTCGAACGGGGCGAGCGCCCTCTCGACGACGGGGAGCACCTCCAGCACCTCCCCGGGCGCATTGCGCCACGTCAGATGGATCCCGAGCGCATCGCGGCCGCCCGTGGGGCTCAGCCAGAGATCGTCGGCGGCCACCGAGCGGAGCTCCGAGACGAGCACGAGGTGAGCGAACCGGTCGGCGACCTCCCGCAGGGCCCGCAACGCGTCGGCGGCGCACAGGCGGTCGACGAAGTACTCCGTCTGGATCTCGTCGCCACGGCTCGGGCTGGCGTCCGGGCGAAAGTGCGGGAGCCGCTGCCACCATGGACCCGGGACGCCCCCTTGCACGGTCTGGTTGGGTTTCTGCCCCTCGGCGAGCTCGCCCTCCTCGGCGCGGGCCCACCTGGCGCCGAGCCGGCCGGGGTCCAGGCCTGGGTCCCACGCGTCGGTCCGCGACTTGAGCCAGACCTTCCCGGCCACGTCGGGGTCGCCCCAGCGCGGCATGACCGACACGCTGAACGCGGCGCCCATGACCTCGTCGAGCCGGTCGAGCAGGACCGACCAGGGCAGGTCGAACCAGACGTCCTGACGGACGTCGAACGTCGGCACCAGGTCGAGAGTGACCGCGGTGACGACGCCGAGAGCACCCAGCGCGAGCACCCGGCCGCCGAAGTCCGCCTGGTCCTCACGCGTCCACCGCCGCAGCTCGCCGTCGGCGGTCACCACCTCCACTGCCGAGACAGCGCTCGAGAGGTTGCGGTTCCCGTCTCCTGAGCCGTGCGTGCCCGTCGCGCACGCCCCGGCCACGGAGATGTGCGGCAGGGAGCCCATGTTGTGCAGCGCCCATCGAGACTCCCCCAGACCGGCCGCAACCTGGCCGTACGTGCTGCCCGCCGAGACGGTCACCGTCGCGGCGTCGTCGTCCAGCTCGAACCGGGCCGGCAGCCCCTGCACGCTGACGAGCGCCCCGGTGGTGTCGGCGACGTCGTTTAAGGAGTGCCGGGACCCGAGCGCCCGGACCTTGCCGGCCGTCCCGACGCCGTCCTGCAGCTCCTCGACCGTGCGCGGCGCCCACACCCCGCGGGCCGCGAACCGATGGCACCCGGACCATGTCGCGCCCGAGGTGGCGAGGTCGCTGAGCGCGCCGGGCCTCGCGGTCATGCGGACACCGCCCGGCCGGTGCTCGCGGGGCGGGCGTCCGGCACAGCGTCCCCGCCCACGTCGGCCAGGTCGGTGCGGAACGTCTCGCCCGCTCGCCAGATGCACAGGGCGCTGATCACGCAGGCGAGGATCAGGTAGCCGCCGGCGGGCCACCACGAACCGGCCGCGGCCGTGAGCGCCACCGCGATCGCCGGGGTCGGCCCGCCCCCGATCAAGGCCGAGCCCTGGTACACGACACCCAGGCCGGTGTAGCGCACGCGCGTGCCGAAGAGCTCCGCGAACAGCGCGCTCTGGATGCTGAACATCAGACCGGTGCCGACGGCGTGCACGACGACGATGATCGCCCAGGTCGCGAAGGTGTTCCCGGTCTCGATGATCGGGAAGTAGAGGAGGCCGCCGCCCACGGCGCAGATCGCGACGCCGGTGAGGTACACGGGACGGCGTCCGACCCGGTCAGAGATCCGGCCCGCCAGAGGCAGGACGCCGAGTTGGACGGCTGACGAGATCACGAAGCCGGTGAGGATGACGTCGCTGCTCATCCCGAGGTACGTCGTGACCCACGAGACCGCGAACACGTTGATCACGTTGAACGTGACGGCGTCGGCCATCCGGGCCCCGATGCCGAGGAGAACAGCCTTGGGCTGCTCGCGCAGCAGGGCCAGGAACGGGGACTTCCGCTCGGCCTGGGCGTCCGCGCGGAAGGCGGTCGTCTCGGGCAGGTTCTTCCGGATGTAGAACCCCAGGGCCAGGAAGGGGCCACTCAGCAGGAACGGGATCCGCCACCCCCAGCTGAGAAGCTGATCCTCCGGCAGCTGCTCCACGAGCGCGAAGATCCCCGTGGAGGCGAGCAGCGCCGCCGGGGTGCCGAGCTGGTGGAAGCTGCCGGCGAGGCCCCGCTTGCCCTGCGGCGCGTTCTCCAGCGCGAGGAGCGACCCGCCGCCGTACTCCCCACCGATGCCGACGCCCTGCACGAGCCGCAACAGGACGAGCAGGACCGCGCCCAGAGAGCCGGCGACGGCATAGCTGGGCAGCAGGCCCATGAGGAACGTGCCACCCCCGATGAGGAACACCGTGACCAGCAGCACCGGCTTGCGCCCCACCTTGTCCCCGAAGTGCCCGAAGAGGATCGCGCCCAGGGGTCGGGTGAGGAACGCGACCGCGAAGGTCCCGAAGGACTGCAGCAGCGCGACCGTGGGCGACGCCTCGGGGAAGAAGATGCGGGGGAAGACCAGTGCCGCGGCGGTCCCGAAGATCCAGAAGTCGTACCACTCCAGGAACGCCCCGCTGAACGCGGCGACGGTGGCGCGGCGGGACGTGACGGGAGCCGGCTGCTCCGTCTCTGGGCGGGGGCGTGAAGACGTCATCGTCGACCTTCCTTCGAAATCGGGCGCCGCGGTGGGCACCGCCGACGTGGTCCGCCGACGGATACCGCCGGCGCGATCTCCAGGACGCTAAGAAGCGTGCTTTTTTCCGTCAACAACCTGACAGAAAAAAGCACCAAGAGATTCCCGACACCTCCGCCCGCCCAGCCGCGAACCACACGGACATGGCACCCCTGTCCCCGCACCGCCCACCGAGGCGGGTTGTGCCGCGCGCCCCGCTGTATTCACCACGTTTTTTGCCGCCCCCTTGTCGGAAAAAACCGGCCGTTCCTACCCTGGCGCGATGACGACCTCGACCGATGGCACCGCGCTCGTACGGTGGCGGCACGAAGCACGCGTGCTCGCCGCGCTCCGCGAGCACGGCGCGCTCCGGCGCGCCGAACTCGCGGCCGCCGCCGGCCTGTCGCGCACCACGCTCTCCGAGATCGTCGCCGACCTGGTCGGCCGGGGCGCCGTGCGCGTCGTCTCGACCGATGCCGCGCGCCGACGGGGATCCGGCCGGCCCGCGGAGGTGCTCGCCCTCGACCCGTCGTCCGGCCAATACCTGGGCATCGACCTGGCGCACGCCGCCGTGCACGTCGCCGTCGTCGACGCAAGCCACGACGTCATCGCGTCCCAGCAGCGCGACGTTGCCCCTGGGACCGCGTGGAACGAACGGATCCGCACAGCGCTCGACGTGGTGGACGCCATCGCCAGCTCCGGGACGCGACTCGACGCCCTCCAGGGCGTCGGCGTAGGACTCCCCGGCCCGTACTCCCCCGCGTGGTCGGTGGACCGCTCCGGGGCCCGCGACTCGTCAGCCGCCGCGCGCAACGCCGTCGAGGACGCTGTCGGACGCCGGTTCGGCGTCGCGCCCCTCCTCGACACCAACACGAGGCTGGCCGCGCTCGCCGAGGCCGTCCGGACCCCCGGCACCGGCGAGGACCTCGTCTACCTGCGTATCGCCGCCGGCATCGGCGGCGGCATCGTCGTGGGAGGCCGGCTGGTGCACGGAGGACGCGGGCTGTCGGGCGAGCTCGGGCACGCGACCGTCCGGCCGGACGGCCCGCGCTGTCGCTGCGGCAAGCGCGGCTGCCTGGAGACGGTCGCGTCGGTCCCGGCCGTCCTCGCCGCGTGCGTCGAGCGCGGCGTCGAGCTCCGCGGACTCGCCGACCTCGAGCAGGCGGTCGACCGCGCCGACCCGGTCGTCGAAGCCGTGCTGCGCGAGGCGGGAGTCGCCACGGGCCAGGTCCTGGCCGGCACCGTCCTCGCCCTCAACCCCACCGACGTCGTGGTGGGCGGGGCGCTCGCGAGCGTCGCGCCACCGTTCGTCCAGCAGGTCGCGTCCACCATCACGTTCGAGGTGCACCCCATCGACGGCGCGCGCCCCCGCGTCCGCCCCTCCGACCTCGGGGACTCCGGCGGCGCCGTCGGCGCGATCGTCGCCCTGCAGCACCGCACCTCTCTGCTCGTCGACTACCCCGGAGGCCACGACGCCTCCATCGTCACGTCACCACCACGAAGGAGCACCTCATGACCGCAGCAACCGGGCCGAGCGACACGAGGCGCACGAACGTCCTGTTCCTCATGACCGACCAGCACCGGGTGGACACGCTGGGCGCCTACGGCAACCGGATGGCGCAGACCCCCACCCTCGACGCCCTGGCCGCGAGCGGGACCCGGTTCGACCGGTGGTACACCCCGACGGCGATCTGCACGCCGGCGCGCGCCAGCCTGCTCACCGGACAGGCGCCGTTCCGGCACCGCGTGCTGGCCAACCACGAGCGCAACGTCGGGTACCTGGAGGACCTGGAGGACGGCACGTTCACGTTCGTCGAGGCGCTGCGCGAGCACGGCTACAACACCGGCCTGGTGGGCAAGTGGCACGCCGGCACGGTGAAGAACGCGGCCGCGTTCGGCTTCGACGGCCCCGACCTGCCGGGGTGGCACAACCCCGTCGACCACGAGGACTACCTGGCCTACCTGGCCGAGCGCGACCTCCCGCCCTACGAGATCAGCGACCGCATCCGCGGCACCCTGCCCAACGGCGGCCCTGGCAACCTGCTCGCGGCACGGCTCCACCAGCCGCTCGAGGCCACGTTCGAGCACTACCTCGCGACGCGCACGATCGAGATGCTCGAGCGCTACGCCGACGACTTCCGCAGCGGGGCGAGGCCGTTCTTCCTCGAGCTCAACTTCTTCGGCCCGCACCTGCCGTACGTCGTCCCGGACAAGTACTTCGACCTCGTCGACCCGGAGACCGTCCCGCTGCCCCGCTCCATCGCGGAGACCTTCCAGGGCAAGCCACCCGTGCAGGCGAACTACAGCGCGCACTGGACGTTCGACACGATGCCGATCGAGACCACGCGCAAGCTCATCGCCGTGTACTGGGGCTACGTGGCGATGATCGACCTCGAGATCGGGCGGGTCATGGCGGCGCTGGAACGGCTCGGGCTCACGGACGAGACCGCGGTGTTCTTCTCCTGCGACCACGGCGAGTTCACCGGGTCGCACCGCCTGCACGACAAGGGGCCCGCGATGTACGAGGACATCTACCGCACCCCGGGCATCCTGCGGGTCCCCGGCGGGCCGGCGGGGCAGGTCCGCACGGAGTTCGTCAGCCTCCTCGACTGCACGGCCACGATCCTCGACCTGGCCGGCATCGACCCCGCCCCCGCGGTCGACTCCCGGTCCCTTGTCCCCCTGGCGGCGGGCGAGCACCCCGAGTGGGCGGACGACATCGTGTGCGAGTTCCACGGCCACCACTTCCCGTACCCCCAGCGCATGCTGCGCACGGACCGCTACAAGCTGGTAGTCAACCCCGACTCCACGAACGAGCTGTACGACCTCGAGACCGACCCCGACGAGCTCCTCAACGTGTACTCGCACCCGGAGATGGCGGGGGTACGGCACCGCATGATGCGCCGCATCTACCAGGTCCTGCGGGAACGGGGTGACAACTTCTACCACTGGATGACCACGATGTACGACGTCGGCGATGTCGACCACGACCCGACACAGTCCGGGCTCGACGAGACCACCTACGCCGTGGCGCCCGCATGACCCAAGCACCGGCTCGGGAGACGGTCGGGACGCGGCCGCCGTCTCCCCGCTGGGTGTACGCGGAGGGCGCCGACCCGGACCCGAGGTTCTCGCTCGCGAACGAACGCACCTTCCTCGCGTGGATCCGCACCACGCTCGCGCTGGTCGCCGGAGGAGTCGCCCTGGAAGGACTCGACCTCGCGTTCCACCCGGGTCTGCGCGCCGCTGCCGCGCTGCTCCTCCTAGCGATGGGGGTGTGCCTCCCGTTCGTGGCGTACGCCCAGTGGGGCCGCGTCGAGCGCGCGCTTCGCCGCGCGGAGCCACTTCCGGCGAACCACACCGGGCTGGTCGTCGCGGCCGGGACGGTGCTCGTCACCGCCCTGCTCGCGGCCAGCCTCCTGCCATGGTGACACCCTTCGACCCGGGCCTGCAGCCGGAGCGCACCGCGCTCTCCTGGCAGCGCGCCGCCACGGCGTTCACCGTGGCCGGGCTGGTCGTGCTGCGCTGCTCCGCGCACCTCGGCACGCTGCCCGTCGTCGCCGCGTGCTGCGCCCTCGTCCTCGCGGCGGTTGCCGGGTGGACCGGGGGACGACGACGGCGGGCGGTGCGCGAGGCGCTCGCACAGGACCGGCACCCGGGAGGCGGTGCGGCGCTACTCCTGCTCGCCCTGCTCACCGCCGCTGCCGCGGCCCTGGGTGCCGTCGCGGTGCTTGCCGGCACGTCCGCCGGCGGCCCGGCCTGACGACGATCAGCCGTCGGCGCCCCGCCGGCAGCCCGGGGGACGGCGGAGCCCGCCAGGAAGTTCGGGACTAGCCTTCGACCATGTCGGCCGAGACGACCCCCGCCACCGCGGGACGACGGCGTCCCGTCACGCGGTGGCTGCCCCTGGCGTTCGTCGTCGTGGTGGTCGCGTTGGGGGTGGCGCAGATCCTGCCGCTCCCCCGGACCGCCGACGTCGCGGTGCCGCCCGCGGACACCACGGCCGAGGAGGTCGTGCGGGCCCACCTGGAGGCGATCGATGCGCACGACTGCGGCACCGCGCTCGAGCTCGCCGCGCCGTCGTTCGCCACGACCACGGAGTCCATGTGCCGCGACGCCGCGAGCCTGACGACCACCGACCTGCAGACGGTCGGCACCGGCCAGGTCTTCGCCGACTTCGACGTCGACTGGCGGTTCCTCGCCGAGGACGTCTCCATCCCCGAGGGCGGGTTCGGCTGGACGTACTACCTCGACCGCGGCGCGGACGGGTGGCGCATCGAGGACGCCGGCAACGGCTGAGCGGAGCGGTCAGGCGCCCGGGACGACCAGCCCGGCGTCGTACGCCCACACGACGAGCTGCACGCGGTCGCGGGCGCCGGTCTTGGTCATGATCCGGCTGAGGTGCGACTTCACCGTGCTGGGCTCGAGGAACAGCGCCGCGGCGATCTCGGCGTTGGACGAGCCGCGGCACAGCAGCGAGACGATCTCCCGCTCGCGCGCGGTGAGCAGCCCGGTCGCGGCCGGGTCGGCGACGACGGGGCCGCGCCGGCGCGCGAACTCGTCGATGACCCGCCGCGTGAGGGTCTGGTCCACGAGGCCGTCGCCCGCCGCGACGCGCCGCACGGCGTCGACGAGCACCTCCGGCTCGGCGTCCTTGAGCAGGAAGCCGGACGCGCCGGCCTCCAACGCGCCGAAGACGTAGTCGTCGAGGTCGAAGGTGCTCACCACCAGCACGGGCACCGGGTCGACCACGCCTGGGCCGGCGAGCTCGCGCGTCGCGGTGATGCCGTCGCCGCCCGGCATCCGCACGTCCATGCACACGACGTCGGGGCGCTCACGTCGCGCCACGCGCACGGCGTCGGCGCCGTTCGACGCCTCGCCCACCACGTCGATGCCCTCGCTCTGCAGGATCACGGTGAACCCGGCGCGCACCACCGCCTGGTCGTCCACCAGCACGACGCGCGTCACCGGGCATCCCGCCCCGCGGCCACCGCGCGCGCGTCGGCGCCCTCGGGGCGCGGCACGACGAGGCGCACCAGCCAGCCGCCGCCCGACGTGCGGCGCGCGGTCAGGCGGGCCCCGACGAGCTCCGCCCGTTCGGTCATGCCGATGACGCCGTGGCCCGGGCCGGCCCCCTGCGGGGGTGCTGTGGTCACCGACCGGTCGGCGGGCCCGTTGCGCACGGTGACCGCCAGCTCGTCCGCGTCGTAGGCGGTCTCGACGTCGACGGCGCTGCCCGGCGCGTGCCGGCGGGCGTTGGCGAGCGACTCCTGCAGCACCCGGTACACGGTGAGCTGCACGGTGGGCGGCAGGTCGTAGGGCTCGCCGCGCCGCGTCTCCTGCACGCGCGTGCCGGTGCTGCGGGCGAGGTCGAGCAGGGCGGGCACGTCGGCGAGCGTGGGCTGCGGCGCGGACGGCGCGTCGTCGCCCTCTCCTGTGTCGCGGAGGATGCCGACGACGAGGCGCAGGTTCTCGAGCGTCTCCCTGCCCTGCCCGCGGATCCAGCGCAGCGACTCCTTCGCACGATCCGGGTCGTGGGCGACGAGCCGCTCGGCGGCGGCCGCCTGCACGACGATCCCCGACAGGTGGTGCGCCGCGACGTCGTGCAGCTCGCGGGCCATGCGGCCGCGCTCCGCGAGGACGGCCTGCGCGGCGAGCGCCTCACGCTCGCGCTCGGCCTGCGCCACCCGCGCCCGCAGCTGCGCCAGCAGCTCCCGCCGCGTGCCGACGTACGCCCCGACGAGGACCGCGCCGAGGTAGACCACCAGCGTGGACACCAGCCCGCCCCACAGCTGGGTGCCGACGGGCACGCCGAGCTCCGCCACCGACGCCGGCCCGCCCAGCACGTACCCGAGCAGCACCTGCACGACGGCGGCGCCCGCCGCCGCGCCGAGGGCCGGGCGCCGCGGGGCGTGCATCCCCACGGAGTAGGCGGCCACCAGCGTGGCAGGTGTCTGGAAGCTCATATACGCCGGCAGCAGCGGAACCAGGGCCACCTGGCCGAGCAGCACGAGCGCGAGGCACAGCATCGGGAACCGGCGCCGCAGGGTGAGCGCCATCGCCTGCCCGACGAGCACGACGCAGGCGGCCACGAGCGCCCCGGTGCTCATGTCGTCGAACGACGCCTGCGCGCCGAAGGTCTCGCCGAGGCTCGACGACACCACCTGCAGCACCGTCAGGAACAGCGCGACGGACAGCGCCGCGACGACGGCGCCGAGCAGCGCGTCGCGGCCCGTCGGGGTGCGGACGCCCAGGGCGTCGAGCCGCCGGCGCAGCGCGTCGAGCACAGGTCCTCCGAGCATGTTCGAGAGCTTTCACGTGGGATGTCGAGCCCGGCCCACGGTACGCCTCCGAGGGCCGGGCAGGACGTATCGTCGCTGGTCAGGCGGGTATCGATCTGATATCAGGCGAGGTCACGCCGGCGGAAGACGGCGCCCGCCGTGACGAGCAGCACCACCGCCCAGGCGAGCAGCCCCGCCAGCGCCGCGGCAGCGCCGAGCGCCGGGCCGGCGTCCGTCGTCGCGCCGAAGAGCTGGGCCGCCCCCTGACCTGCCGACGCGAGGGAGCCGAGGGTGATCGGCAGCCACGACGTCGCCGTCGTCGCGCCGCCCGTGAGGACGAGCGCGGCGGCCTGGATCATCGGTTCCACGAGGGCGAGCCCGACGACCACGACGATCGCCGCGACCTGCCCCCGCACGAGGGTACCGACCGCGAGCCCGAGCCACGCGAGCAGCACCATGACCGCGAGCCCGCGCGCCCACACGCCGAGCGCCTCGCCCGGCCCGATCGCCAGGCCCGCGCCCGGCGTCGTCGCGATCGCGACGACCAGCCCGACCGCCGTGACCAGCGCGAGCGCCACCCCGATCGCGAGGGCCGCCGTCGCCGTCGCGCCGGCCTTGCCGCCGAGGATCCGCAGCCGGTCCGGCACGGCGAGCGCGGTGGGCACGATGCCGCCGGTGCGGAAGTCGGTCGTGGCCGCGAGCGCCCCGAGCAGCAGCACGCACAGGGCCGTGACGCCGCTCGAGGACGACGCCGGGCCCTGCCCGAGGAGGTCGAGCATCGACCGCTGGGCCGCGGCGGAGCCGAGGTCGGTCGCGGCGGCGAGCCCGGACAGGAGCTCGCTGGTGTCCGCCGGGGACATCTGCGCCCCGACGTGGAACCCGGCGTCCGACCCGCCCAGCGCCTCCAGGGTGCGCAGGGTGCGGGGCAGCACGAGCGTGAGGGCCTGGGTGAGCAGCATCCCCGCGACGGCGACGGCCCCGATCACCCAGGGCGTCCGGGTGGTGCGCAGCTTGAGCAGCTCGGCGCGGAACGCGGCGGACATCAGCGGACTCCTTCGGTGGCGGCGGTGAGGTCGAGGTACACGTCCTCGAGGCTCCGGTCGGGGGTGACGAGCTGGCCCAGCGTGCCCGCGGCGACGACCCGGCCCTGCCCGACGACGACCAGGTCGTCGGCCACCTGCGCCACCTCGCCCAGCACGTGGCTGGCCAGCAGCACCGTGCCGCCGTCGTCGGCGAAGGTGCGGAGCAGCTCGCGCAGCCACCGCATCCCGGCGGGGTCGAGGCCGTTGGCGGGCTCGTCGAGCACCAGGACGTCGGGGCGGCCGAGCAGGGCGGTGGCGATGCCGAGGCGCTGCTTCATGCCGAGCGAGTAGGTGCGCACGCGGCGGTCCGCGGCGGGGACCATGCCGACGGCGGCGAGCACCTCGTCGACCCGGCCGGCCGGGAGGCGCGACGCCGCGGCGAGCACCCGCAGGTGGTCGCGGCCGGTGCGCCCGGGGTGCAGCCCGCCCGCGTCCAGCAAGGCCCCGACCACCTGCGCCGGGCGCTCCAGCTCGGCGTACCAGCGGCCGTCGAACGTCGCCGTGCCGGCGTCCGCCCGGGCCAGGCCGAGCAGCACCTGCAGCGTCGTGCTCTTGCCCGCGCCGTTCGGGCCCAGCAGGCCCACGACCCTCCCGGGCTCCGCGGTGAACCCGACGTCGTGCACGGCCGCGAAGCCGCCGTAGGACTTGTGCAGCCCCTCGATCCGGATGGTGGTCATCCGTCCCCTCCCTCGTCGTCCGGCGCTCCGTCGTCTCACCGGCGCCGGTAACCCGAGCCTCCCGGGCGACCGGGAGGCTGGTCTTGAGGCGGAGGGCGGAACCTGGGTTGCGTCTTTCGGGGGAGGTCGTGCTTCTCGGGGGGCGTCGGGGTGCGCGCTCAGGCCGCGGCGAAGAGGCGGTCCAGGTGCTGGTCGACGGCCGCCAGCGCGGCCTCGGGCCCGATGACGCCGAGATCGAGCAGGGGCGTGAGACCGGTCAGCGCCAGGAGCAGGTCCGTCTCGACGTCGGGGTCGCGGTCGGGGGCGAGCCGACCCTGCCCGATCGCCTGCCGGACGAGGCGCTCGACCGTGGCGCGGCCGTCCCGGAGACCGAGGCCCGCCTGCCGGCGCAGGGCCGGGTCGTGCAGCGCCTCCAGGACGTACGCGGCGCTCATGCGGGACGACGCGCGGGCATCGGGGTGCAGGGGCAGCATCTCCGTGAGCACCACGCGCAGCACGTCCCGGGGGTGCGGCGGTTCCTCGAGCGCGGCGAGCCCGCGTGCGACCCGGTCGGCGGTGCGCTCTGCGGCGAACTCCATCGCGAAGGTCAGCATCGCCGCGCGCGACGCGAAGTAGTGCTGCAGCTGTCCCAGCGACACCCCCGCCTCGCGGGCCACCTCGCGCAGCGTCGCGCGGCTCCAGCCGCGCTGGTCGACGACGCGCCACAGCGCGTGCGCGATCGCCTCGCGTCGCTCCTGGTGGTCCACCAGCTTCGGCACCTCTGCTCCTCCCTGGATGTCCTACGCTTATCACAATACGCTTGACCGAAAACAAGCCTGGACGGGAGGCACGATGACCGACGAGCAGCCTCCGGCAGCCTTCTTCAACCCGTACGCCGTCGCCATCGACGACGAGGTGGCCATCGCGCTGCTCGCCGAGATGCACATCCGCAAGGCGATCGAGCGCGGCGACTTCGACGACCTGCCCGGCAGCGGCAAGCCCCTCGAGCTCCAGGACCTCCACGACCCGGACTGGTGGCTGAAGGCCTTCATGCGGCGCGAGAAGCTCCTGGTGCTGCCGCCCTCGATCCAGCTGCGCAAGGACGACGCCGCCCTGGACGGGCGCCTCGACGAGCTGTGGAGCGAGGACGACGTCCGCGAGGAGGTCGAGGAGTTCAACCGGAGCGTCCTGCGCGGCCGCTACCAACCGGCCGCCGGGCCGCCGCTGGTCACCATGCCGCGCGACGTCGAGGCGACGGTCGCCGCGTGGGCGCAGCGTCGTGCGGCGCGGGCCGCGCAGGCGCGGGAACGGCGTCAGGCCGAGACGCCGGACGGCGGTCGACGCCGTCGGCGCTCCCGCCGGCGGGGACGGCCCGCCGGACACCAGCCCGGAGGCGGACGAACCGACTCGTCGACGGCGAGCGGACGAGATCGATGAGGTGCGTGACGTCGGCCCCGACACCGTCGGCGCCGAGGCTGCCTGGGACCGTCCTGTCTCGCTGTTCCCGCCGCCGCACAGCCGGCCGGCCCCGCTAGGCTCCGACCATGTCGGGGTTCGCGTGGCGGCGGAGCTGCAGAGTTGTCTTGGCCGTGGCGTCTGGCGGCGCAGCCTTGGGCGGCTGCGTCGGCGCACCCGCCGGTTCCTTGGTGGCCACACCAGCACCCGACGCCGCGCCAGCTCAGGTGGTCCAGGCGTTCGTCGACGCCGTGAACGACCGCGACGTGGAAGTCGTCGGAGAGCTGGTGACACCGGACTTCCGCGACCACCTGGATCAGACCTGGTTGGCCCGCGGGTACCTGACCGACGCGACCATCGGCGCGACTTTCGAGGACGCCGGACCGGGAACTGCCTACAGCGAGGGGAAGACCGCCTCGGTGAACCTGACGTTCACGCCCGAGCAGGCCGACCCCTCGATGACGAACGGGGAGTCAGTTACCTGGTCGGTCTTGCTCGTGGAGCAGGACGACCGCTGGGTGGTCTTTGACATGGGAGCCGGCTAGGGATGACCGTGATGAACGGTCGCCCTCTGCGCTACCTCCGGTAGGGGTGCGTCGGTGGGTTGGCTCGACGTCGACGCCGAGGTGATCAGGGGAGGCGTCGGATCCCGCCGCGCGGGTCGCTGACGAACCGCCCCGACCGGCGCCAGTTCAACGTCCGGTCGTCCGCGACGAGCTCCCAGGCGGTCCATCGGTCGTCGTCGCGCCGGCGCACGACGGTGCCGGTCGTGAGGTCCGCGAGGGCCACCTCGGACAGGCTCATGACCCGGTCCGGCCGCAGCCCGACCCTGAACTGGGACTTGCGGACACCACCCTCGCGGAGCCGCCGCACGGCCGCGGCCTTGTCGGGGGCGACCACGCCGAGCTCCGAGTGACACGACGACGCGTCGGCGTCCTCGACCTCGAAGACAAAGATCTGGTCCATCGCCGGAGTGCGGCACGGCACCGGCGAGCGTCGAAGGCGATGCCTGTGGATGACCGACTGCCCATGTCGGCGCAGGCCCGTAACCTGGCCGACGTGCTGCACGTCCATCGGTCCGAGCGCTCCGACGCGCTGGTCGCTCCCCTCGCCGACGTGCTCGCCGTGCCGCCGGACGACCCGTTCACGCCCGACGTCGTCGCCGTGCCCACGCGCGGCATCGAGCGGTGGCTGGCGCAGCGGCTGTCGCACCGGCTCGGCGTCCCCGGGGGCTCGGGCGCGGGCATCTGCGCCAACGTGGACTTCGCGTCGCCGTCGCGGCTGGTCGCGTCGGCCGTGACGGCCGTGACCGGCGTCGAGCCCGACGACGACCCGTGGCGCCGCGCCCGGCTCGTGTGGCCGGTGCTGGAGACGATCGACGCGTCCCTCGACGAGGGCTGGGCGGCGCCGCTCGCGCGGTACGTGGGTGAGGACGGCGACGGCGTGCGGCGCTCGCGCCGGGTCGCGCTCGCGCAGCGTGTGGCGGAGCTGTTCGCCGCGTACGCGCAGCAGCGGCCGAGCCTGCTCGCCGCGTGGCTCGACGGTCGCGACGACGACGGCGCGGGCGCGCCCGTCCCCGACGACCTCGCGTGGCAGCCGCGACTGTGGCGGCGGGTGCGGGAGCGGGTGGACGCGCCCGGCCCGGCGGAGGTGCTGGCGGAGGCGACGGCCGCGCTGCGCGCCGAGCCCGGCGGCGTCGACCTCCCCGCCCGGCTGTCCGTCTTCGGCCCCACCCGGCTGCCGGAGGACCAGCGGCAGGTGCTCGCCGCGCTCGCGCTGCACCGCGACGTCCACCTGTGGCTGCCGCACCCGTCGCCCGCGCTGTGGCAGTCGGTCGAGGGCCTGGTGGCCCAGGGCGCCGTCGCCGGGGCGCGTCGCGACGACCTGCCCCCGGCCGCCCGCCACCCCCTGCTGGCCTCGACCGCACGCGACTCGGTCGAGCTGCAGCTGCGGCTCTCCGGTGCCCTCGACGCCGACGAGGACGGAGCCCCCGAGGTCCGCGTCTCGCCACACCCCGCGCCGGACACGCCGGGCACGCTGCTCGGCGCGCTCCAGGCGGCCCTGCGCACCGACGACCCCGACGCCGCACCGCGGCCCGTCGCCCCCGACGACCGCACCGTCCAGGTGCACGCCTGCCACGGCCGCGCGCGCCAGGTCGAGGTGCTGCGCGAGGTGCTCACCGGGCTGTTCGCCGCCGACCCGACGCTGGAGCCGCGCGACGTCATCGTCATGTGCCCCGACGTCGAGTCGTTCGCCCCGCTCGTGACGGCCACGTTCGGCGCCGCGCCCGACGGCGTCACCCAGGTGCACCCCGGCCAGCGGCTGCGGGTCAGCCTCGCCGACCGCGGGCCCGGCGTGATCAACCCCGTGCTCGGCGTGCTGGCGACCCTGCTGCGGCTCGCCGACGGGCGTGTCACGGCGTCCGAGGTGCTCGACCTCGCCACGACCGAGCCCGTGCGCCGCCGCTTCCGCCTCTCCGACGACGACCTCGACCGCTGGCGCGACTGGGCCGTCGAGGTGGGGGTGCGCTGGGGCGAGGACGGGTCGCGGCGCGAGCGGTTCGGCATCGACCCGCGGGTGCGGCAGGGCACCTGGGACGCCGCGCTGGACCGGGTGCTGCTGGGCGTCGCGATGGCCGAGGAGGACTCGCGGTTCGTGGGCCCGGCGCTCCCGCTCGACGACGTCGGTTCGACGGACGTGGACGTCGCGGGCCGGTTCGCCGAGCTGGTCTCGCGGCTGACCGGGCTGCTCGCCGACCTCGACGGCACGCACCCGCTGGAGCACTGGCTCGACACCCTCGACCGGGCGGTCACGCTGCTCGCCGACCCGGCGCCGGACGACGCGTGGCAGTCGCTGCAGGCGCACCGGGTGCTCGGCGACGTGCGTGCTGCGGGCGCGGGCCGGGCCACCGCGGGCGACGGGCTGCGGCTGGAGGACGTGCGCGCCCTGCTCGCCGACCGGCTGGCCGGCCGCCCCACGCGCGCGGGCTTCCGCACCGGCGCGCTCACCGTGTGCTCGCTGGAGCCGATGCGCGCCGTCCCGCACCGCGTGGTGTGCCTGCTGGGCATGGAGGACGGCGCGTTCCCCCGCTCCGCCACGCCCGACGGCGACGACCTCCTCGCGCGCGACCCGCTGCTGGGCGAGCGCGATCGCCGCAGCGAGGACCGGCAGATCTTCCTCGACGCGCTCACCGCCGCCCGCGAGCACCTGGTGGTGCTGCACTCGGGCGCCGACGAGCGCACGGGCGCCGCCCGCCCGCCCGCCGTGCCCGTCGCCGAGCTGCTGGACGCGCTCGACCGCGTCGGCGAGGTGTCGGACGGCGGACCCGTGCGGCGGCAGGTCGTCGTGCGGCACCCGCTGCAGGTGGTGGGCGAGCGCAACTTCGAGGCCGGCGCGCTCGGCGCCCCGGGCCCGTTCAGCTTCGACACGGCGGCGTTCCGGGGCGCGGAGGCCGGACGCGGGGCGCGCGTCGAGCCGGGGCTGCTCGTGCCCGAGCCGCTCGTCCTCGAGGCCGCCCCCACCACGGAGGTGGACCTCGACGACCTCGTCGCCATGCTCGAGCACCCGGTCCGGTGGTTCCTGCGGACCACGCTCGACGTGCGCGTCGCGCAGGACGAGGACGAGGTCGACGACCGCCTGCCCCTGACGATGGCGCCGCTCGCCGCGTGGGGCGCGGGCGACCGCATCCTCACCGCCGTGCTCGGGGGCACCGACCCGGGCCGGGCGTTCCAGGCGGAGTGGCGGCGCGGCCAGGCCCCGCCGCGCGAGCTGGGGCGGACCGCGCTGCGCGACGTCGTCGAGCGGGTGCAGCCGGTGGAGACGATGGCGCGGCAGGTCCGCGCCGATCAGGCGGCGCGCGCCGTCGACGTGTCCGCCGCGCTCCCCTCGGGCGTCCTCGTCACCGGGACCGTCCCCGGCGTGCACGGCGGCCGCGTCGTGCGCGCGGAGTACTCGAAGCTCGGCCCGAAGCACCGCCTGCGCGCCTGGGTGCAGACCCTCGCCCTCGCGGCCTCTGGCGCTTCGACAGGCTCAGGACGGCGCGGCGACGACGGGCTGCCCACTGGGCAGCAGTGGCACGCGGGGACGGTCGGCCGCGCACCGGGCCGCGGCGCGAAGGCGGCGTGGAGCCTGATCCAGGCCCCCGAGCCCGCCGAGGCGGCCCGCCTCCTCGACGACCTCGTCGCCCTGCGCGCCGAGGCCGCCCACGCGCCGCTCCCCCTGCCGCCCGACGCGTCGCACGCGTACGCGGTCACGCGCGGCGGCGGCACGGGCGATCCCGGGCAGGCGACGAGCGAGGCGCGCTTCACGTGGAACGGCGGCTTCGAGAAGTCCGACGCCTACCACCTCATGGTGTGGGGTGAGGGCGCGTCGTTCGATGCGGTCGCGGGCGTGCCGGCGGACGACGACCGGCGCCGGTTCCCCGACGAGCCCTCCCGGCTGGGCGCGCTCGCCCGTCGGGTGTGGGACCCGTTGCTGGCGCACGAGCAGAAGGGCACGACATGACGGCGGGGACAGGCTTCGGCACCGAAGCAACCGGGGGTCTGGCGGGAGTCCCCGAGCGCCCGGTCTTCGACGTCTGCGGCCCGCTCCCGGAGGGGACCACGGTGCTGGAGGCGAGCGCCGGCACGGGCAAGACGTTCACGATCGCGGCGCTCGCGACGCGGTTCGTCGCCGAGGGTCGCGCCGAGCTGCGCGAGCTCATGCTGGTGACGTTCGGGCGCGCGGCGACGTCGGAGCTGCGCGACCGCGTCCGCGAGCGGCTGGTGAGCGCCGAGCGGGCGCTGCGCGGCGCGGACCCGGCGGCCAGCGACGACCCGGTCGTGGCGCTGCTCGCCGACGTCGACGCCGAGGAGCTGGACCGCCGCCGCGCGCGCCTGACCGCCGCGCTTTCCCAGCTCGACGCCGCGACCATCACCACGACGCACGGCTTCTGCCAGCAGATGCTCACGTCGCTCGGCATCGCGGCCGACGTCGACCCCGCGGCGACGTTCGTGGCCGACGTCGCCGACCTCGTGCGCGAGGTGTCCGACGACCTGTACGTGCGCCGGTTCTCCGACGAGGCGCACCCCGCGCTCACCCCCTCGATGGCCGCCGACCTCGGCCGCGCCGCCGTCAGCGACCACCAGGCCGTCGTCGAGCCCGCCGAGCCGGGCGGGGGTGCGCCGTCCACCCCGGGCGCGCTGCGGCGGGCGGTCGCCCAGGAGACCCGCGACGAGACCCTGCGCCGCAAGCGCGCGCAGCACCTGCTGGACTACGACGACCTGCTGGTCATGCTGCGCGACGCGCTCGCCGACCCGGAGCACGGCCCCGTCGCCGCCGAGCGCGTGCGCTCGCGGTTCCGCGTGGTGATGGTCGACGAGTTCCAGGACACCGACCCGGTGCAGTGGGAGATCCTGCGCACCGCGTTCCACGGCCACCGCACGCTGGTGCTCATCGGCGACCCCAAGCAGGCGATCTACGCCTTCCGCGGCGCCGACGTCGTCGCGTACCTCGACGCGCAGCAGGACGCGACCGCCGTCGCCACGCTCGGCAC
The DNA here is from genome assembly GCF_040632295.1 of Isoptericola sp. NPDC019482. Classification (NCBI taxonomy): domain Bacteria; kingdom Bacillati; phylum Actinomycetota; class Actinomycetes; order Micrococcales; family Promicromonosporaceae; genus Isoptericola; species Isoptericola sp. NPDC019482. The sequence goes on from NZ_JBEYBQ010000031.1 coordinate 35,239, forward strand.
CAGCTGGCGCAGCGACGAGCCGCTCCTGCGTGCCCTCGACACGCTGCTCGGCGGGGCGGCGCTGGGCGACGAGCGGATCGTCGTACGGCCGGTGGACGCCGCGCACCGCGGGTCGCGCTTCGACGGCGGCGCGCCGCTGCGGCTGCGGCAGGTGACGCGCGCGTCGCTCGGCATGTCCCCGGGCGAGACACCGCCGGTGGGGCCGCCGCGGCAGCTCGTCGCGGCAGACGTGGCGGCCGACATCGCCGGCCGCCTGGGCCGCGACCGGCTGGCAGACCGGGACACCGGGGCCGAGCAGGGCGCGTGGCGCCCGCTCGAGCCGCGCGACGTCGCCGTGCTCACCCGCACCAACGCGCAGGCCGAGGCGGTCCGGTCGGAGCTGACGAAGCGCGGCGTGCCCGCCGTCGTCTCCGGGCTGTCGAGCGTCTTCGCGACGCCGTCGGCCCGCGACTGGCTCACCCTGCTCGCCGCGCTGGAGCAGCCGGGCGCCCACGGACGCGCCGCCGCGCTCGCCCTGACGCCGTTCGTCGGCTGGGACGCGGAGCGACTCGCGACCGCGGACGACGCCGCGCACGACGCGCTCGCCGACACCGTGCGGCGCTGGTCGCGACTGCTGTGGTCGCGCGGCGTCGCCGCGCTCCAGGAGGCGGTGACGCGCGACGGCCTGGCGGAGCGGCTGATGCGCACCAGCACCGGCGAGCGCCACCTCACCGACCTGCGGCACGTGGGCGAGGTGCTGCACGCGGCGGCGGTCACGGAGGGGCTGGGGGCGTCGGCACTCACGGCGTGGCTGCGCCGGCGCATCCGCGAGGCCGCACAGGACTACGACGAGGAGCGCAGCCGCCGCCTGGAGACCGACGCCGCGGCGGTACAGGTCGTCACGGTGCACGCCAGCAAGGGTCTGGAGTTCGGCGTCGTCTACGTGCCGTTCGCGTGGGACCGGTTCGAGCCGCGCCAGCCCGAGGTGCTGCGGTTCCACGCCGGCGACGGGCGCCGCATCCTGCACGTGGGCGGCCCCGGTTCCTTCGGGTACGACGCCGCGCTGGAACGGCACCGGCGCGAGGAGGGCGGCGAGGACCTGCGCCTGTTGTACGTGGCTTTGACGCGCGCCCGGCACCAGGTGGTGGCGCACTGGGCCCCGTCGAAGGCGAACACCGCGAAGGCGGGCCTGACGCGGGTGGTGCTGGGCGACCGCACGCTCGGCGGCGAGCCCGCGCCGCACGCCCCCCAGCAGGCCATGCGCGACGACGCGGTCCGGGCGGCGCTCGGGACGCTCGCCCAGGACGCGGGCGGCACGATCGCCGTCGAGGAGGTGCTCGCGGCCCCGTCCACCGAGCGCTGGCAGCCGCCGGCCGAGGACGAGCCCGAGCTCGGCGTCGCCCACCTCGACCGGGTGCCCGACCCGACGTGGCGGCGCGCGTCGTACTCCGCGCTCACCGCCGCGGCCCACCACGGGGGCCGGTCGGGCGCCGCGGCGACCGCCCCTGCGACGGCAACCGGTGCCGCACCGGGCGGGGTCACCTCGGAGCCCGAGGGCGGCGGGATCCAGGACGAGCCGGCCGAGGCGGCGCCGACGGCGGTGCGGCCCGGCGGCACCGTCGACCCCGGAGACGCGCCGGGCGCCGACCTGCCGTCGCCGATGTCGGGCCTGCCGGCGGGCACCGGCTTCGGCACCCTCGTGCACGAGGTGCTGGAGTACGCGGACACCGCCGCGCCCGACCTCGACGCCGAGCTGCTCGCGCGGTGCGCGGCCGCGGCGACCACGCGGGTGCCGGGCACGGACCCGGCCGAGCTGGCCGCCGCGCTGGGCGTCGTCGCGCGGACTCCGCTCGGCCCCCTGGCGGGCGGTCGCACACTTGCGGAGATCACGCCGCGCGACCGGCTCGCCGAGCTGGAGTTCGAGCTGCCCCTCGCCGGGGGCGACGACGCCGGCACCCACGGCGGCGCCCCGCAGAGCAGCGTCCCCACCCCCGAGGGCGCCACCCTGGCCGGGATCGCCGCGCTGCTGGGCCGCTACCTCGGCGACGACGACCCGTTCGCCGGTTACCCCGCCGTGCTGGCGGAGCTCGCTGCCGCGGATCCCACGGCTCGTCCCCTGCGCGGCTACCTCACGGGGTCGATCGACGCGGTGCTGCGCGTGCCCGGGGACGACGGCGCCCCGCGCTTCCTCGTCGTCGACTACAAGACGAACCGGCTCGGCACGTTCGACGCCCCGCTCACGGCGCACGACTACCGGCCCGAGGCCACGGTCGACGCGATGCTCCACGCGCACTACCCGCTGCAGCTCGTGCTCTACCTCGTGGCGCTGCACCGCTACCTGGCGTGGCGGCTGCCCGCCTACGACCCGGAGGTGCACCTCGGCGGCGGGCTCTACCTGTTCGTGCGCGGCATGTGCGGCCCGGACACCCCCACGGGCCCCGACGGCGCGCCGCACGGCGTCGTGTCGTGGGTTCCGCCGCGCGGGCTCGTGCCCGCGCTGTCCGCGCTGCTGGACGGAGACGACGCATGACCGGCACCACCACCCTCCCGGCCGGCCCGGCCGAGCGAGCCGGAGTCTTCGGCGACGTCCGCCTCGCCGCCGCGGCGCCCGGCCTGCTGCGGGAGTTCAACGCCGCAGGGCTCGTCGCCGCGACGGACGTGCACGTCGCGACGCGGCTCGGCCGGCTGACGGGAGAGGACGACCCGACGGTGCTGCTCGCCGTCGCGCTCGCCGTCCGCGCGCTGCGCGGTGGGTCCGTGTGCGTGCGGCTCGACGACCCGGACGAGCTCGCGACACTGGCCCTGCCGGAGGACGCCGACCGGGGCGAGGCCCTCGCGGACGGCACCGGGGATGCCGCTCCCCCGCCGTGGCCGGAGCACGCGGCGTGGGTGCGGGCCATCGAGGCCAGCCCCCTGGTGGCCCTCGGCGCAGAGGGCCCGGAGGACCGGCCGGCGCGCTGGGTCGGCGGGCGGCTGTACCTGGACCGGTACTGGCGCGACGAGCTCACCGTGCGACGACTGGTCGACGCGCGCCTCCAGGCCCCGCCCCTCGCGCCCGCGGGCGCAGACCGGCTGGAGGCCGCCCTCGCCCGCCTGTTCCCCGAGGCCGGCGACGTACGGCAGCGGCTCGCCGCGGCCCACGCCGCCGGCCGCAGGCTCACGGTGCTCACCGGCGGGCCGGGCACGGGCAAGACGACGACGGTCGCGCGGCTGCTCGCCGTGCTGCACGACGTCGACGGCCCCGCCCTGCGGGTCGCCCTCGCCGCGCCGACGGGCAAGGCCGCCGCCCGGCTGCAGGAGGCGGTGCGCGACGTCGTCGGCGACCTGTCGCCCGAGGACCGCGACCGCACCGGCAGCCCGGAGGCCACGACGGTGCACCGCCTGCTCGGCTACCGCAGCGCCACCCGGTTCCGGCACCACGCCGGCCACCACCTGCCGCACGACGTCGTCGTCGTCGACGAGACGTCGATGGTGCCGCTGTCGCTCATGGCGCGCCTGCTCGAGGCGCTGCGCCCGGACGCGCGGCTCGTCCTCGTCGGCGACCCGGACCAGCTCGCGTCGGTCGAGGCCGGGGCCGTGCTGGGCGACCTCGTCGCGCGGCCGCCGGTGGTCGAGCGCCTGACCGGGCACGTCACCACCACCCCGCCGGCCGGCGAGCCGGACGGGGACGCGGCCCTGGCCAACGGCGTCGTGCGGCTCGTCACGGTGCACCGCCAGGACGAGCGCTCCGCGATCCTGCCGCTCGCGGCCGCCATCCGGGACGGCGACGCGGACGCCGTCCTCGACGTCCTGCGCGCCGGCGCGGGCGGCGTCGAGCTGGTCGAGGCGGACACCGAGCGCCTCGACGAGGCGGCGGTGCAGGGCCTGCACGCGGACGCCGTCGACGCGGGCCGGCGTCTGGTCACGGCAGCGCGCGCGGGCGACGCGGCCGGGGCGCTGGAGGCGCTGGGCGCGCACCGGGTCATGGTGGCGCACCGTCGCGGGCCGGTCGGCGTGGCCCGCTGGGCGGCGCAGGTCGAGGCCTGGGTCGAGGAGGCGACAGCCGACACCGCCCTGCCTCCGGCGGCATCGGGGACGCCGTGGGTCGTGGGCCGCCCCCTGCTCGTGACGACCAACGACGCCGACGTCGGCCTCTACAACGGCGACACCGGCGTGCTGGTCGCCGAGGGCGACCCTGCCGACGGCGCGGTGGTCGCGGCGTTCGGCGACCCGCGCGCACCCCTGCGCGTGCGCACCCACCGGCTGCCACCCGTCGAGACCGTGCACGCCATGACGGTGCACCGCGCGCAGGGCAGCCAGTTCCGCCGCGTCTCCCTGGTGCTGCCGCCGCCCTCGTCGCCGCTGCTCACCCGTGAGCTGCTGTACACGGCGGTCACCCGCGCCCAGGAGTTCGTGCGCGTGGTCGGCACCGCCGACGCCGTGCGCGCGGCGGTCGCGCACCCCGTCCGCCGCGCGAGCGGGCTGCGCGAACCGTTGCCCGGGGGCGCGGCGTGACGACGGTGCGGGTCCTGATGGTCGACGTCGACGGCGTGCTCGTGCGCCGCCCGGACGGGCGCCGCTGGGACGCGGACCTGCACGCCGACCTGGGGATCGACCCGGCAGGTCTTCAGGACCTGTTCTTCCACGCGCACTTCGACGACGTCCTCGCGGGGCGCGCGGATCTGTTCGAGCGGCTGGACCTGGTGCTGCCCGCGCTCGGGCCGGTGACCTCGCGGGAGCTCGTCGACTACTGGTTCACGCACGACGCCACGCTCGACACGGAGCTCCTCGACGACCTCGCGACGCTGCGATCCCGGGGGACCGACCTCCAGCTCGCCACCGTGCAGGAGCATCATCGGGCCCGCTACCTCTGGCACGACCTGGCGCTCCGCGACCGCTTCACCGCGATCCACTACGCCGCCGACGTCGGCCACCGCAAGGGAGACACCGGGTTCTACCGCGTCGTCGTGTCGCGTACCGGTCTGGAACCGTCGGAGCACTGCCTGGTCGACGACCGCCTCGGGAACGTCGAGACGGCCCGGGCGGCGGGATGGCGCGCCGTCCTCTGGACCCCAGGGCTCCGGATCGCCGACGCGCTCGCCGCCGTGGGGCACGCCACCTCCCACGACGGCGGTGACGAGGAATAGGCACGACGTCGCCGAGGGTTGTCCCAGGCGATGAACGCCGCCGCCCCCGCCCCCGCGCCCACGTCCCCCCGACTGTCCGTGCTGGACCTGGTCCCGGTCCGCACCGGCCAGTCCAGCCCGCAGGCGCTGGCCGCCTCGCTCGCGCTGGTGCGCCGGGCGGACGAGCTGGGCTTCGAGCGGTTCTGGTTCGCCGAGCACCACAACATGCCCGCCGTGGCGGCCTCGACGCCGCCGGTGATGATCGCAGCGGCCGCCGCCGTCACCGAGCGCATCCGCGTCGGCTCGGGCGGGGTCATGCTGCCCAACCACGCACCGCTCGTCGTGGCGGAGCAGTTCGCCGCGCTCGAGGCGCTGGCCCCCGGCCGCGTGGACCTCGGCATCGGCCGCGCCCCCGGCTCCGACCCGGTGGTCACCGCGCTGCTGCGCCAGTCCGGCCCGACGTCCGACGTCGAGCGGTTCCCGCAGCACGTGCGCGACATCCTCTCCCTGATGAGCCCCGACGGCGCCGCCCTGCGCCTCGGCGACGGCAACCTCTACGACGTGCACGCCACCCCCGCCGCCGACGGCACCCCCACGGTGTGGCTGCTCGGCTCCAGCGACTACTCCGCCCGCCTCGCCGCGGAGCTGGGCCTGCCGTACGTGTTCGCGAACCACTTCTCGGGCGCGGGCGTCGACCAGGTGCTCGCGCTCTACCGGGACAACTACCGCCCCAGCGCCGCCCACCCGGAGCCGCAGACGTTCCTCACCGCGAACGTCGTCGTCGCCCCCACGGCCGTCGAGGCGCACGAGCGCGCCCTGCCGCAGCTGCGGTCGATGGCCCGCCTGCGCACCGGCAAGCCGATGGGCCGCGCCGAGACGGTGGAGCAGGCCGCCGCCGACCCGCTGGACCCGATGGCGGAGCAGATCGTCGCGGACATGCGCTCGCGCTGGGTGGTCGGCGAGCCGCACCAGGCCGCCGCCCAGCTCCGCGACCTCGCCACCCGGCACGGCGTGGACGAGGTCATGGTCGTGCCCGTGGCCGGCTCCTACGAGTCCGAGCCGCTGGACGCCACGCCCGGCCGGATCCAGACCTTGGAGCTTCTTGCGGACAGTCTCGCTAGGTGACCATCGGCGCACGCGCACTGATGGACTAACCTGACTTAGTCTGATTGGTCCAGGAGGTGCTCGATGAAGACCGTCAACGTCCACGAGGCGAAGACCCACCTGTCCAGGATCCTCGCCGAGGTCGAGGCGGGCGAGGAGTTCACGATTGCCCGTGCCGGAAAGCCGGTCGCGCGCGTCACCGGGGTCGACCAGGAGCCGCTGCCTCGACGGCGCCTCGGCGCGCTACGCGGGCGAGCCGTCGTCCCAGACGACTTCGACACGTGGGCACAGGAGGAGATCCAGACGATGTTCGAGGGGTCCGGCGAGCAGGCAACCCCGTGAGATATCTCCTCGACACCAACCTCGTGATCCGCGCGTTCTACGAGCCGGAGAAGCTCTCCCCTGACACCGTGGACCTGCTGTCCGACCCGTCGGTCGACGTGCGGTTCAGCGCCGTCAACATCTGGGAGATCGCCATCAAGGCGGCGCTCGGCCGCCCGGACTTCACCGCGGACGCGCGCGCCGTACGGGACGAGGCGCTCGCGGCAGGCTTCGCGGAACTCGTCGTCGACGGCGCGCATGCAGCAGCGGTTGGCGACCTCCCCCCGATCCATTCCGACCCCTTCGACCGCCTCCTCATCGCCCAGGCGATCGTCTCGGACTCAGTCCTGCTCACATCGGACCGCACGGTCGCGCGGTACACGGCGCCGGTGCGGCTGAGCTGATGCCCGGCCGGTCGCGGTTCACCCACCCCGTCACCGTCGTCCGCGCAGACAATCCCGGACCGATGACGCTGGACGGCACACGCTCGTACGTCCTGCGCGCGCCGGGGACGCCGTCGTGCGTGGTCGTGGACCCCGGCCCGGACGAGGAGAGGCACCTCGCCACCCTGGCCGAGGCGGGCCCGGTGGAGCTGGTGCTGGTCACGCACCGGCACGCCGACCACACGGCCGGGTCGGCCCGCCTGCGCGCGCTCACCGGCGCCCCGGTGCGCGCCGCCGACCCGGAGCACTGCCACGGCGGCGACCCGCTGCGCGCCGGAGAGGCGATCGAGGCCGCCGGGGTGCGCATCGACGTCCTCGCCACGCCGGGGCACACCGCCGACTCGGTGTCGTTCGTCGTGACGGTGCCCGGCGGCGCCGGGACGGGTGCGCCCGTGGTCCTCACGGGCGACACCGTGCTCGGGCAGGGCACCACCGTCATCGCCGAGCCGGACGGGTCGCTGCGCGACTACCTCGCGAGCCTCGACGTGCTGGAGCGCGTCGGCGACGGCCACGTCGGCCTGCCCGGGCACGGCCCGGCGATCGACGACCTCGGCGTCGCGGTGCGCGCGTACCGCGCCCACCGGCTGGAGCGCCTCGACCAGGTGCGGTCCGCGCTCGCGGCGCTCGGCCCGACGGCGGACGCCGACGCCGTCGTCGCGCACGTCTATACCGACGTGGACCCGTCGGTGCGCCGCGCGGCGCGGCAGTCCGTCGTCGCGCAGCTCGCGTTCCTGCGCGACGAACCCGCCTGACCCGGGCGGGTGTCGGCGTCCCGCGGCACGATGGCTGGATGACGGTCACCCCTGCCCCGGAAGCCCGCCCCGCCGTCCGCCTCGGCATCGCCTTCGTCCCCACGATGGAACCGGAGTCGCTGCGGTCCCTCGCCACCGCCGCCGAGGCCGCCGGCCTGGACGACCTGTGGGTGTGGGAGGACTGCTTCAAGCAGAGCGGCGTCGCGTCGGCCGCCGCCGCGCTCGCCTGGACCGAGCGGATCCGCGTCGGGATCGGCCTCATGCCGGCCCCGTTGCGCAGCACGGCGGTGACGGCGATGGAGGTCGCCACGGTCGCGCGCATGTTCCCCGGCCGGTTCGTGCCGGCCGTCGGGCACGGTGTCCAGGAGTGGATGGAGCGGTCGGGAGTGCGGGTCAAGTCGCCCCTCACGCTGCTGCGCGAGCACACCGAGGCGCTCCGCGCCCTGCTCGCGGGCGACGAGGTGACCACGTCGGGGCGCTACGTGACGCTCGACCAGGTCCGCCTCGACTGGCCCGCGCCGGAGGTGCCGCTGGTGCTCGGAGGCGTCGGGCCCCGATCCCTCTCCCTGGCGGGCGAGCTGGGCGACGGCGTCATCCTCGCCAACGCCCTCACCTCCGACGACGTGCGCAGGGCCGCGGACACGGCCGGCGCCGGCGCTCAGGCGGCGGGCCGGCCCGCGCCGGGCATGTACGCCACGCTCATCGCCGCGACGGGCGACGGTGCGCAGCAGCGGCTCGACGCCGAGCTCCCGCTGTGGGGCGCGCGGCCTGGGAGCGGGGTCGGCGCGGCCGGCGACGCCCGCACCATCGCCGACGCCGTGCTCCGGCTGGCCGCGGCCGGCGCCTCCGCCGTCTCCGTGCAGCCCACGGCCGACGAGCCCGACCTCGCCGGCTTCGTCGACATGCTCGGCCGCGAGGTGCGGCCCCTGCTCGACCAGGCATGACCGCCCTCGACCGGTCCGCGAGATTCGCCCTCCCCGGGGACGAGTACCGGACCTACGATTCGGCCATGACGACGACGCCACCCGACCCGTTCGAGCGCCCGAGCACGCCGCCCTCGCCGGACCCGCAGGGCCAGCCGTTCCCCCCGGACGGCTCCACGGCCGGCGGCCCGCCGCCGTACGGCACGGGTGCCGTCGTCCCGTCACCGCCGCCGCCCGTCGTCTACCACCAGCAGCAGGCCTACCCGGCGCCCCAGCCCTACCCGCCGTACCCGCAGCAGCCGGTCCCCGCCAGCAGCGGCCTCTACGTCGCCGCCGCGGCGATCAACTGGGTCGTCCTGGCCCTCCTGACGGTCTCGACGTTCGGGATCGGCATCATCGCGGCGGCATGGATGATCCCGATGACGATCATGACCCACAAGGGCGCGAAGGACCGGTACCAGCACACCGCCCTCGCGGTCTGCACCCTGCTCTTCTGCGGTCTGATCTCCGGCATCCTCATGCTCGTCGACGAGGGCAACCGCCACCCGAGGCCGCTGCCGTAGAACGAACGAAGGAGCACACCATGGAGTGGAAGATCGAGCTGATCCACGTACCCGTGAGCGACGTGGACCGGGCGAAGGAGTTCTACGAGCGCGTCGGCTTCCACCCCGACCACGACCAGCAGGTGAACGACGACCTGCGGTTCGTGCAGATGACGCCGCCGGGCTCGGCCTGCTCCATCGCGTTCGGCACGGGGCTGGGCGGCACGCTGCAGCCGGGTCAGCTGGACGCGATCCAGGTGGTGGTGCCCGACGCCGACGAGGCGCTGGCGCACCTGCGGAGCGTGGGCGTCGAGGCCGACGGGGTGGACGACCAGGCCTGGGGCCGGTTCGTCACGTTCGCCGACCCGGACGGCAACTCCTGGACGCTGCAGCAGCTGCCCGCGTGGTCCGCGAACGCGGGCTGAGTCAGAGCCGCTTGCCGTAGCAGCGCTGCTGCTCGAAGTGCGCGTGGTCGCCGAACGACTCGATCGACTCGTACCCGATGGCCTCGTACAGCGCGATCGCCTCGGGCTGCGCGGTGCCGGTCTCGAGCACGAAACGGCGGAAGCCGACCTGGCGGGCGGCGCGCTCCAGCTCGGCCATCAGGCGCCGCGCGACGCCGCGACCGCGCACGTCGCCGTCCACGTACAGGCGCTTGACCTCGCCGGTCGCGGCCGGGTGGGTGGTGCCGCGGCCGCGCCGGTCGTCCGTGCCGGAGACGTCGCGCACGGCGGCGGTGCCGACGGGGCGCCCGTCCAGGCGCGCGACGAGCGTGACGACGATCGTCCGCGGGTCGATCGCCGGCGCCTCGTCGTCGCCGCCGTACCGCACGGCCATCTCCGCCTCCTGCGCGGCGCGCAGGGCTGCCGCGGCGGGGTCGTCCCACGCCACGGCGTCGACCGTCAGGCCCTCGGGCCCGACGGTCGTCGGGAGGATGGTGGTGGCGGTCATGCCGAGACGAGCGAGGCGAGCACCGACGTGAAGAAGCCGAGCCCGTCCGTGCCGGAGCGCGGGCCGGCCTCGCCGTCCGGGCCGAACCCGGCCTCGACGGCGTGCTCCGGGTGCGGCATGAGGCCGACCACGTTGCCGCGCGCGTTGGTGATGCCCGCGATGTCACGACGCGAGCCGTTCGGGTTCCAGCCCTGGTAGCGGAACACGACGCGGCCCTCGCCCTCGAGCTCGTCGAGGGTGCGGTCGTCGGCCACGAACTGGCCGTCCTGGTTCTTCAGCGGGATGGTGATGTGCTGGCCGGGCCGGTACTGGTTGGTCCACGCCGTCGACGTGTTCTCGACCGACAGCACCTGCTCGCGGCACACGAAGTGCAGGTGGTCGTTCTTCACCATCGACCCGGGCAGCAGGTGGGCCTCGGTCAGCACCTGGAAGCCGTTGCAGATGCCGAGCACCGGCATGCCGCCCTTCGCGGCGTCCACGACGGCGTCCATGGTGGGCGCGAAGCGCGAGATGGCGCCGGCGCGCAGGTAGTCGCCGTAGGAGAAGCCGCCGGGCAGGACGACGGCGTCCACGCCCTGGAGGTCGCCGTCGGCGTGCCACAGGGACACGGGCTCGCCGCCCGCGAGCCGCACGGCGCGCGCGGCGTCGCGGTCGTCGAGCGTGCCGGGGAAGGTGACGACGCCGATCCGCGCCGTGTCGAGACTGGCGAGGGTGCCGGCGGTCATCAGGCCACGCCCTCGGCGGTGATCGTCCCGGCGGCGTCGGTCGCGGCGTCCGCGACGCGCACGACGTCCTCGATGACCGGGTTGGACAGCAGCGTCTCGGCGGCCTGCTGCGCGGCGGCGAGCACCTCGGGCGTGACGTCGCCGTCCACCTCGAGCTCGAACCGCTTGCCCTGGCGCACCCCGCTGAACTGGGTGAAGCCGAGGCGGGGCAGTGCCCCGACGACGGCCTTGCCCTGGGGGTCCAGGATCTCGGGCTTGGGCATGACCTCGACGACGACGCGTCCCACGGGTGCTCCTTGGATCGTGACCGGTAGCTGGCCGGGTGGTCCAGCGGCCGCCGCTCCTCAGGTCCCGGCACGGACGGCACCGCGGGGGCGCGCGCGTGGCGGGCGGGGGCACGACGGCGGGATTCCGCGACGAGTCTACCGCCCGGCGCGCTAGCCTTCGGACGCCGTTCAGCGCGGCCGGGCGACGACGCCGTCGACGCCGCGTCATCCCCATCGCACCGACCCGAGGAAGCATGTCCGCACCCACCCCTCCGCCGTCCGGCGCCAGCGTCCCCGACCCCTACTCCACCCCCGGCGCCGACAGCCCGCCGGCGGCGCCGTACGACCAGCCCGCTCCGCCGCCCGGCGCTCCCACCGCCGGGACGACCACGCCGTACGGCGCGCAGCCGCCGTACGCGTTCGCCCCGCCCCGCAGGACGGACGGCGTGTCGATCGCGGCGCTCGTCACCGGCGTGCTCGGCATGGCGCTGATCCCGCTGGGCCTCGGCATCGCGGGCGTCGTGCGGACGAAGGACCCGGCCCGCTCCGGCCGCGGCCTCGCGATCGCGGGCATCGTCCTGGGTGCCCTGAGCACGATCGGCTGGGCCCTGGTCGCGACGCTCCTCGTCGCCGTCGCGACCGACGACGCCGTCCAGGACGCGATCGTCGACGGCTACCAGCAGGGGATCGAGCAGGAGCTGAGCTTCGGCTACGGCCAGGGCGAGTGCTTCGACCTGGCCGTCGACGCCGTCGACCTGAGCGAGATCGCCCCCGCCGACTGCGAGGGTTCGCACACCTCGGAGGTGATCGGCACCCACGACCTGGAGGGCGACGCCTTCCCGGGTGACGAGGCGATCGAGGAGACCTTCAACGAGCTGTGCCCGCGCACCTTCACGGTGTACGTCGGGTCGGACATCGCGTCCTCGAGCCTGACGATGTGGTACGTCGCGCCGAACGAGGCCACCTGGGCGCTCGGCGACCGCGAGCTGGTGTGCGTCGTCGAGAAGGGGGACGGCTCGCAGCTCACCGGCAGCGTGACGGCCTCGCGCATGTGACCCCCGCGCCGCTGCGCGGGCGGGCGTCACCGCCCGCGCTCAGCGCAGCGGCGCCCCGGTCAGCCGCTCGTACGCCTCGAGGTAGCGGTCCCGCGTGCGCTCGACGACGTCGGCGGGCAGCGCGGGCGGCGGCACGTCCGAGGCACGGTCCCAGCCGGAGGCGGGGGACGTCAGCCAGTCGCGCACCGACTGCTTGTCGAAGCTCGGCTGGGAGCGGCCCGGCTCCCACTCGTCCGCGGGCCAGAAGCGCGACGAGTCGGGCGTGAGCACCTCGTCACCCAGCACGGTCGCCCCGGTCGCGGGGTCGACGCCGAACTCCAGCTTGGTGTCCGCGAGGATCACGCCGCGCTCGCGCGCGGTCTGCTCGGCGCGGGCGTAGACCGCGAGGGTGAGGTCCCGCAGGCGCGTGGCGGCGTCGTCGCCGATCCGGCGCGCGACCTCCTCGAAGGGCACGTTCTCGTCGTGCTCCCCCACCTCGGCCTTGGTGGCGGGGGTGAAGATCGGCTCCGGCAGGCGCGACCCGTCGACGAGGCCAGCCGGCAGCGGGATGCCCGTGACCTCGCCGGACGCGCGGTACTCGGCCAGGCCGGACCCGGTGAGGTAGCCGCGCGCGACGCACTCGACGGGGAACATCTCCAGCCGGCGGCAGATCATCGCGCGGCCGGCGACCACGTCGGGCACGAGGCCGTCGCCGGGCTCGGCGCTCGCCTCGGTGGACACGACGTGGTTGTCCACGACGTCCGCGAGCTGCTCGAACCACCACAGGCTGAGCTGCGTGAGCACCACGCCCTTGTCCGGGATGCCGGGGGTGAGCACGTGGTCGTGCGCGGAGAGGCGGTCCGAGGCGACGACGAGGACGACGTCGCCCAGCGGGTGCACGCCGCCCAGAGCCGGCAGGTCCGGCTCGTACAGGTCGCGCACCTTGCCGGAGTAGACGTGCCGCCACCCCGGCAGGTCGAGCGGTCCACCCCCGAAGGCGTCGCTCTGGTCGGCACCGGGCTGGTTCACGTCGTGCGTCTCGGTCACGGCGCCCAGTCTCTCATCGCCCCGCGGGGCGACGCCGAGCGTCTCCAGCAGTCAGGATTCGGGCCTCGAATCCGGACCGGCAGAGACGCTCGCGCGGGTCCCGGGCCTCAGGGGACGGCGACCTCGCCGCGCTCGGCCTTGAGCGCGATGTCGCTGCGGTGGTGGGAGCCCTCCAGCGCGATCTTCGCGACCCCGGCGTAGGACGCCGCCCGCGCGGCGGCGAGGTCCGTGCCCCGGCCGACGACGGACAGCACGCGGCCGCCCGCGGACACCAGCGCGCCGTCGACGACGGCGGTGCCGGCGTGCAGCACGTGCACGCCGTCCAGCGCCTCGGCGTCGGCGATCCCGGTGATCGCGTCGCCCTTGCGCGGCGACTCGGGGTAGCCCTGGGAGGCGACGACGACGTTCACCACGGCGTCCTCCGACCAGTGCAGCGGCTCGATGCCGTCGAGGCGACCGGTGGCGGCGGCGAGCAGCACGCCGGACAGCGGGGTGCGCAGCCGCGCGAGCACGGCCTGGATCTCCGGGTCGCCGAAGCGCGCGTTGAACTCCACCACGCGGGTGCCGCGCGAGGTCAGCGCCAGCCCCACGTAGAGGACGCCCGAGAACGGGGTGCCGCGGCGGGCCATCTCGTCCACCGTGGGCTGCGCGATGCGGTCGACCACCTCGGCCACCAGGCCGGACGGCGCCCAGTCGAGCGGCGTGTAGGCGCCCATGCCGCCCGTGTTGGGGCCGGCGTCGTCGTCCCCCACGCGCTTGAAGTCCTGCGCCGGCACCATCGGCACCACCGTGGTGCCGTCGCACAGGCAGAACAGCGACACCTCCGGGCCGTCGAGGTACTCCTCGATCACGACGCGGCCGTCGTCGCCGCGCGCGTCGAGCGCCTCACGGGCGTGCGCGAGGGCGGCGTCGCGGTCCGACGTCACGACGACGCCCTTGCCGGCGGCGAGCCCGTCGTCCTTGACGACGTAGGGGGCGCCGAACGCGTCGAGCGCGTCGGCGACCTGGTCCAGGGTCGTGCACACGTGGGCCATGGCCGTCGGGACGGCCGCGGCGGCCATGACGTCCTTCGCGAACGCCTTCGAGCCCTCCAGCCGGGCGGCCTCGGCCGACGGACCGAAGACGGGGATGCCGGCCTCGAGGACGACGTCCGCGACCCCGGCCACGAGCGGTGCCTCCGGCCCCACCACGACGAGGTCGACGCCGAGCGTCCGGGCGAGGGCGGCGACGGCGCGGCCGTCGTTCGCGTCCACCGGGTGCAGCGCCGCCTGCGGCGCCATGCCCGGGTTGCCCGGGGCGGCGTGCAGCTCGTGCGCCGGCTCCTCCGACGCGAGGGCGTGGACGATGGCGTGCTCGCGGGCACCGGTCCCGACGACAAGGATCTTCACGGGCGACAAGTGTAGGAGGCGCGGGCGGGCGGCGTCGGTGGCGACCGCCATGCTGACGTCATGACCACCGCCGCTCAGCTGCTGCTGTCCCTGTCCGACCGGATCGACGCGCAGGACTGGGAGGGGCTGTCCGCCCTGCTCGCACCAGACTTCCGGGCCCGCTACGTGCACACCGGCGAGGAGTTCGACAGGGAGTCGTTCGTCCGGCTGAACCGCGACTACCCGGGCTCGTGGCGGTTCGAGCACGAGGACGTCGTCGACGGCGGCGACCGCGGCGTGCTGCGAGCCCGCGTCAGCGACGCGACAGGCGAGAGCGACGAGGTCTACCACGTGGCGTCGTTCGGCACCGCGGGCGACGACGGCCTGCTGCACGAGCTGGTGGAGGTGTGGGCCGACCAGGTGCCCGAGGCGCCCTCGCGCGGTCGCTCCTAGCCCTTCGGCGTCGGGACCGTGGCGTCCTGCCCCGACCGGGCGAGCGAGTCCGCGACGAAGCCGTCCGCGGTCAGCTCCGCGACGGCATCGCGCAACCAGGCCACGGCGACGGGGTCGCGGTCGCGGCCGGTCGCGACGGCCTGCCGGATCTCGGTGAACCGCGGCTCGACGACGCGCAGCCCGGGGTGCTCGGCGACGTACCGGGTCAGCGGCTGCCGGATGCCGGCCGCCACCTCGAGCCCGTGCTCCTCGAAGGCCAGCGTGCCGTCGGCGCCGCGCACCACCTCCGCGCGGGTCAGGGTGCGGCTGAGGAACAGGTCGTAGGCCGAGCCCTGCTTCACCCCGACGCGCACCCCGGGCCGGTCGACGTCGTCCGCCGTCCGCACGGGCGAGCCGTCCGGCACGGCGAACACGCCCTCGATGAGCACGTACGGCGCGGTGAACGCGACCTGCTCGGCCCGCTCCGGCTCGGCGGCGAGGAAGCCGACGTCGGCC
Organism: Isoptericola sp. NPDC019482; assembly: GCF_040632295.1. NCBI lineage: Bacteria > Bacillati > Actinomycetota > Actinomycetes > Micrococcales > Promicromonosporaceae > Isoptericola > Isoptericola sp. NPDC019482. The sequence goes on from NZ_JBEYBQ010000031.1 coordinate 50,746, forward strand.
CGGCCGTCCGCGACCGCCGCGAACGAGTGCCGTGCGGCGTCGACGCACTCCAGCGCGCTCTCGACGCCGAGGCGCCGCGCCAGCTCACGGGCCAGGTCGACGGTCACCCCGGACGGGTCCTGGCGGGTGCCCTGCGCGAGCACCGGGTTGCCGAGGTTGACCACCGCGCGCAGCGCGCCCGTGGGGGCGAGCGAGTCGACGACCTGGCCCGTCGCCGTCATGCGCGGGTGTGGATGAGGTCGTGCACCGGGATGATCTCGTCGCGCCGCGGGCCGACGCCGACCGCGGAGATGCGGCAGCCGGACAGCTCCTCAAGGCGCGCGAGGTAGGCCTGCGCGTTGGCGGGCAGGTCCTCGATGGTGCGGGCGTGCGAGATGTCCTCCCACCAGCCCGGCATCTCCTCGTAGATCGGCTTGGCGTGGTGGAACGCCGACTGGTCGTCCGGCATCTCGTCGTAGCGGGTGCCGTCCACGTCGTAGGCCACGCAGACCGGCACCTTCTCCAGGCCCGTGAGCACGTCCAGCTTGGTCACCACGAGGTCCGTGAGGCCGTTGATGCGCGACGCGTAGCGCGCGATGACCGAGTCGTACCAGCCGCAGCGGCGCGCGCGGCCGGTCGTGACGCCGTACTCGCCGCCGGTCTTGAGCAGGTACTCGCCCATGTCGTCGAACAGCTCGGTGGGGAACGGGCCCTCGCCGACGCGCGTCGTGTACGCCTTGATGACGCCGATGACGGAGTCCACGCGGGTGGGCCCGATGCCCGAGCCGGTCACCGCGCCGCCGGCGGTCGCGCTCGACGACGTGACGAACGGGTAGGTGCCGTGGTCGACGTCGAGCATGGTGGCCTGGCCGGCCTCGAACAGCACGTTCTTGCCCGCGTCGAGCGCCTGGTTGAGCACCAGCGGCGTGTTGGCGACCATCGGGCGCAGCCGCTCGGCGTGCGCCAGCAGCTCGTCGACCGTCTCGTCGATCTCGACGGCCCGGCGGTTGTAGACCTTCACCAGCAGGTGGTTCTTCTGGTCGAGGGAGCCCTCGACCTTCTCCCGCAGGATCTTCGGGTCGAACAGGTCGGCGATGCGGATGCCGACGCGGTTGATCTTGTCGGCGTACGCCGGCCCGATGCCGCGGCCCGTGGTGCCGATGCGGCGCTTGCCGAGGAAGCGCTCGGTGACCTTGTCCAGCGTGCGGTGGTAGCCCGCGATGACGTGCGCCTGGCTCGAGACCAGCAGGCGGGAGACGTCCACGCCCCGCGCGATGAGGTCGTCGAGCTCCTCGAACAGCACGTCGATGTCCACGACCACGCCGTTGCCGATGACGGGCACGACCCCGGGCGACAGGATGCCGGAGGGCAGCAGGTGCAGGGCGTACTTCTCGTCGCCGATGACGACGGTGTGACCCGCGTTGTTGCCGCCGTTGAACTTCACGACGTAGTCGACCCGGGACCCGAGCAGGTCCGTGGCCTTCCCCTTGCCCTCATCGCCCCACTGGGCACCGACGAGCACCACGGCTGGCATGTGAAATCTCCTCGCGTCGACGGGGCCCGGCGTGCCACCAGCATCTCCGTGAATCCCACGCCGCCTGAGGGGCGGGCCTCCTGGTCCGGGCCGCGCCCGAGTTTACCCGCCCGTGACCTGCCCGTCGGTCCGGCGCGCTCAGCCCGCCGGGTGGTGCGTGGCCGGGGTCGACGGCGCGGGCGCGGACTCGCACCGGTGGTCGCGGTCGATGCGGAACAGGTCGAGGGCCCCGCACACCTCGAGCACGAACAGGTCGCGCTCGTCCGCGCCGCGCAGCACCGTGGCGCCGCCGCGCTTGCGGCCGGCGTCGGCGAGGGAGATGAGGAACGCGGCACCGGTCGAGTCCATGAACGTGACGCGGCACATGTCGATCACCAGCAGCTGGCGCCGCAGCCCGACCACCCGGGTGGCGATCTCCGGGAACTGGTCGCGCTCCGCGAGGTCGAGGTCACCGGCGATCACGAGCGTCGTCGTCGTGGAAGACGTCGCGATCTCGATCATGGAGCGAGCGTACCCGCGACCGGCCTCGCGCGGTGCTCGAGGCGTCGATCTGTGGAGCAGGCGGGAGTCGGGCCAGAATGGGCGCCATGACCTCCCCTGTGGACGACCTGCTCGCCGGCCCGCCCCCGACCCGCCTGCCCGACGACCACCCCCAGGTCCGCGACGGCCTCGACGTCGGCGCTGACCCGGCCCAGCTCGCCGCGGACCACCCCGCGTCGTCCCTGGCCTGGGCCGTGCTGGCGGAGCGCACCCTCGACGGCGCGGGCGCCGAGCCCAGCGCCGCGCGGTCCGTCACGGCCTACGCGTACGCGCGCACCGGCTACCACCGCGGCCTCGACGCACTGAGGCGCGCAGGCTGGCGGGGCCAGGGCCCCATCCCCGCCGACCACGTCCCCAACCAGGGCTTCCTGCGTGCGCTCGCAGCCCTCTCCGAGTCCGCCGCGCAGATCGGCGAGGCCGACGAGGCGGAACGCTGCGCGCAGTTCCTGCGCGACTCCGGCACCTCGCCGGAGGAGGTCCGAGCGCTGCGCGACTGAGGGCGTCCGTGCCTTCCACCAAGGCAGGTCAGCGGGGCGCGACGGCGTCCGCGTGCAGCTTGGCCCACACGAGCTTGCCGGAGCCGGCGGGCCGCCAGCCCCAGTCGGCGAGCCGCTCGACGATCTGCATCCCGAACCCGCCGACGCGGTTGGGATGGCCGTCGGTCGTGACGGGCGGGGCGGGGTTGGAGTCCTCCACCTCGATGCGCAGGCCGTCCCCGGTGTCGAAGAGGCGCAGCGCGATGTTGCCCCAGCCGTGCAGCACGCCGTTGGCGACGAGCTCGGAGACCACGAGCTCCGCCGAGGCCGACTCCGGCAGACCCCACGCCTGGCAGGTGCGCAGCACGGCGTGCCGGGCGCGTCCGATGGAGGCGGGCTCGCTGGGCAGCAGCCACCGCCGCGACCGCGGGCTGAGCGGCTGCACCTGCGCGTCGGCGACCGGGTCGGGCACGCGCACGACGACGAGCGCGACGTCGTCCTCGGGGGCGTCGGCGAGCCGGGACAGCAGCTCCTCCCCCACGCCGGCGGCGTCGCGCGCGGTGATGCGCCCGGACGTCTCGACCAGCGCGTCCAGCCCGACCTTGAGCGACCGGTCGCGGCGCTCGATGAGGCCGTCCGTGTAGAAGAGCAGCACGTCGCCGCGGCGCAGCTCTGCCTGCCCGGTGGTGCGCGGCTTCGACCCGAAGCCCACCAGGGAGCCCGCCCCGCCCGCGAGCTGGGTGACCGTGCCGTCGCGCAGCAGCAGCGGCGGCAGGTGGCCGGCGCGCGTGTACTGCACGGTCCAGGCGTCGCCGTCCTGCTGGTGCCGGAGCGTGGCGTAGACCATCGACGCCGACCGCGGGATGCGCATCCCCGTGACGAGCTGGTCCACCCGGTCCACGACGATCCCCGGGGTCGCGAGCTCGAACGCGTACGACCGCACCACCGACCGCAGCTGCCCCATGGCCGCCGCGGCCTCGACGTCGTGCCCGACGACGTCGCCGACCACCAGCCCGACGGTGCCCTCGTCGATCTGCAGGACGTCGTACCAGTCGCCGCCCACCTGGGCGTGCTCGGCGTTGGGCGCGTAATAGGTCCACACGTCGAGGCCGGAGACGTCGGCCTGCTCGGGCAGCATCGCGCGCTGCAGCGCCTCGGCGAGGCGGTGCTCGCGGGCGTACAGGCGCGCGTTGTCGATGGCGGTGCCGGCCCGGCGCGCCACCACCTCGATCACCGTGTGCACGTGCTGCGGCTCGCCCGGGCCGGGCCGGACCTCCTCGGTGACGGTGCCGTCGGGGGCCACGCCCACGCCGTGCCACGTCGCGAGCAGCCCCAGCACCCGGCGGCGCCCCGCCACGGCGTGCACGACGACGGCGCGCGGCAGTGCCCCGGTCTCCTCGACCACGCGGCGCAGCAGGTCGCGGCGCAGCCAGCCGGACGCGGAGTGCGCCGGGAAGCCCGCGCCCAGGCGGAGCATCACGGGGCCCTCGACGACCCCCTCGAGCAGGTCCTGCACCTCGTCCCGGACGGGCTCGCGCGTGTCGTCGCCGTCCGCGGGCGCGTCCGGTCGTTCCCCGGGGACGTCGGCGGGCAGGTCGGGCACGTAGCGCGCGTGCCGGCGGCCACGGCCGCTCGGCGGGGACGCGACGTCGACGCCGTCGGCGAAGGCGAGCCCGTCGTCGTTCACGTAGAAGCCCGCCCAGGGCACCAGCGCGCGCAGCAGGTCGGCGATGTCGCGCAGCGCGTACGGGTACTCGAGGTCGCCCAGCAGCTCGGTGGTCTGGGCGATGAGGTCGAGGTCGGCGCGCTCGCGGCGCTCGACCTCGAGGGAGGCGAGCTGGTTGGCCTGCCGCTCGACGTGCGTCGACACGTCCGTCGCGGTGCCGAACCAGTGCTCCGCCGGCCCGTGCTCCCCCGGCACCGGCGACATCGTGATCTGCCACCAGGTGGCCCGGCCGTCCATGAGCCGCCCGCTCACCATCCGGGTGGTGGGGCGCCCGGCGCGCAGGTCCCCCTGGCTGCGGTCGCGCTCCGCGTCGTCGTCGACGAGCTCCAGGAGCGGGTGCTTGCCGAGCACGGCGAGGTCGTTGACGCCGATCCCGGACTCGCGTGCGAAGGCGTCGTTGATCCACAGGACGGGCATCCCGTCCTCCCAGGCCCCGGTGACGAACGCCGGGATGACCGCGGCCGCGACCGCGCTGTCCAGAAATCCGTCCGGAAGGGGCGGCACAGGACCGGATGATTCGGTCATAATGCCTCCACTGCCGAGATTCCCCGCCCTGGTTGGTGTTCTTGCTGGTCATTCAACCGTAGATTGGTGTCCGCCGAGACTCGAGGTGAACGCCCCGCGCGTGGAAGGAGCACCGTGCACGACGGATCGAACGCGACCCCACGTGACCTGCGGCGTGCGGACGTGAAGGAGGCAGACGCGGTGCCTGAGCTGGGAGACCCCGCGAGCGTGCACGTCATCGTCGGCGCGTCCCGCGCCCGTGTCGTGCTGTCCGGCGAGATCGACGCCGACATCGGAGCCGAGCTGGGCGAGGCCATCTCCGACGCCGAGGGCTCCGGCCTCCCCGTCGAGATCGACGCCCATCACGTCACCTTCATGGACTCGTCCGGTGTGGCGTTCCTCGCACGCCTCGCGTCGCGCAGCCCGCACCGCGTCCGGGTGCTGCGCGCGCCGCCCACCGTCCGCTTCCTCCTCGAGGTCACCCGCATCGGCGAGCTGCTGGAGATCGTCGACGTCGACCCCGGCTTCGACCTCGAGACCCCGACGGCGAGGTAGTACGGATTTCGCCGAGGTAGTACGAAGGCCGGCCCGCATCGCGCGGGCCGGCCTTCG
>NZ_JBEYBQ010000032.1:0-21292 GCF_040632295.1 Isoptericola sp. NPDC019482
CGAGCACGTCCAGGTCGATGGTGATGCCGCGCGCGTACTGCTCGACGAGCCCGTGCAGGTGTAGTCCACTACCTCGGCGCGACGCGAACTACCTCGCGGAGAGTGGCACTACCTCGGCCAGTCTCGGACTACCTCGTGGGACGACGACGGCCGGTCGCCCCCGAGGGAGCGACCGGCCGTCGTCGTGCAGCGTCCGGGGGCGTCAGCCCTGGAAGCGCGGGAAGGCCGAACGGCCGGCGTAACGACCGGCGTCGTCCAGCGCCTCCTCGATGCGCAGGAGCTGGTTGTACTTGTTGATGCGCTCGCCGCGGGCGGTGGCGCCGGTCTTGATCTGGCCGGCGTTGGTCGCGACGGACAGGTCGGCGATGGTGGTGTCCTCGGTCTCGCCGGAGCGGTGCGAGGTCATCGTCGTGAAGCCGTTGCGCTGCGCGAGCGTGACGGCGTCGAGCGTCTCGGTGAGCGTGCCGATCTGGTTGAGCTTGACCAGCAGCGAGTTGGCGGCCTTCTCCTCGATGCCGCGGGCGAGGCGCTCGGGGTTGGTGACGAACAGGTCGTCGCCGACGACCTGCACCTTGTCGCCGACCTCGGAGACGAACTGCGTCCAGGCGCCCCACTCGTCCTCGGACAGCGGGTCCTCGATGGAGACGATCGGGTAGTTCGCGACCAGGCCCTCGTAGAGCTTGATCATGTCCTCGGTCGAGTGCACCTCGCCGTTCTTGAAGTGGTACGCACCGTCCTTGAAGAACTCGGTCGCGGCGACGTCCATCGCGATGGCGACGTCGGAGCCCGGCGTGAAGCCCGCCTTCTCGATCGCCTCGACGATGAGGTCCAGGGCGGCAGAGTTCGACGGCAGGTCGGGGGCGAAGCCGCCCTCGTCGCCGAGGCCCGTGGAGAAGCCCTTGCCCTTCAGCACGCTCTTGAGGGCGTGGTAGACCTCGGTGCCCGTGCGCAGGGCCTCCTTGAAGGTCGGCGCACCGATCGGCGCGATCATGAACTCCTGGAAGTCCACCGTCGAGTCGGCGTGCGACCCGCCGTTGATGATGTTCATCATCGGCACGGGCAGCACGTGCGCGTTCGGGCCGCCGACGTAGCGGAACAGATCGAGGCCGGCCGACTTCGCGGCGGCCTTCGCGACGGCGAGCGAGACGCCGAGGATCGCGTTGGCGCCCAGCTTGCCCTTGTTCGGGGTGCCGTCCAGCTCGATGAGGGTCTGGTCGATGATGCGCTGCTCCTCGGCGTCGTAGCCGATGAGCTCGGGGGCGATGTCGTCGATGACGGCGTTGACCGCGCCCTCGACGCCCTTGCCCAGGTAGCGCCCCTTGTCGCCGTCACGACGCTCGACGGCCTCGAACGCGCCGGTCGAGGCGCCCGACGGGACCGCCGCGCGGGCGAAGGTGCCGTCGTCCAGCGCGATCTCCACCTCGACGGTGGGGTTGCCGCGCGAGTCGAGGATCTCGCGTGCTCCAACGGCTTCGATGCTTGCCACGGGTGCTCCTTCAGACGGGGACCGCGGGCGACCGCGCGACCCGTCCAGGCGAGTGCCCGGGGCCGCTGACGCCCGCGGCGGTGCTGGGTTGACGCCCCCCAGCCTAGACCGGCGCCTCAGGACGGGCGCCCGCGACCACCCACCGGTCACGGCCGCGCCGATAGCGTGGACCCCGTGGACAGCGTCTGGGACTTCCTCGGCTCCTACTGGTGGCTGATCTTCTTCGTCGGCCCGGCCATCGGCGGTGCCGCGCGGGGCATCTCGGCGTGGGACCGGCAGCGGCGCCAGGACAAGCTCGAGATGTACCGCATCAAGCACGGCGCCCCGCAGCCGGCCGACCCGCCCGCGCCCGCCGCCGACGAGGCGCTCACCAGCGAGATCGAGCGCACCGTCGCCGCGCACGACGCGACGCAGCAGCGCTGGCTGGCCTACGAGCTGGACGCCGTGAAGTCCCTCGAGTACCCGCTGATGTCGGACATGCGCGAGCAGGTGACCGTCGACTTCCACCGAGCCCGGCGGGCGGCCGAGGACCTGCGCCCCGACGACCTCGACGCCCTGCGCGACCGCGGACGCCTCGACCGGTACCGCGACGCCGTCCGCGAGATGCAGGTCCGCTTCGACGTCGCGGAGCGGGAGGCGAAGCGCCGCCGCGCGTCGGACTTCTCCCCCACCGAGCGGCAGGCCCTCGACCGCGCGAAGAAGCTGCTGGCGATGGCCGACGACGAGGGGTCGTCGCAGGCCGAGCGGCAGTCGGCGTACCGGCGCGCCATGAAGGAGCTCGAGGGGATCGTCGTGCTGCCCGACGCCGCCACCGACGCGCTCGAGCAGCGCATCGCCGGCGAGCTGGGGCGGGCCGCGGGCGACTGACCGCACGGACCGACCCGATCGGACGACCTGGCGCGCGCTCAGCCGGCCGTGGCCACCAGTCGCTCGAGGGTCGCGCGGGCGGGCGGGCCCCACGAGGACTTCCCGCCCGGGCGGCCCTCGTCGCCGGCGTTCCCGACGAGCAGGCCGCCCAGCGCGGTGGCGGCCGCCCACCCGCGGGCGCGACGTCGGGCCGCGTCGTCGGCGGGGCGGCCGTCCGGTCCGCGATAGGCCGCGTGGAAGCGGTCGACGGCGCCGTCGGGCAGCAGCCGCCACGCGCCGGCCAGGTCGTAGGCGGGGTCGTCGGCGCACAGGTCGCCGAAGTCGATCACGCCGCTCAGGGCGCCGTCGGCGGTGAGGACGTTGGCCGGGTGCAGGTCGGAGTGCAGCCACACCGCCGGGCCGTCCCACGCCGGGGCGTCGACGGCGTCCTGCCAGACGGCGCGCACCGGCGCCGGGTCGGCGACGAGCCCGCGCTCGACCACCTCGGCGAGCCCGCGCTCGACCCCGGCGGTGTACCCCGCGAGCGGGCCGCCGCGGCCGCGGCCGGTGGGCGCGCCGTCGGGCGCCGGGCGGTGCAGCGCGGACAGGAAGGCGGCGAGGACGTCGGCCGAGTCGGGCCGGGTGACGGGTGCGCGGTCGGCGGACTCGCCGGGCACCCACGTCGTGACGATCCACGGCCGCCCGAACAGCGCGCCCGGCTCGCCGAGCCGCTGCGGCACCGGCACGGGCAGCGGCAGGCGCGGGGCGAGCCCCGGCAGCCACGCGTGCTCCTTGCGCAGCAGCGCGTCGGCCGACTCCGTGGCCCACGGCAGCCGCACGGCGAGGTCGTCGCCGAGCCGCCAGAGCTGGTTGTCCCAGCCGCGCGCGCCCAGGCGGACGGGGAGGTGGGCGAGGTCCGGGTGCTGCTCGCGCAGCAGGTCGCGGACCAGGTCGGCGGTGATCTCGACGTCGGTGGTGGTCACGCCGCGTCACGCTAGCGGCGCGCGACGACGCGGCGGCGGCGCGCCACGACCCCGCACCGGATCGTCACGTCGTCGCCACGGCGGGGACGTCGGGCGGGCCGGCGCCGTCGTCCGCGCCCTCGTCGTCGGGCCGGGGCGGCCGCGCCACCAGCTCCAGGACGGCGATGAGCACGCCGGCCACCACTGCTGTGCCGATGATGAGCCCCGGCGTGGGGCTGCCCGCGAGCAGGAGCACCAGGGCCGCGATGACGATGATCGTCACGCGCACCAGGGTGCGGTACCTGCCCAGCCAGTCGCCCACCGGCCCGGTCGACACCCCGCGCCCCTCGCCGTAGTCGCGCAGCGAGGCGAACCCGCGCCCCGCGCCCGCGCGCAGCGACCGGGCCGACGCGCTGCTCCCGCCCAGGTACGCGACGATCGCGACCACGAGCCCGAGCACGCCGATCGTCCGCAGCGTGACCCGCAGGAACGACACGACCTGGTCGAACAGCACCTCGGCCGCGTCGAGCCGCAGCACCACGTCCTTCAGCGCGTCGAGGTAGATCCCCCGGCCGATCGCGAGGCCGATCGCGAGGAGCACCATCGAGGCCGCGAGCGCCAGGCCCGCGACGACCAAGGTGCGCGACTTGTGTCGCGCGACGAGCACGCCCGCGGCCAGCAGGCCGAGCGAGATCCACGGCAGCCACGTCCCCAGCGCCACGACCTGCGCGTACCGGTTCTGCACCTGCACCAGCTGCGAGGTCTGCATGAGCGTGAACGTGGCGTTCACCTCCGGGATCCGGGCCGCGACGCCCAGGCCCCGGTCGACGAGCCGCTGCTTGAGCAGGTCGATCATGCCGGAGAGCTGGATGGTGAGCTGTCCGTCCTGCCCGATCTGGAGGAGCTCGCCGCCCTCGCCGCGCATCGTCGCGACGAGCTGCTGGTGCGCCACCCGGTTGGCCTGCACCCAGGCGTCCTCGAACGCATCGCTGGTCACCACGCCGTCCGCGGCCCGCCGCACGAAGGACTCGACGCCGCTGGTCAGCGGGCCCTCGAGCTGCGTCAGCGCGTCGGTGGCCCGCGGCCCGACGCCGCGCTCCTCCAGGCCGTCGACCACCGTGCCGACGATGGCGTTCACGTCGATCTGCTCCATCACCACGTCGGTGAGGCGGCCGGCGACGGCGCCCTGGACGGCGGGGTCGGCGGCGATCGGCCCGACCGTCGCGACGTACCGGTCCGTGTCGGTGAGCGTGCGCTCGGCCCAGGCCGCGATCACGGCCACCGGCGCGAGCAGCGCCCCGAGGACGACGAGGACGACGGCGGCCGCCGCCCGGCCCCGGTGGCGCGGCTCGCGGGGCGCGGGCGGCGCCGCGGCCACGAGCACCGGCTGGCCGCCACCGGCTGCGAGCCGCGCGCGCAGCTCGGCGTTCTCCCGCTCGAGCGCGGCCAGCCGCGCCGCCGCGTCCTGCGGCGCCCCCGCGCCGTCGCGCCCGCCGTCGGTCGTCCCGCTCATCGCGCCCTCCGTCCCCTCCGTCGTCGTCGGACGTGACGGCACCGCGCCGCGCCCTCGCGCTCATGCTAGGGACGCACGCCCGCTCCCACCTGCCGAGACGGCAACTTCCCCCGGCGCCCGCCGGGGGTGACGGGGCGCTTCCGGGCACGACGACGCGGCGGGGCCGCCCCCGGGCACCCCCGCCGGGCGAGGGGTTGTGCCCCGCGCCGGACGGTCCTATGTTAATGGCGAATCACATGTGAGGAAACGTCCGGTCACATCGGTCCGGATGGGCAGCACGCCCCGGACGGCGTCGACGACGACGCCGCCGCGAGGCCCCATCCCCGACGGAAACAGGTGGTCCCGTGAACGAGATGAACAGACGCACCCTCTTGACCCTGGGCGCCGCGCTCGGCCTGACGAGCGTGGCCGCGCCGGGCGCGGCCTGGTCCTGGTCCCCCACGCGGTCGATGGCCCGCGCCGGCACCGGCGTCGATCCCCTGTGGGTCTGGGACGACGAGATCGACGCGATCATGGCGTCGGTGATCGACGCCGGCCAGGTGCCCGCGGTCAACGACGCCATCCTCCCCTGGGTGGACAACAACCATCCCGTGCCGGCCGGCCTGCCCTCGGAGCTCGCCGGCTTCCTGGGCCGGGAGGCACGGCTGCCCGACTGGGCCGACATGGAGAAGCTGCGCCGCGCGGCCGACTTCAACCGCCGCAAGGACCTGTACCTCTTCGTCATCTACGGGCTGGGCGGCGGCATCATGAGCACCGTCATCCCCCGCGAGGCGAAGTCCGTGTACTGGTCCAAGGGCGGCGCCGACATGCAGGACCGCGCGGCCAAGACCTTCACGTTCGGCTACGACCTCACCGACCGGAACGCCTACGAGCCGGACGGCCAGATGATCGTCACCGCGAACAAGACGCGCCTGGTGCACGCGGCCGTCCGGCACCTGCTGCCGCAGTCGCCGTACTGGAGGGCCGTCGCCGACGAGACCATCCCGATCAGCAACATGGACATCCTCGTGACGTTCCACAGCACCGGGACGTTCGCCCACCGCACCATGAAGAAGTGGGGCGTGCGGATGTCGGCGGCGGACGAGGAGGCGTTCCTGCACCACTGGCAGGTGGCGCTCCACCTGCTGGGCGTGCGGGACGAGTACATCCCCGCGACCTGGGCCGACGCGCACGCCCAGTCCGAGCAGGTGCTCACCCCGCTGCTCGCACCCACGCCGGAGGGCCGGGACCTCGCCGAGGTGCTCCTCGGCCTCACCGCCCAGGTCGACCTCGGCGTCACCCGCGGCTTCCTCAACGAGTTCGTCATCTACCAGCTCGGCGACGACGTCGCCGACTGGCTGGACCTGCGGCGCGACTGGGCGTCACGGGCGCTGATCCGCTCCGTGTGGCCGGCGTACGTCGCCTTCCGCGAGGGCCTGCTGCCGGTGGCGCCGAACTCCTTCGGGCTGTTCGACAAGTTCGTCAAGGCCCTCGGCATGGCGTTCCTCAACAAGGGCCAGTCGGGCACGACGACGCCCATCACCATCCCGGACGGCAACCGCCCGGGCGTCTGACCTCCGCCGAGGTAGTCATGATCTCGCCGAGGTAGTTCGCACATCCGTGCGAACTACCTCGGCGAGAGGTGGACTACCTCGGCGAGGACGTGCCGACCGAGGCCGCGGCGGAGACCTCGCCCAGGACCACCGCGTCGATGAGCTGCCGCGCCCACGCGAGCACCTCGGCGCCGCGCAGGGGGCGGCCGCCGATGCGCGCCGTCGTCGGGAAGGGCACGAGGAACGCGCGGATCGCCGGCTTGAGGATCGTGCCCGGGTAGAGCCGCTTGAGCCGCAGCTGCGCCGACTCGGCGAGGTCCACGGGCGCGAACCGGATGAACTTGCCCTGCGCGGTGACGTCGGTGAGGCCGGCGCGGCGGGTGTGGTTGCGGAAGTCCGCGACGTCGAACAGCGCGGACGCGACGTCGGGGAGCTTGCCGTAGCGGTCCACGAGCTCGGCGCGCACCTCCGCGAGCGCGCTCGCGTCCTGCGCGGCCGCGATCTTCTTGTACGCCTCGAGGCGCAGCCGCTCGGTGGCGATGTACGACTCGGGCAGGTGCGCGTCGACGGGCAGCTCGATGGTGACCTCGGGCTGCTCCTCCTCGCGCTCGCCGCGGAACGCGGCCACGGCCTCGCCCACCATGCGCACGTAGAGGTCGAACCCGACCCCCGCGATGTGGCCGGACTGCTCGCCGCCCAGCAGGTTGCCCGCGCCGCGGATCTCCAGGTCCTTCATCGCGATCTGCATGCCCGCGCCGAGGTCGGTGTGCGCGGCCATCGTGGACAGCCGGTCGTGCGCGGTGTCCGTCAGCGGCCGCTCCGGCGGGTAGAGGAAGTACGCGTACGCGCGCTCCCGGCCGCGGCCCACGCGGCCCCGCAGCTGGTGCAGCTGGGACAGGCCGAGCACGTCCGCGCGCTCCAGGATCAGGGTGTTGGCGTTGGAGATGTCCAGGCCGGTCTCGATGATCGTGGTGCAGACCAGCACGTCCAGCTCCTTCTCCCAGAAGGCGCGGATCACCTGGTCCAGCTGGTGCTCGCTCATCTTGCCGTGGGCCACGCCGATGCGGGCCTCGGGGACGAGCTCCGCGAGGCGCGACGCCGTCTTCTGGATCGTCTCCACCTTGTTGTGCACGTAGAAGACCTGGCCCTCGCGCAGCAGCTCGCGCCGGACCGCCGCCCCGATCTGCTTCTCCTCGTACGCGCCCACGTAGGTGAGCACGGGGTGCCGCTCCTCCGGAGGCGTGGCGAGGGTCGACATCTCGCGGATCCCGGTCACCGCCATCTCGAGCGTGCGCGGGATGGGGGTCGCGGACATCGCGAGCACGTCCACGTTGGTGCGCAGCTGCTTGAGCGTCTCCTTGTGCTCGACGCCGAACCGCTGCTCCTCGTCGACGATCACGAGGCCGAGGTCCTTGAACCGCACCGAACCGGTGAGCAGGCGGTGCGTGCCGATGACGATGTCGACGGTGCCCTTCGCGAGCTCCTCCACCGTCTCGGCCGACTCCTTGTCGGACTGGAAGCGGGACAGCGCGCGCACCGTCACGGGGAAGCCGGCGTACCGCTCGGAGAACGTGTCGAAGTGCTGCTGCACCAGCAGCGTCGTCGGCACCAGGACGGCCACCTGCTTGCCGTCCTGCACAGCCTTGAACGCGGCGCGGATCGCGATCTCCGTCTTGCCGTAGCCGACGTCGCCGCACACGAGGCGGTCCATCGGGACCGGCTTCTCCATGTCGGCCTTGACCTCGTCGATCGTCACGAGCTGGTCGGGCGTCTCGACGTACGCGAACGCGTCCTCCAGCTCGCGCTGCCACGGCGTGTCCGGGCCGAACGAGTGCCCCTGCGTGGCCATGCGCGCCGAGTACAGGCGGATGAGCTCGCCCGCGATCTCCTTGACGTGCTTGCGGGCGCGCGCCTTGGTGTTCTTCCAGTCCGTGCCGCCCATCTTCGACAGCGACGGCGCCTCGCCGCCCGTGTACTTCGTGACCTGGTCGAGCTGGTCCATCGGCACGAACAGCCGGTCGCCCGGCTGGCCCCGCTTGGACGACGCGTACTCGATGACCAGGTACTCGCGCGTCGCCGCGTTGGCCCCGGCGCCGAGCGTGCGCTGCACCATCTCGACGAACCGGCCCACGCCGTGCTGCTCGTGCACCACGTAGTCGCCGCCGCGCAGCTGCAGCGGGTCGACGACGTTGCGCCGCCGGCTCGGCATCTTGCGCATGTCGCGGGTCGTGGAACCCTGCCGGCCCGTGAGGTCCGACTCGCTGAACACCGCCAGCTGGAGGTCCGTGGCGACGAAGCCCTTGCCGACCAGCGCCGGGGCGACGAGGACGACGCCGCCCTCGGGCTCCTCCCGCAGCTCGGCGACCATCCGCGCGGCGGTGTCCTGCGCCGACAGCTGCTCGACCATGCGCTTGGCCGGGCCGTGGCCCTCCGTGGTGAGCAGCAGCCGCCAGCCCGCGCGCTGGAGCGTCTGCACGTCGTCGAGCGCCCGCTGCAGGTCGCCGCGGTAGGACTCGACGTCGCGCGCGCCCACCGTGAAGGTCGTGACGCCGTCGACCTCCGCCTCGGCCACGGTGCCCTCGTCGCCGCCCGCGTCGAGCGCGAACGAGGACAGCGTCCACCAGCCCAGGCCGCGGCGGGCGGCGACGTCGCGCACCTCGGTGAACGTCTCGAACGACGCCGCGGACAGGTCGATCGGCGCGGCGCCGCCCGCGACGGCGCCCGTCCACGCGGCGGCGAGGAACTCCTCGGTGGTGGCCACGAGGTCGTGCGCGCGACGGCGGACCCGCTCCGGCTCGTCGATGACCAGCAGCGCGTCGTCGGGCACGAGCTCCAGCACCGGCACCATGCGGTCCACGAGCACCGGCGCGAGCGACTCCATGCCCTCGACGGCGACGCCCGCGGCGAGCTTGTCGAGCATCTCGATCGCGCCGGGCAGCCGCTCCACCAGGCCGGCCGCGCGCTCGCGCACCGTGTCGGTGAGGAGGATCTCGCGGCACGGCGGGGCCCACAGGCCCTGCTCCGCGATCTCGAGAGAGCGCTGGTCGGCGACCGCGAACCAGCGGATCTCCGTCACCTCGTCGCCCCAGAACTCGATGCGGAGCGGGTGGTCCTCCGTCGGCGGGAAGACGTCGAGGATGCCGCCGCGCACCGCGAACTCGCCGCGGCGCTCCACCATGTCCACCCGCGTGTACGCGGCCGCGACGAGGCGGTCCGAGACGTCCGTGAGGTCCGCCGTCGAGCCGGTGTGCAGCTCGACCGGCTCCAGCTCGCCCAGGCCCTCGACGACCGGCTGCAGCAACGCGCGGGCCGGCATCACCAGGAGCCGGATCGGGCCGGTGAGACCGGGCTCCGGCGCCGGGTGGGCGAGCCGCCGGAACACCGCGAGCCGCTTGGCGACCGTGTCCGCGCGGGGCGACAGCCGCTCGTGCGGCAGCGTCTCCCACGCGGGCAGCACCGCGACGTCGTCGGCTCGGTCGTCGGGCAGGTAGGCCCGGACGGACGCGGCGAGCTCGTCGGCCTCGCGCCCCGTCGCGGTGACGACGACGAGCGGGCGGCGCTCTGCCGCGGCGGCCAGCAGCGGGGCGCGCACGCCGACCGGCCCGACGACGTCCGCGAAGCCGCGCGCCGGGACGTGCTCGAGCGCGGCGGCGGCGCCGGGGTCGGCGAGGAGGGCGGGGACGATGCCGGTGAGGTTCATGCGGGTCCTTCGAGGCGGTCTGCGGCGCGGAGCGATCGAGACGGGGCCCGGCGTGCGGGCACGACGACAGGCCCAGCTCTCCCCGGGACGCAAGGGGTTCCAGGGCCACGTCGTGGCCGGGAAACCGTGCGACCGGCAGGGGCGCCGGGCGTGCCGCACCAGACTACGCCGACCCTCCGACGTCGCCCCGCGAGGTAGTGCCGCAGCTGCCGAGGTAGTACTACCTCGGCAGGTCTCGTACTACCTCACGGAGATCCCTACTACCTCGGCGGGTGCAGGACTACCTCGCGGGGTCTCGTACTACCTCGGCGGTGTGGCGGTCAGCTCCCCGGGATGCGGCTGGTCAGGTCCTCGGGGAGCTGGTCGCGGATGCCGTCGGGCAGGCGGTCCAGGAGGTCCTCGCAGGAGACCGGGTCGCCCGCCTGGCACTGACCGCCGAGCTCCTGGAGCTGGTCGGCGTCGCCGAGGGTGCCGGCGAGGTCCTGCAGGTCCCCGAAGGACAGGTCCCCGGTGACGCCGCCGAGCAGCAGGTCGGGGATGGACAGGTCGGTCTGCGTGAGCTGCTCCGCCTCGTCCAGGGCCTGCTGGACGTCGTCCCCGTAGGTGTTCCAGAGCCAGAGCCCGGCGACGACGACGATCGCCGTGAACACGACCTGGATCGACCCGAACGCGATGCCGGTCTTGGCCATGCCCCGCCCGCCCGAGCGGCGGCGGCGGGTCCGGTCCAGGCCGATGCCGCCCAGGATGATGGCGAGCACGCCCAGCAGCGGCACGACGAACCCGAGGATGCCGGTGACCAGCGCCGCCACCGCGGTGGGCTCGGTGCCCCGCCGGGCGGGCTCCGGGTCCCTGACCGGGCTCGACGGCGCCGGGCGCCCGGGCGCCGCGGCGGGGGCCGCGTCCCACGGCGCCGGGGCGGCGGGCCGGGGCGCGGGCTGCGGGGCACGCTGCGGCGCCGCCGCGACGGGGCCGGGGGCCGCCGTGCGCGCCACCGGGGCGTGCGGGGCGGGCGTCGCCGTCGGGGCGGACAGCGACCCGATCGGCCGCGAGGAGGTGCGCCGCGGCGGCGCGGCGCTCGGCAGCACCGCCGTGCCGTCGTCGTACCCGCCCGAGCCCGGCGCCGGCGACAGCACCTGGGTGCCGTCGTCGTACCTTCCCGTGCCCGGCGCCGGCGGCATGACCTGGGTGCCGTCGTCGTACCCGCCCGACGCCTGCGCCCGCGGCAGCACGGCGGTGCCGTCGACGTACCCGCCGAACTCCTGCGCGGAGGGCAGCACGGTCGTCCCCTGGTCGGCGCCCGGATGCTGCGCCGGCAGCACCTGCGTGCCGTCGTCGTACCCGCCCAGCGCCTGCGTCGGCGGCAGCGCCTGCGCGCCGTCCTGGCGCGGCGGGATCACCTGGGTGTGCGGGGCGTCGGGGTCGTACCCGCGCGGCTGGCTCATGGTCCTCCTGGTCGGCGCGTCCGTCGGAACGGCTGTCGGCTCGTCTGTCGGCACATCTGTCGCATCGCGGACGGCCGGCCGCCGCCCGGTCCGCGATGCTACCCACCCGCCGTGGCCCCGCGGCCCTCCTGACCGGCGTCTTCGCCGGACCCCCACACGACCGGCAGCCGGCGACCCCACCCGAGGGTGGGGCCGCCGGCCGGGGGGCGGAGCCGCTACCTCCGCGCGGGGACGACCGGCGCGCTGACGACCGTGACGTCGTCCAGCCCGCGGGCGTGCGCCGTCACCTCGACGGCCACGTCGTGCCCGAGGTCGGCCCCGGTGACGCGGTAGGTGGAGCCCGCGACCGACAGCAGCACCTCCGGGTCGGCCGTCCCGCGCAGCACCTGGACGGTCAGGTCGACGAGGCGCGCGACGTCGGTCAGGGCGCCGAGGGGACGACGCACCGGCTCGCCGTCCCGCAGCCACCGGTAGGTGTACCGCACCCGCTCGCCGTCGGGCGCGGTCCACTCGCCCGGGTCGACGACGAGGACGGCGCCGGGGGCCGTCCCCTTCCGGTCGTCGGGGACGACGGTCGGGGCGACGACGTTGACGATCCCGTCGGGCTCGGGCTGCTCGGCCGCGACGAGCCGGCCGACGCCCCAGCGGGCGGTGGACTGGTAGCCCGTGCCCGTGGGGTCGGCCCAGTCGCGCACGGCGGTGCGCGTGCCGGCGGTGCCGTCGTTGACCTGGAAGTCCAGGCCGTGGAACGTGCCCGCGCCGCCGGTGCCGAGCAGGTCGACCGCCGCCTCGACGACGTACCCACCGTCCACGGCCGCGGTGGCCGACGTCAGGCGGGCCGCCTGCGCGGCCTCGTCCCCGGTGCCGAACGACGCGACGTTCTGGGCGCTGATCCGGATCTGCGTGTCGACGTCGCGGTAGGCGCCGTTCTTCGCGTTCCCGGCGTCGAGGAAGATCTCGACCGAGTCCTGCACCCACGGGTCGGAGCCGCTGACGTCGACGGTCGGGTCGGCGACCTCCGCGAGCACGTACAGCGTGTCCCCCGACCACAGCGTGCGCACCGTGGCCGTGGCCCCGCCGTCGCCCTCGATCTGCCGGTCGGTGGTGACCGCGGAGGCGTCGGCCCACGCGTCGTCCACCGCGCCGTCGACCTGCGGCGGCGCCGTGGCCTCGGCCACCTCCAGGTAGCTCAGCTCCTCCAGGAGGGTGAGCGTGCCGAGCGAGCCCGGGGTGTTCCAGCCGGACGTCGACCCGCCGTCGGCGACGCGGACGTCCAGGCCGAGCGTGTCGCCCTCGGCGGCGCCCGCCAGCGGCAGGTGCGCGACGACGACGTACCCGTCGCCGGACGGCTCGACGACGGCGGCCGCGCCGTCCGGCCCGGTCACCGTGCCGTCCCGGCCCACCGTGGTGGTCGCGCCGTCGACGTCGAACGTCACGGCGTCGCCGTCGTCCGCCGTGTCGTCGGTGACGCGCACCTGCGCGGTGAGGTGATCGGCGGCCCAGCGCAGCTGGAAGTCCGCCACCTGCTCCCCCGCAGCGCCGATCGCGTGCCGCGGCAGCCGGTCCCACACGGCCGACGACGCGGCGTCGTCGTCCAGCGGGACGTCGCCCGCGAAGACGTTCGCCGCGCGCAGCCGGGCCGGGAGGTCGCCGTCCGCGGCGCCGAAGTAGGCCGGCTTGGCCTGGTACCCGTCGTCGAACAGCAGCGGCGCCCCCGCGTCCGCCCGCCACGAACGGCCGTCCGTCAGGCCCCACACCGTGACCGAGTACAGGTCGTCGGCGTGGGCGCGGAACATGCGGAACGCGTCGCGGAACCAGTAGCCCTGGTCCACCAGGCGCGCCTCGGTGACCGGGGTGCCGGTGGTGACGTCGAGCTCGGTGACGGCCTGCGTGACCGGCAGGTCCGCGAACCGGTCGAGCGCGCCCTCGAGGGCCGAGACCGGCGTCGACAGCGACACGTGGAACTGGTGCCCCACGCCGTCCACCGGGACGCCGCGGGCCAGGAGCCGCTCGACCAGCGCGCGGTAGCGGTCCTGCTTGCCCGCCTGCTCGGTGTTGTAGTCGTTGATGAACAGCGCCACCGGGCGGTCGGTGCCCTCGGCCGCGTACGTGCCGTTGAACGCCTCGTCCGCGTACTCGAACGCGAGGTCGATGAAGTCCTCGCCGAGGATCCGGTACCACTCGCTGCGGCGCAGGCCGTCGTCGGGGTCGCTCGTGGCGCCGTCGTTGACCACCTCGTTGACGACGTCGAACGCCGTCAGCGGGTTCTCGCCGCCGAACTCGCCGTAGTTGTCCGACAGCCACCTCGCGACGGAGAAGACGTGCGTCCGCAGCCGCTCGCGCAGGAGCTCCTGGTCGGCGTCGGACGTGGTCAGCGCGGTCCCGTCGTCGGCCTGGAAGAACCAGTCCGGCGTCTGGCTGTGCCAGGCCAGGACGTGCCCGTACACGCGCAGGTCGTTCGCGGCCGCGTAGTCCATGAGCGCGACGGCGCCGGCGCTCGGCCGGAACCGGTGGTCGGCGTCGTACCAGGACTCGACCTTCATGTCGTTCTCCGCCGTGATCTGGTCCGCGTGCCGCAGCAGCAGCTCGGAGGCCGAGCCCGTGGTCTCGCGGCTGTCGATCGCGACGCCGACGGGGAAGTCGGTCGTGTCCTTGAGCGGCGTGAGGTCCTGCACCGTCGGCGGCTCCGGCACGGCGATCGTGACGTCGTCCAGCAGCAGGTCGCTCGTGTTGGTGCCGTTGTAGTCGGTCTCCAGGTAGAGGAGCGACGTCTCGGCATCGGGCACCTGGAACGTCGCGGTGACCTCGGTCCAGCCGTCGGCCGTGACGCCGGAGAACTGCGCGAGCGTGGCGTACGAGGTCTCGCCGCCGGTGGTGCTCGCCACGGACAGCCAGACGGCGTCGGCCGCCTGACCCTGCGGGAACCGTACCCAGGCGCTCAGGTCGTACGTGACGCCGGGCAGCAGGACGCCGGTGACGTCACGCCCGATGCCGTCGCCCTGCCCGTCCCGGCCGGAGACGAGCGCGGCCTGCGTGCCGCCGTGGGCGTCGTCGGTCGTGACGGCGACCTCCGGTGCCGTGGCGTCGCCCGCGCGCGGCCCCCAGCCCGCCAGGCCGTCCTCGAAGTCGGCGCCCAGCACGGTGCCGACGACCGGCGGCGTGCCGCGCGGGAAGGTGAACTCCCAGCCGTCGGCGAGCCGCTCGGTCACGACCGTCCGCACGGCCGCGAGCGTGCCGGACCGGTCGCCGCCGCCGTCGTGCGCGAGGACGAGCTCCCCGTCGGTCAGGGCGGCGCGGAGGTTCGCGGTGAGGGTGTCGACGTCCTGCGTCTCCCAGTCC
This sequence comes from Isoptericola sp. NPDC019482, assembly GCF_040632295.1. NCBI lineage: Bacteria > Bacillati > Actinomycetota > Actinomycetes > Micrococcales > Promicromonosporaceae > Isoptericola > Isoptericola sp. NPDC019482. The sequence continues at coordinate 14,821 of NZ_JBEYBQ010000032.1, forward strand.
GCGATCGTGTGCGTCACGGCCAGCGGCTGCATGCCGAGGCTCACCGCGACGTCGGCGCTGGCGCCCCAGGACCCGTTCGGCGCGCGCCAGAACGGCACCTTCGCGTCCGGGTCGCCGAGGGCGTCGCGGATGATCCCGAGGTTGGCGACCAGGTCGGCGCGCACCTCGTCGGCCGTCCACGAGCCCATGTCGGCGTACGACGTCGAGTGGTTGCACAGCACGTGGCCCTCGTCGACGATGCGGCGCACGAGCTCCGCCCCGCCGTCCGCCCGGACGTTCTGCCCGATGACGCAGAACACGGCGTGCAGGTCGTGCTCGGCCAGGAAGTCGAGGAGCGCGCCGGTGGTGCCGGGGTTCGGGCCGTCGTCGAAGGTGAGCGCGGCGACGGGCACGTCGGCGGCGCTGCCGGGCAGGGCGGCCGCCACCGGCTGGGGCACCGGGTTCACCGCGCCGCCCGGGACGACGTCGCCCGGGTCGACGGGCGCGGTGCCGGTGACCACGAGGTCGTCCACGAGGAACGACGGGTGCGCGCCGTCGACCGGCGCCGCCTCGACGTAGAGCTGGGCCGCCGTGAGGTCGGACGGCATCGTGTACGTGCCGCCGACGCGCACCCAGCCGTCCGCGGTCGCGTCGACCGCCCCGCCGACCCAGGTGTAGGCGTCGCCGGCGGCGGACGTCTCCTGGACCGTGAAGTGGACCGTGGTGCCGGGCTCACCCGCGGGCAGCTTCACCCACGCCTCGACGTCGTACTCCCCGCCGGGGGCGAACAGGCCGCCGACGTCGGTCGCCGGGCCGTTCCACTCGGCCGTCCGTCCGGTGACGGAGAGCGCCCCCGCGCCCGTCCGCGCGTCGTCCGAGATCTCGAGCGTGACCGGGCCTCGCGGGCCCCACGGCTCGTACGCGGAGTCGAAATCGTTTTCGAGAACGACGGAGTCGTCCCCCACCGCCATGTTCGCGCCCACGACGCCGGTCACCACCGCGCCGCTCGCCATCACCGCCGCGGTCGCTACAGCCGCGACCGCCCGTCTCACCCGCTGCCTCATCGTCGCTCCCTCGCGATCGGTGGGCCCTGGCGGCGGCTCGGCCGACGCCCGGGGCCGGCGGCGCGTCAGCGCGCCACCGGGGACACCGTAGAGCCCCGGACGCATTAGGGGCAATGGTTGAACGAAGTCTCGGTCCCGCTGTCCCGCTGTCCCGCTGTCCCGCCTACCGTCCCGCGAGGAGTGCCGCCGACATGTCGAACGTCTCGAAGTCGCTCGGGTCGAGCTGCGACACCACCGCGACGGCGAAGATGAAGAACACCACCCACGCCACCACGCCGACCGCGCCCAGCACGATGCCCGCGATCGCCAGGCCCTTGCCCTGCTGGCCCGTCCGGTTGATGCGCGACAGCCCGATGATCCCCAGCACGATCGGCACCACCGCCAGACCGAGGATGCCCGTGATCAGCGCGGCGATCGACCAGCCGTCCGTGCCCGCCGACGGCGCGTACGGCTGCGCGTAGGGCTGTGCGTACGGCTGGGCGTACGGCTGCTGCGGGTACGGCTGCGCGTACTGCTGGCCTGGTGGTTGCTGGCCTGCCGGTTGCTGGCCGGGCGCCTGCTGGCCGGCTGGCTGCTCCGGGTACGGCGTGGGGCTCGGCTGCTGCGGGTATCCCGGCGGCGGCGCCCCCGGCGCGTACGGGTCCGGCGGGGGCGCGGCCCCCGGCGACGGGGTCGCGGCAGGTGGCACGGGCTCCGCGGGCATGCCGTACGGGTCCGGTGACGCGGGCGGCTCCGACCCGCCGGACGGCGTGCCCGCCCCCGGCGCGTCAGGCCGCGGCTCGTCCTGGCCCGGCTGCGTGCCGTCGTCGTGACTCATGGCCGTACCTCCTCGTGGGCGAGGCGCGACGGCCGGGCCGGCCGCCCCCGCACCTCCCACTATGCCGGAGGACGCCGCCCGAGGCGGGTTCACCCGAGCGTTCACCCCGGCACCCCGTATCCGGGACCCGTCCGGACTGCCATCCTGGACCCGGCGGGCCGGCCAGGGACCGGCCCGCCACCAGCAGGAGGAGGCAGGATGCGCGTCATCGTCGTCGGCGGCGGCATCATCGGGCTCGCGACCGCCGCACGACTCGCCCGCCGCGGCGACGACGTCACCGTGCTCGAGAAGGAGCGCGAGCTCTCCTGCCACCAGACGGGCCGCAACTCCGGCGTCATCCACTCCGGCCTGTACTACGCGCCCGGCAGCCTGAAGGCCAGGCTCGGCACGGCGGGCGCGGCGTCCATGACACGGTTCGCCGAAGAGCACGGCGTGCCGGTCGCCGTCACCGGCAAGCTCGTCGTCGCCACCGACGCCGGCGAGCGCGACCGGCTGCGCGACCTCGCCGCCCGCGGCGTCGCCAACGGGGTGCCCGTGCGCGAGCTGGACCCCGTCGAGGCCCGCGAGCACGAGCCTGAGATCGCCTGCGTCGGCGCCCTGCGGGTCGAGACCACGGGCGTCGTCGACTACCGCGCGGTGTGCGCCGTCCTCGCACGCCAGGTGCGCGACGCGGGCGGGGTCGTGCTGACCGGCCGCGCGCTGCGTGGCGCACGCACGGTGGGCACGCAGGTCCGGGCCGACGTCGAAGAAGCGGGCACCCGCGCCGGGTACGAGCTGGTCGCCGACGCCCTCGTCGTGTGCGGCGGCCTGCACGCCGACCGGCTGGCGCTGGCCTGCGGCGTCGACCCCGGCGCGCGCATCGTGCCGTTCCGCGGCGAGTACTTCGACCTCGCCCCGCGCGCCGCCGACCGCGTGCGCGGCCTCGTGTACCCCGTGCCCGACCCGCGGTTCCCGTTCCTGGGCGTGCACCTCACGCGCGGCGTGCACGGCGACGTGCACGCCGGACCCAACGCCGTCCTCGCCCTCGCGCGCGAGGGCTACCGGCGGCGCGACGTCGCCTGGCGCGACGTCGTCGACGCCGCCTCCTGGCCCGGCCTGTGGCGCCTCGCCGGACGCAACCTCGTACCCGGCGCGGCCGAGGTGGCGCGCTCCGTGTCGCGCACCCTGTTCGCCGCGTCCGTCGCGCGACTGCTCCCCGGCACCACGGCGGACGACCTGCACCCCGCCCCCGCCGGCGTCCGCGCCCAGGCGCTGCACCGCGACGGGCGGCTGGTGGACGACTTCCTCGTGCGCACCGCGCCCCGCCAGGTGCACGTGATCAACGCGCCCTCGCCCGCCGCCACCGCGTCGCTGGAGATCGCACGGCACGTCGAGGCACAGCTGGACCGGACGATGGCGGCTGTCTGACCGAGAAGGTGGCCGTCGCGTCGCGGAGGTCGGCCGCCACCTGGTCGACGTAGGGCGGCCGGAGCACCGAGTTGTGCTCGCACGGATACCGCCGGTCGACCAGCGGTGCCGGGAAGAGGTCCCGCCACATCTCGTCCGGGTCGGTGTTGTCCGCCGACCGGTACGCCAGTACCTTCCCGTCCCACGGCGCGGACCTGTACGTCCGGCCGACGACCCAGCCGAGAGTGAAGAGGAGCCGCTCGCGTCGTTCCGCCGGCATGGGTAGCACGTTCGCCAGCGGCAGCGCGGACAGGCGGCGTGCTCGACGCAGGAGGAGCACGTGCCGTGGCGGCAGCCCCCCAGGCCGGCCGATGAGTTCCGGTGTGAGGATCTCGCCCACGGTGGGCGCCACTCCGAGATCAACCCCCAGCCCACTCGCCGACCAGAACGGGTCGAGGATCGCCACCGCCACCTCTTCGCCCTCGTCCTGGAGCCTTCGCGCGGTCTCGAGGGCGAAGACCGCCCCGAGCGAGTGCCCTACGACGACGTACGGCCCGCGCGGCTGCAGTCGCCGGATCGCCGCGACGCGGCGCCGCACGATTCCACCCAGGCCCAGTTCCTGCACACCTGGCCGTTCGTACCCGCGCGCCTGCACGATGTGCACGGGCGAACCTGGCAGACGCGCGGCGAGGTGGGCGAAGTGGGTCGACGACGCTCCGGCGCCGGGGAGGCAGAACACCCCCGGGCCGTCGGCGTCTGCGTTCACCGTCACAACCGCCCCATCGTGGTGTTCTCCCCGACGTCGCGCCTCGACCAACCCCGCGAAGCCTGCAAGAGTGCTGGCCCTGACCAGGTCAGAGTCGCGGACGCGCACTCCGAGCTCCGCACTCACCCGCGCGAGCACCGGGGCCGCGGCGCGCGACCCGCCGCCCAGGCCGAAGAAATCGTCCGCGCGTCCGACCCTGTCGAGCACCAGTGCCTCGGCCCACCACGGGGCGAGCATTCGCTCCACCGCAGTGGCGGGTTCCTCGTACGGCGCGATGGCCACGGAGTCCAACCGCGACTCGTCGACCACACCCTGGTCGTCACACGGCAGCTCGCGCAGGAGCACCACGTCGCGTGGGACACCGGGCCCGCCCATCGTCTGCGCCACGACCGACCGCACCTTCACGGGTGACGGCGGACGGCGGTCTCCCGCCGGCGACACGTAGGCCGTGAACGACTCCCGGCCGTCGAGGCCGACGGTGCACACGACGTGCGCCCGCGCGACCTCGCGCATCGACTCCATCACGGCGACCACGTCGGCGATGACAGGCACGGCCCGGACAGCGCGGCTGTCGGCGTGTCCGGCGGTCATCGGGCAGGCTCGATCAGCTGCCGCGAGGCGGCCATGAGCTGGCGCCGCGCGTCGGGTCGAGACATGCAGCTGCCGGACTCCCTGTCGACGGGTCGTGCAGTCATGGCATCTCCTCACTGATCCATCGCCACGACGTTGCGCCGCGCGAGATCGAGATCGAGATCGAGCGTAGGGACGCACGACGTCCTGGGGCAGCCTTGGTGCGGGGTGAATCGCAAGGTTCACCCGTGCCTGTGTCCGGCGTCAGCGGTCACGATGGTCATATGCCTCGCGTGCACCCGCGGACCACGCCGGCCGGCCGGGCAGTCCTGATGGTGGGACTGCCCGCCGCCGCTGCACTCGCCCTCGTCTACCTCCTCGGCGTGCGCACCCGCGTCGGCCAGCTGTTCGACGACCGCGTCTTCGGCTGGTTCGTCGGCCTCGGGCCATCGGCCCACGCGCTCGCCCCTCTGCTCCGCACAGGCGTGCCGCTGTTCCTGGGCGCTGCCGCGGGCGTACTCGGCCTGCTCGCAATCCGACAGCGCCGATGGCGAGCAGCGATCGGAAGCGTCCTCCTGGTGGCCCTGAGCGTGGTCGCGAGCCTCACCCTGCGGGACAGCGTGCTCACGCGTCCCGACCTTGGCGTACCCGGCTACGCGGACAACACCCTCCCGAGCTCGCACGCGACGATCACGGTCGCACTCTGTGCAGCTGTCCTCGTCCTGTGGCCTGCGCAGCGCCGTCGTCCGCCCACGGCGACGGTCGTCGCCGCGCTGACCTTGACGGTCCTGGCCGCTGCGAGCTCCGTCGTGTCCTGGGCGCACCGTCCGACCGACGTCGTCGCTTCGGCACTCCTGGTGCTCGCGGCAGGCCCGGTCGTCATGTGTCTGCTCGAGGCAGCCCGACGGCCGGCCGGACGGCGTACCTGACGGCGGCGCGCGCCACCACCCGGGGGCGCCACCATGCGGCCTGTGCGAGATGACGAACGCGTTGGGCCCCGGCGGCCTGCCGTGCCTCGTCGAACGCCTGGACGGCGGCCAGCTCGCGACCACGGCGCAGGCCGGCACGGGCCGCGGCCGCGTCCTTCCGGCGACCCTCGAGGCGCGCGGCCCGCAGATGAGACCTCAGCACGTCCCGTCGGCGTCGATAGGTGTCGAGGTGGTCGGAAGACGCCCCGGACGGATGCGAGCGATAGGTCAGGAGCGGTTCGTCGACGACGTCGAAACGCTCCCCCGACCGCATCAGTCGGAGCCAGAGATCGAGGTCCTCAGCCCGCCGCATGGAGGTGTCGAATCCTCCTGCCGCGACCAGCGTCGCGCGGTCGACGAGGACGCTCGACGTGCAGATGTGGTCCCCACGGAGCAACCCGGCATACGTCAGCGGAGCGGGGTAGCGGCGATCGTGGACTGCCACCCCGGCAGGGCCGGTCTGCTCCCAGACGAACGCCGTGTGGCTCAGCGCCGCGCCGGAGGCCGCGATACCTTGCACCTGGCGCTCGAGCTTCTCGGGGGCCCAGACATCGTCGTGGTCGCAGAATGCCACCCACCTCCCGCGGGCAGCCAGTGTGCCGGCGTTCCGGGCGGCGCTGACGCCGGCATGGGTGCGTCGAACCAGGCGGACACGGGGGTCGACCCGATCGACCCATCCCAGGTCCTCCCCAGAGCCGTCGTCGACGACGATCGCCTCCCAGTCCGCCCACGTCTGGGCGACGACAGCATCGATCGCGTGCCGCAGTGCCGGCCCCGGATCGAGCACAGGCAGCACCACCGTCACCGACACCGGCGCTGTCACGGGCCGAACACCTGGAGCTCCGCCAGCCCGACGTTCAACGTCGTCGACGACACCCCGGTGACCGTGAACCGCACGCTCGTCACCTGACGCGCCGCGAAC
>NZ_JBEYBQ010000032.1:21389-53237 GCF_040632295.1 Isoptericola sp. NPDC019482
CCACGGCCTTCACCGCTGTCTGCCCGTCCGCCGAGTTCTGCGACGACGCCGTCACCGACGCACCCGTCGCCAAGTTCCCCCCGCCCGGAGTCGGCGTCGGCGTAGGCGTCGGCGTAGGCGTCGGCGTAGGCGTCGGCGTCGTCCCGCCGTCACCGAACACCTGGAGCTCCGCCAGCCCGACGTTCAACGTCGTCGACGACACCCCGGTGACCGTGAACCGCACGCTCGTCACCTGCCGCGCCACGAACGAGACGTTCAGAAGCGCACCGTCGTCGGGCAGCGCGCCGACGCTCACCGTCGAGCCGTCGCTGAACCTGAGAGATCCACCGGTAACCCGGTCGTCGAGGTTGACGCGATCCGCTAGCGCCACTCGATCGAGGGTCACCGGTGTCGACCAGCGGTACTCGATCCACTCTCCCGACCGGCCCCGCAGACTCGACCACTCCTGCCTCGGGTCGCCCGGGTAGCCACCGACCACCCCGTCCGCCGCCCCGATGCCGGCCGAGCCCTCGGCGGCGTCGACGGACGACGTCCTGACGGTCGCGCTTCCCGCCAGGTTCCCGGGCGGCGTCGCGATCCCCGTGGGCCCCTCCGACGGCGGCGGGGGCGGAGTCCAGTCCACAGGCTCGCCCGCGATCGTGTACTGGCGCGGCAGCCATGCCCCTTCGACGCTGTTGGTCGGGCCGCAGGTGGCCAGGGTCTGACAGACCAACGGGTCATGGGGGGCGTAGGCGAGGAACGCAGCGGTCTTGTCCTCGAGCACGCTGCCCGCGACGTTCCGCGACAGGTCGGCCGTCGCGTAGTCGCGGTAGCGGACCACGTCGAGGTCCAGGCCCCGCAGGGCGTGCAGCGCGAACCGTGCTCCGAAGCGATGGTCGGAATGGTCCCCACCGTCATCGTCCGTGTCGTCCTGGATCCGGACCACGGCCGGTTCGACGGTCTCCGCGACGGCACGAAGGGTCGCGGCCAGGTCGTCCTGTGAGTACGCGGCCTGACCGTCGACAGGCCGCAGGGTGTCGTCGGTGCCGAGCCAGAGGCCCGCGAGCGACACGCTACCCGTCGAGCCGAACCCCGTGCCCCCCAGGTTTCCGTCCGGCAGCCGGAGGAACATCAGCTGGACCGCGGTGCCGTCCAGGCGGGACGTCACCACGGTGTGGCCCGAGAACGCAGCCTCGTCGGTGGTCCAGTGCGGCGAGTCCATCCTGGCCATGTGCGCGTACGCGGCCCGGATTCCATCCTCGCGCGCCGACCAGTACTGCGCCCCGCGCCCCGCGTCCCCGGAGGTGAGGTACACCGTCGTGACGCACCCGCCGGACCTCACGTCGGTCAGGAGGTCCGGGCTCTGGAAGAGCAGATCGTCGTCGGGGTGTGCCACCACGGACAACGTGCCGCCACAAGCCGCCTGGGCAGCCGTGGCGACGCCACTGTTCCCGACGGCGACGGGCAAGCCGGCCACGAGCGCTCCGACGCCGACGACGACGCTCAGTCCTGCCGCGACCGCGGCGCGGATCCCGACTCGCCGTCGGCGGGCCCGCCTGGTCCCTGCTCCGGTGTTGCTCAACGCTCTCTCCTCGCTCCCCCGCGGCCCAGGACGCATCCAAGACCTGATCCGAAGGCTAGGCAGCGGACGAAGGGCGGGAGTAGAAGGTTCGTGGGTGAATGGGACCCGCGGTCGGGTGATCTTTGCGCAGTTCAGTCAATATTCGGCGCTGCGGGCGACCATGTGGCGAGAGCCGTCGCTCGTCAGGCCCGCAGGTACAGCCGCGGGGCCCGGCGCAGTCCGTGCAGCGCCCGGGACTGGGCGAGCCTCCGGACGAGCTCCAGCTCCTCCGGGTCCACGGCCCGGGTGGTCGGTGCGGCAGCCGCCGAGCGCACCCGTCCGCGCAGCCGGTGTGCCGCGAGCAGGACCGCGAGCCGCACCCAGCGAGCACCGCCGAAAGAGACCTTCGTACCGAGCCAGTGGTGCGCCACGTACGCGTCGGAACGCCCTCTCCGCACGGCGGCGTCGATCCAGGCCGCCCGTGTCAGCCTGTCCACGTCCGGCCGATGGATGACCGGGGGTCCGCCGGCCCGGACCAGCCGTGCACCGTGCGCCACCGCCATCCACTCGAAGAGGACGTCCTCGCCGAACCCGGTCCCGGGCGCACCGGCACCAAGCGCCGGGTCCCACAGCGCCGCGCCCAGCACGTCGCGCCGGAACGCCAGCGCTGCGCCCACGACATGCGGTTCGCCGTCGTCGTCCGTCTCGGCGAGCCACCGACGTAGCCGGGCGTCGACGGGATACCGGGTGTCGGCAGCGAGGCGCACGCGGCCGGCCACCAGGTCGCCCTGTCCTCGCAGCACCGGGCTCGCCATCCGACCGAGCCAGCCCGCGTCGACCTCGACGTCGTCGTCGGTCATCACCACGATGTCTCCCCGACTGGCGGCACAGCCCACGGCACGTGCCCGGCTCAGACCAGGGACCTGAGCATTCACCACCCGCACCCGCGGGTCCGCGCGGACGTCGTCCGAGAGCTCCTTCTCCACCTCGGACGGCGTGCCGTTGTCGACGAGCACGAGCTCGGCGAGCAGCGGACCGTCAGGTCCGACACAGCCGTCCAGCGCGGCCCTCGCTCGCGTGGCTGTCGCGCTCAGCCGGTCGGACCTGCCACGCGTGCAGATCACGAGGCTCACCACCGGAGTCGACACGGAGCTCACGCCCGGGAGCAGAGCCGCCGAGCGATCGGCGTCCGCGCCGGCCGTGCTCATCGCGCCTCTCCTCGTGCTGCGGCGAGGGCCCGGTCGGTCCTCAGCTCGCGTACGCCGACAGGCCAGCCCACCGCGAGCCCGGCGAGGTCGACCGCGACCCGAGCGAGGACGCCGGGCGACCGGAGCCGCGCCGACGCGTGGAGCCGCTCTCCTCGCGGCCCTCGGACACGGCCGGCCAGCACGCGTGCCGCCCATCGGATCCTGCCTGCGTTCTCCCGCAGCACGGTCACGACGAACCGCCGCGCCGTCGTCGACGTCGGCCCGTAGATGCGCACCAGCATCACCAGGTGGTTGCGTCGGCGAAAGTAGTCGTAACGACGGTCGAACCGGTCGCCCTTGCCCGCGTACGGCGCCGAGACGTGCCGCACCACCGCCCGAGGGGCGAAGACGATGCGCCGCCCGCGCGCCCGCTGCCGCAAAGAGATGTCGGTCTCCTCGCACACGCACGGGAACGGGTATCTGCCATGCACGCCGCCCACGTCCAGCAGCGCAGGGCGACGGAAAGACATGCACGCCCCGAGCAGGTGGTCGACGTCGACGTCGCGCCCCGGGTCTGCGGCGAAGTACCCGGTCAGGCGGCCGTCGGGCAGCAGGCGGCCGATCCGGTCGAGCCCTTCTTCCGTCTCTCCGGGCTGCCCGTTGACGATCCGCCCGCCCACGCCGACGACGTCGGGGGCGGAGTACGGGGCGAGCAGCTCGTCCAGCCAGTCCGGCGCGACGTAGGCGTCGTCGTCCACGAATGCGACGATGTCCCCCACGGCCTCGTCGACACCGATCCCGCGCGATTCCGGCGTCGTCCCTGCCCCGAGCTCGTTGCGCAGGTACCGCACCGGGAGCCGGCCTTCGAAGGAGGCCACCACCGCGCGTGTCGGCGACGGCGAACCGGACTCCTCCGGTGTCGCGTCCACGACGAGCACCTCGAGCGGCGTAGCGGTCAGCGCGGCGAGATGCGACAGGCACTCCCGCACGTAGCCGTCCCGTCGGAAAGTGGGAATCACCACGCTCGTCGTCAACCCGGACGCCCGCGGGGACGGGTCGGCCTCCACGACCGGCGACAGGCTCACGGCCGCATCCCCTCGGGCCCCCGCCCGGGCGGTTCCGGCAGTCGGACTACCCGGAACCGCTCCGGATGCCGACGCAGCGGAGAGGTCGCCGCGGCGAACCACGGGTGCGCCGAGCGCCAGGCCCACCGCCGGTACACCAGTGGGTGGGAGTACTCGCCGGTGTGCCCGGACCAACCAAACTTCCGCCGCATGGCGTCACGGGAACGGACCCACGAATAGTGCACGACAGCGTCGTCCAACCCGACGACCTCGTGGACAAGACTGCCGCGCCCCTGCGCGGGGTCGGTGTTCCAGGGCCGCACGTCCACGCGGTAGCGCAGGGCCGACGGTGCCTGGCGCGCGAGGTCCAGCCTGGTTCCCGCGTGAACGGCCAGCGGCCCCGGGTACCCCGCGACGGGCCTCCACCACGCCGTCGACATCTCGAGGTAGCGCCCCGTCCTGCTCCCGCTCCGCGAGGGAGCGTCGCCGACGCGCGCGTAGAGCCATCGCGAGGGGTAGTCGAGGGCCGTGGCACCCGCCGCGTCCGCGCGGCCCAGCGCCCCCAGGAACGCGGGGGGGCTCACCATCACTTCGTCGGTGTCGAGCTGCAGCACCCAGTCCGCCCCTTCCGACGCGACAGCGAGCGCCACGCGCCGCTGGTGGGTGTCGCTGTCGAGCGGATCCGCCCCCGGCCGCCAGAAGTCTCCCGGCACCAGCTCGCACCGGCCCTCGACGTCGATCTCCTTGACGATCTCCAAGCACTCGTCCACGGGCAACGGCGTCCCCGTCCAGGATCGGTGCGAGCGGTCGTAGGAGACGATGATCCTCTCGACGTGGTCGTAGTACGAGCTCAGGCTCGCGGCGAGATAGTTCGGGTCCGCGGCGAGAAGGTACGCGTGCAGGCGCATCGCGGTCTCAGATGACGTCCGCGAAGAGGCGCTCGTTCTTCTGGAACACGAGCACCCCACCGAGAAGCACGACGCCGCTGACCGCGACCATGCCGAGGACCTGCCACGGCGCGGGGGCGGCGAGCCCGAGGAACGACCAGCGGAACGCCTCGAGAAACCAGGTCATCGGGTTCGCCTCGAAGAGCCACCGGACATCGTCCGGCACGGCCGCCACGCTGTACGCGACAGGAGACGCATAGAGCACGAGCTGCAGCGCCCATGGGAGCACGTACCCGATGTCCCTGTACTTGACCTGGATCGACGCGGCAGCCACGCCGATGCCGAGCGCGGTCGCCACCAGTAGCGCGACCCACACCGGCAGGAGGAGGACCGGCCATCCCGGGTTCACGCCGTAGACGAACAGCAGCACGACCCCGAGCCCGAGCGCGACGGCGAAATCGAGAAGCACCGACATTGCTGTCGAGAGCGGCACCAGGAGGCGAGGGAAGAAGACCTTCGAGACCAAGGCCTGGTTGCTCACGAGCGACGGCGCAGACCGCCCCACCACCTGGTTGAAGACGTTCCACGCCAGCATGCCGCCGTAGCTGAAGAGGAAGTACGGGAGGCCGTCGCTGGGCAGGTCGGCGACCGTGCCGAACACGAGCGAGAAGATGCCGGCGGCTGCGAGCGGCTGGAGGAAGACCCAAAGCACGCCCACCGCGGTCTGGCGATAGCGCAGCAGGACGTCCCGCTGCCCGAAGCGGTACAGGACCTCGCGGGCCCCCCACAGCTCGGACCATCGGGGCAGCCCGAGCCTGCCGGGCGGGGTGATCACGACCGTCTGGGACATCAGGACTCTCCCACGCTGGACTCGTAGTCAAAGTCGGCAAGGACAACGCCCTGCGCCGTCGCCTCGTCGAGGGTCATCTCCGGGTAAGGAGACCCGGGCAGCACCTCGAAGGTCGCGGCGCCCTCCCATGCGTCGAGCACGCCCATCTGGCAGACGAAGACGTCCACCGAGTACCGGCCGGGCTTCAGCCACGGGGCGCGCAGGCTCAACCGGATCTCCTGCTCCTTGGCCGGGTCGAACCACCCGCCGACCGCTCGCGAGTCGCACTGCGCGATGACGGTGCCGTTGACGTCGTTGACGTGGGCAGAGACGAAATAATGCCCCACCACGTCGGCATTGGAGCCCACCCGGACCGTCAACCGCTTGGTCTCGGCAGGGTCGAAGACGTCGGCGTCAGGCGCCACGACCACAGCGCGCAGCGCTCCTGTACCAGGGCGCCGGTCAGCCTCGCGCTGCTCGACCGCATACTTCTCGAACGAGCGTCGGTACACCTCAAGGGTGTCGTCGACCGTGCCCTGGTAGGTGAGCCGTCCCCGGTCGAGGAAGATCGCGCTGGTGCACAGTGACGTGACGGTCTGGACCTGGTGGCTCACGTACAGCACCGTCCGCCCGTCGCGGGCCACGTCGCGCATCTTCGCGAGCGACTTGCGCTGGAACTCCGCGTCGCCGACCGCGAGGACCTCGTCGATCGCGAGGATCTCGGTGCGAAGGTGTGCGGCCACCGCGAACGCGAGCCGCACGTACATGCCTGACGAGTACCGCTTGACCTGCGTGTCGAGGAACTTCTCGATCCCGGAGAAATCCACGATCTCGTCGAAGGAGGCGCGGATCTCCTGGCGAGTCATGCCGAGGATCGCCCCGTTGAGGTAGATGTTCTCGCGGCCGGTGAGCTCGCCCGAGAAGCCGGTGCCGACCTCGAGCAGCGACCCCATGCGTCCCGCGAGCTCGATACGGCCGCGGGTGGGTGCGGTCACGCGGGTGAGGATCTTCAGCAGCGTCGACTTGCCGGCGCCGTTGCGACCGACGATCCCGAGTGCCTCCCCCCATGGCACGTCGAGGTCGATGCCGTCGAGGGCGTCGAACTCGGTGAACCGCGAGCGTGCCATCGGGCTACGCAGGCGCTGCAGCACGGCCTCGACCGCCGTCGTGGGGCGCTCGCCCCCGCGGCCGATGCGGTAGGTCTTGCCGAGTCCGCGGATGGAGACGGCCGGAGTGGTGGACACGCTCGGGACACTAACCACGTCACACCGCCGGGTCCGAGGTCTGCACGGGGTGAAGAGTGGGATTCACCCGGGTGTCGGCCCCCGCCCGTCGGCGGCGCGCACGCCACCCGGGGCGACGGCCCGCGCGCTCCACGGCAGCCTCGGCGAGCACCGCCGCCATGCCCCTTGCGGCGTCGTCGAGGGTGAACCGCTCCTCGACGTGTGCCCTCGAGCGCACGCCAAGGGTCGGGTCGTCGGCACGCCAACCGAGCACGGAGCCGAGCACCCGGGCCAGGTCGGCCGGGTCGCGCGGGGTGAAGAGAAGGTCCTCGAAGCCTCCGTCCATGACCTCGGGAATGCCCCCGATGCGGGACGCGACGACCGGTCGGCCGGTGGACATCGCCTCGATGATCACCCGGCCGAAGGCCTCCTCGCGCGAGCTCGGCAGCACCACCACGTCCGCGGCATGCAGGAGCGGCACGACGTCCTCGTGGTGGCCCAGCCGCACCACCCGTACAGGCCCGCCCGCTAGCGCCGCGAACCGCGGCTCCAGCGTGTCCTCGTAACCTGCATCGGTGTACCGGCCGGCCACCACCAGCTGGTAGGGACGCACACTGAGTGCCGCCGCGTCGAGCAGCACGTCCACGCCCTTCACCGGGTTGAGCTGCCCGTAGTAGAGGACCACCGGGAGGGCCGGGTCCAGCCCGAGCCTCGCGACGGCGTCCGCCCGCACCGGCCCGTCCGCGTACGGGTATGCGCTCGGGTCGACGCCGTTGTGCACGACACGCACCCGGTGCCGCGGCACGATGCCGAGCCGCACGAGCTCGTCCGCGACGAACCGGGACACCGCCACCACGCGGTCCGCCGGATGAAGGAGGATCTTGTCGCGACGAGGCCGCGCGTCGATGATCACGTTCACCTGGCACACCAGCGCCGCGCCGGTAAGCCGCGCCACCGGACCGGACCATGTGGTGCCGAACTGCCGCACCTCCAGCACCACGTCCGGCCGCGTCCGCCCGGCCCGCAGCACCGAGCTGACCACCGACGGAACGGTCCGCACGCTGTCGTCGAGGATCCCGAGGAGGCGCCGGAGCCGCCCGGGAGCCCGGTCGACCCAGGGCCGCATCCAGGGGGGCGGGGTCCAGAACACCGAGTGGTCGGTGTGACCCACCGTCCACACCCGGTCGCCTACCGCCATCACCCGGGAGGCCACTGCGTCGTCCGTCTCGAAGTACCTCGACTCCTGGCGGACGACGTCGATGTGGTGACCCGCACGGTGCAGCGCCTCCAGCAGCTGCAACAGATTCACCGCCTCGCCGTGCGCGTGGCTCAGGTCGCGGGCCAGCGTCAGCACACGCATCGACCCTCCGTCGTCCCGTGGCCTCATGGCGTCGTGCCCCCTCCTTCTTGCTGTGGTCCTGCCGAGACGAGCGGGCCCAGGTCCAGACCGAGCACCTCACGCCACACCCGCGCATGCCCCGCAGCACTGCGCTCCCAGGTGAACTGCGCCGCGCGGTCACGACCGGCACGCACCCGCGCATCCACGTCGCCGCCGCCGTCGAGCACGTGCACGAGCCCGTCGGCGAGGCTTCTGCTGTCGGGCTCGACGAGCCATCCCGCCTCCCCACACACCTCGGGAAGGGACGATCGGTCCGCCGCCACCACAGGCACCCGCGCCGCCATGGCCTCCAGCGCCGGGAGGCCGAACCCCTCGTAGAGCGACGGCACGACCACGGCACTCGCCGACGCCATGAGGCGCGGCAGGACGGCGTCGGGCAGGCGTCCCACCCGGAGCGCGCCGTCGACCGGGCCGAACAGGCGGTCGCGACGGTCCGAGGGCGGGCCGGTGAGGATCAGCCGCACGTCGGGGTGCGCGGCCCGCACCCGCGGCCACGCAGCCGCCAGCCCCTCGAGGTTCTTGCGCAACGTGGAGCCGCCGGCGTGCAGCACGAACCTTCCCGGCACGCCGAGGGCGGCGAGCGTCCCGGCGTCGAGAGGCTCAGGGTCGAAGAATTCCGTGCCTACCCCGTTGTGAACCACATGGACGTGGTCGAGCCCGAGCCTCTCCGCGGCGTCGTCCGCCGAGAACCGCGACACCGCGACGACCGCCGCCGCCCGCCGGGTCTCCTCCGCCGCGAAGGGCTCGGGCGGGGTCTCGTCAGGAAACCGCCACGCGACGGTGTCGTGGATCGTGACGATCTCGGGCACGGAGGCAGGAGGGAGGGAGAGCCCCATCCGGTGCACGGCCTGCGCCCGCCCGTACAGGACGGCGCCCGCCGCCCTCCGGACCCCGGCGGAGGACCGCCGCAGCAGCCGCCCCGGGACGCGCGCCGTCCCCGGCAGCGGCGAGCGCAGGGTGCGCACCACGGCCCGGCGGACCTCCACGCCTCCCCCGACGGCTGCGGGTGCCAGCGTCGCGACACGCTCCTCGTACGCCTGCTGACCCATCGGGTGGGCCGAGGCGAGCGTCGCGATCACGAGGCGAGGGTGCACGCTGCCATCGTTCGCGACCGGTCCCGCCGCGCGCGAGGTCCGGAGCGGGTGACATTTGCTCGCGGCCCCGATCTCACCCCCGCCCCCGGGTTCCACGCAGCACCCTGCTCCCTAGGCTCGCGGCATGCCGTCCGTCGCGCTCGTCGCCAGTTCGTTCCTGCCCCGGGTGGGCGGAGTCGAGGAGCACGTGCGCCACCTCGCGCTCGCGCTGCGCGACCGAGGCCACCGCGTGGCCGTCTGGTCCGTCGATCGCGGCGACGAACCGGCGTCGCTTCCGGGCGTGCCCGTGCGCTACCTGCCCGCACCCCTGCCGGCGTCGTCTCCGGGTGCTCTCGCGCGGTTCGCAGCCGCCGCCCCCCGTGCCCTCGCCGACTGGCGGCGCGCCATGCACGCGGACGCGCCCGACGTCGTGCACGTCCAGTGCTTCGGCCCCAACGGCCCGTGGGCCACCGCCGTCGCAGGGGCGGCTCGTGTCCCGGTCGTCGTCGGGGCGCACGGCGAGACGTTCATGGACGCCGGACGGGTCTTCGACACGTCCCGGCTCCAGCGGCGTGCCCTCTCCTGGTCGCTGAACCGTGCCGCGGCGATCACCGCATGCTCGCGCTATGCAGCACGCGACCTCGCACGGTTCGGGCTGAGCGCGGCACAGGTCGAGACGGTAGATGTGGTCGGCAACGGCGTGGACGCGCGCGAACCGGTGGCAGCCGAGACGCCGAGCTGGCTGCCCGCCCGCTACCTCCTGGGGCTCGGGAGGCTCGTCCAGGTCAAAGGTTTCGACCTTCTCCTGCGCGCATACGCCGTAGCCAGGGAGCGCGGAACGGTCGACGACGACCTCCACCTCGTCGTCGCGGGCGACGGCCCCGAACGCCCTGCCCTGGCCGCGCTCGCCGCCGAGCTCGGCCTCGCCGGCCATGTCGTACTACCCGGCGCGCTCGCACGGCCCGACGTCGTCGCCGTCACCGCACGCGCTGAGGCGCTCGTGGTGCCCAGCCGCGTCGAGGCATTCGGCATCGTGGTGCTCGAAGGCCTGCGCGCCGGCATTCCAGTGGTCGCCACGGCCCGCGGCGGGGCGAGCGAGATCGTGAACCACGACGTCGACGGGCTGCTGGTGGACCCGACCGACGTCGACGCGCTGGCCGACGCCCTCGCGACCCTGCGGGACGCCGGGATCCGCGAGCGACTGGGGCGCGCCGGCCTCGCGTCCGCCGAAAGCTGGTCCTGGAGCAGCGTCGCAGACAGGGTCGAGGCCGTCTACGCGCGCGTGCTCTCCTGACCCGGGCCGGCCACCCGCAGCGACCCGCCCCGCACAGCACGGCGCACCGCGCGCGCCACGACTCGCCATCGTGGAGGTGACCACGAGAGCCGCTGGCGGCGACGGGTCCGCGACACCACCTCCGCCAGCTCGACGTGACCCGACGCCGCGAGCGCCCCTTCGTGGAGAGCCAGCACCCGATCGGTGCCGATCCACTGCGCCTGCCGGCGGTTCGTCATCGAGCCCGAGTGCCGCCGGTAGTCCACCAGCGGCTCGTCCGCCCACCAGGCGTCGCCGTCGAGCGCGAGCCTGAATGACAGGTCCCGGTCCTCGGCCCACTCCGTGGCGGGGTGGAACGTCCCGACCCGGTCGAGCGCTGACCGTCGGACCAGCATGACCGGACTGATGATGCTGACGGTGTCACCGAGCACGTCGGATGCCGTGAGCCGACCTTCGCGGTGCGAATCGGACAGCGCCACCCCCGCGCCCCCTTCGTCCACGACGCGGAACCGGCAGTACGCAGCGGTCAGGCCGCGATCCGCCTCCAGCGGTGCGACCTGGCGCTCCAACCGCCGCGGATCCCAGCGATCGTCGTCATCGAGGAACGCGACATAGCGGCCGTGGGTCACGGCGATGCCCGCGTTGCGGGCGATCTGGAGGCCCGACGACCGCTGGCGCACCACCACGGGCGCGAGGTCCCCGAACTCCGCGAGAGCGGCGTCGAGGGCTGCCGGGTCGGGGCTGCCGTCGTCGACGACGACGAGCTCGACGACGTGCTCCGTGCGCAGGGTCTGCTCCCGCACGGAGCCGAGAGCCTCCGCCAGGAAGGGCGAGACGCGGTTGGTCGCGAGGACGACGCTCACCAGGGGCGCGGGCATGCGGCCAACATAGAACCGCACCGCCGTCGTCAGTAGCGGCGCCCTGGTGAGTTCACCCGAGCGACGGCACGGTTCACCCGCCCGAGCCACGATCCGCACCGCGGCGCCCGCCTAGCATCGCGAGCGTGCCCCCGGTGCGGTTCGTCCACGTGATCACCCCCGGCGACCACTACTCGCCGCGGACAGGCAGCGCCGTGCCCACCGTCGTGCACGGACTGTGCTCGGCGAGACGCGACGTCCCCCGGCCCAGCGTCGTGGTGGCCCGGGGCACGTACCCCGACCGCTACGACGACGCCGACGCGATCGAGTACGACGCCGCGGCGCCCGTGACGGTGCGCGAACGGCGGCTCGACGCGGTGCGGTCCAAGCTCGGACGACCGCGGGCGGGCGCCCTGCGGTCCTGGACGGCGGCGCTCGCCGGCCAGCGGTCGTGGACGCCGTCCACGGTGCTGCTGCACAACGCCCCGCAAGCGGTCGGGCTCGTGGACGCCGGCCGTCACGTGCCCGTCCTCTACGCGCACAACCAACTGCTGCGCACCTACTCCCCGCGTGAGGCCGGCCGCGCGCTCGAGAGCGTGGCAGCCGTCGTGTGCGTCAGCGCCCATCTGGCGCAGGCGATGTCCGACCGGCTGCCCCCGTCGCTGCGCGACCGGGTGCGTGTCGTGCGCAACGGCGTCGACTCCCGCAGGCTCACCCCGTCGGGGCGCTGCGCCGGTGACGTGCTGGAGGTCGCGTTCGTCGGCCGCACCATCCCGGAGAAAGGGCCAGACGTGCTGCTCCGGGCCGTGGGCATGCTGCTGCGTTCTGGCCGCCGCGACGTCCATGTGAACGTCCTCGGCTCGACGGGGTTCTCCGCCACGGACCCACCGACGTCTTACGAGCGGGAGCTCGCCGTGCTCGCGTCCTCGCTCGGGGCGTCCGTGACCGTGCGGCCGTTCGCCCCACGCGACGTGGTGCACGAGACGATGCGGGCCGCCGACGTCGTCGTCGTTCCGTCGGTGTGGCCGGAACCGTTCGGGCTCACGGCGCTCGAGGGCATGGCAGCCGGGGCAGCTGTCGTCGCGTCCGACGTCGGGGGCCTCCCCGAGGCGGTGGGCGACGCCGGGATCCTGGTCCCCCCGGGTGACGCCGCCGCGCTCGCGGATGCCCTCGCGGCGCTCGCGGACGACCGCGCCCGTCTCGCCCGCCGACGCGCCTGCGCGCGTCGGCACGCGGAGTCGCGAGACTGGTCGGTCGTGGTTCAGGAGCTGCTCGCAGCACTCGGGTAAGGACTCAGGTCACCTCCGCGGTGGAACGGCGCGCAGAAAGGCGGCGAACGATGTCGCCACCTCGGCGTCGGTCGGGATCGGTGTCGCCGACGCGCCGGCGGACAACCGCCGTCGCAGCACCGGGTCGGACAATCGCACGAGCGCATCAGCCAGGGACGCGGCGTCTCCTGTACGGAAGACCAGCCCGTTGTCCCCGTCCTGCACCCACTCCAGCGGACCACCGGCGTCGGCCACGACCGTCGGACGGGCGCTCGCGAGATACTGCAGCACGTTCTGCCCCAACGGCTCCGGGCGGGTCGACGCCTGGACGCATATATCCATCCGCGCGATCTCGGCGTAGACGTCGGTGACGTGCCCCGGCAGGTCGAGCCGGTCGGCCACACCGAGTTCGACCGCCCGCGCACGGACCTGGGTGACGACCTCCTCATCGCCGAACTGCGCGGCACCTACGAGCCTGAGCCGGGTCGACGTCCCGGCGAACGCCTTGGCGAACGCCTCGACCAGCAGCACCTGCCCCTTCCACGGCGCCATACGGGCGACCATCCCCACGACGCGCGGCCCTCCTCCACCGACGTCCAGACGGCCCTCCGCACGCACCCGGTCGAACCCCGACGGGCTCGGCAGGACGAGCGCGGGGACGCCCACCCGGAGGTACGGCTCGGCGGTGCCGAGCGTGGCCGCGGAGTTCGCGACGACACCGTCCGCGCGGCGCAGCGCCAGACGCATCGCGGCCAGGCCGTGCCTCCCCAGGGCCTCTGCCGACACCAGATCACGAAGGTGCACGACGAACCGTTGCCGCCTGTGGACCGCGAGGGCGCCGTAGGCGGCCGCTCGTGATGTGTTCGCGTGCACCACGTCGGCTCTCGCGACTGCTGATCGCCGGAGCGCCCACGACGACGCGGCGAGTGCCGCGCCCCCCGTGACCTTTCGCGACCAGGCAATCCGCGCGCCATCGCTCGCCCCGATCCCGAGACCCGGCCCCTGGGGCGGCCCCAGCCGCACGACCGGCACGCCGTCGATACCGGAGAACGGCCCGTCGTCCGGCGCCCCGGTGGCGTCAGGGCGTGGAAGCGCCACGAGCGCCCGCCACCCGGTGTCGCCGGCGTCTCGGGCGACGAGCATCCGCCGCAGCGCGAGCTCGGCACCGCCGACCGCCGTGGAGTGGTCCAGGTGCGCAACCCTCATGCCGTGCCCCCTCCGTCCTGGCGCTCAGTGCGAGCGCCGTCCTGCAGGCCGCCCGTGCGTCGTCGTCGCACCGCTCATCCGTCGGCGCCGACCGGCAACGCACGTCGAGCGCGCGCGGCCCGCCACCGTCGGACCCAGTCCGGCGGCCACGTGGCACCGACCATGTCGAACACATCGGTGGCCAGGG
This sequence comes from Isoptericola sp. NPDC019482, assembly GCF_040632295.1. NCBI lineage: Bacteria > Bacillati > Actinomycetota > Actinomycetes > Micrococcales > Promicromonosporaceae > Isoptericola > Isoptericola sp. NPDC019482. The sequence goes on from NZ_JBEYBQ010000032.1 coordinate 35,383, forward strand.
CGCCGGGCAGCCGCGGGAGGGTCCAGGTCCGGAGCACCGTCGCGGCACACCTCGTCCGCTCGTCGAGCGGGAGCCGCACCGACCTGACGGCAGATGCCAGCGCGGCGTTGATCGAGAGGTTCGCGAGGCCGAAGGACACGGTCCGACCCGTCGCGCCCGGGTTGTCCCAGGCCACGATCTCGGCACCAGAGCCGTTGCTCTGGCCACCGTGCCGACGCTGCATCATCAGCTGCTCCGGGACGAGGACGATCTTCCCGAGCATGCACAGCTGGGCCCCGATCGCCCAGTCCGCCCCGGGCCCTCGGCGCACACCGCCGATCGCGCGAAGAGTCTCGGTCCCCAGCAGCCCGTACATCACGTGCGCCACCATCCCTGACAGCAGGCGGTCGAGACGTTCGTGCGGCGACGGGGCATCCAGCCCGAGCTCGAGGTCCTGCCGCTCCTCGATGACCGCGCCCGCCTCGTCGATGTAGACGGTGCGCGGGAGCACGGCGACCGCCAGAGGCTCGGCGCTCAATGTCTCGATGCACCGGCTCACGAACGACGGTGCGATCACGTCGTCGGCGGGGGCCCACTTGAAGAGCGGTGCCCGCGCTGCCTCGAGCAGCCGGTTGAAGTTCCACGTCCCCCCGCGGTTCACGTCGCTCACCAGGACCCGCACGCGGGAGTCGCGTGCGGCCCAGTCCCGCGCGATCTCGAGACTGGCGTCCGTCGAGCCGTTGTCCGAGACCAGGATCTCCAGGCCGTCGGCATCCTGGGCACAGACGGCGGCGAGCGCCTCGTCCAGGAACCTCTCGCCGTCGAAGACGGGCATCCCCAGTGTCACCTTCGGAGCGGCACCCATCAGTGGCCCTCCCCTCCACGCAGGGGTCCGGGCCTCCGGTCGGCGCCGAGGCCCAGGAGCACCTTGCGTGCTACGAAGCCCTCGGCGTACCGCGACCTGGACTCCACCCCCCTCAGGCGAAGGAGCGCGGTGAACGTCTCCCGGTCCCACCAGTCGCGGGTGACCTGTGAGGGGAACGACGCGTCCAGCAGCGCGAGCTTGCGCTCGACCTCCGCCTCGTCGAGGGGGACGTAGAGGTTCACGCCGCCCAGGTCGCCGTCCCATTTCGGGATCTCGTACTCCAGCACGAGGGCGTTCCGCCACACCGTCGGCACGAGCGCGGCGACCGCGTGGTGGTCCTGATGCGCGTCGTCCCGGCGCGGGCTGAAGACGACGTCAGGGCGCGGTGTCCGTCGTGCGACCGACTCGAGAAAGTCCTTCGCCTCGTTCCAGCAGGCCGGCAGCCGGCCGTCCGGGAAGCCCCCGAACTCGACCATGGCCCCGGGCAGAAAGCTCTCCGCCGCCTGCTTCGCCTCCACCTGCCGGGCGGGGTCGCCCGTCATCACCACGTACTGAGCGTCGACCTCACGCACAGCGCTCAGCGCCAGGAGCGTCCCTCCGCAGCCGATTTCGATGTCATCAGGATGGGCGCCGAGACACAGGACCGTCAGCGACCCGCCGGGAACGAGCATCTCGATCATCGCGAGACCTCGGCCGGTCGGCTCGACACGTCCGGGACGTCGATCACGGGCGCGCGCCTGCCGGAGTCATTCCCTCGGCCTTCCCAGACCGCCCACGGGCTCTGTCCCGTCCGTTGGAGCTCCTCGAGCTGGTGCCTCTCCTTCAAGGTGTCCATGGGCGCCCAGAAACCGTCGTAACGCTGGGCCCGGAACCTGCCGTCCTTGGCCGCGCGGACGCACCCGTCCATCACGAGATCGTCGCCCTCGTCGAGATAGTCGAAGATGCCCTGCCGCAGCACGAAGTACCCGCCGTTGATGCGCATCTCCATCTCGGCGACCGGCTCGATCCCCTGAAGGTTCCCGTCTGGATCGATCTTCACGACGTGGAACGAGTCCTTCGGGTCGACGGCGAGCAGGGTCCCGACGGCCTCGGTCCTGGCGAAGTCCTCGACGATCGCGTCGAGCGGCGCGTCGGTCAGCACATCGCCGTAGTTCGCGAGGAACATCTCGTCGCCGCCCAGATACTGGCGCACTCTCCGGAGTCGTTCACCGATTGCCGTGCTCATACCCGTGTCGACGAAAGTGATCCGCCAGTCGCTGATATCCGTCGACAGCATCTCGACCTTCCGACACCCCTCCGACAGGACGAAGTCGTTCGAGTGCGTCTCGCGGTAGTCGAGGAAGTAGTCCTTGACCGCGCCCGCACCATATCCGAGGCACAGGATAAATTCGTTGTGCCCGAAATGGGCGTAGTACTTCATGATGTGCCACAGCACGGGTCGCGACCCGATGGGCATCATCGGCTTGGGCAGCTGGCTGTTCTCCGAACGCATACGCATCCCGAGCCCACCGCAGAAGAGGACGACCTTCACGACCTGACTCCTTCGAGTGAATCGACGACTAGCGCGGGACGGACGACCACCTCGGGCACATGGACCGCCGACGGAAGTTCGATGAGGGTGCGGACCACGGCGGCGAAGTCCGCCGGTTCCAGGACCGGCGGGCGGTCGTCGGCCCGTTCGGCGCGCCGAACGGCGGCGTGCATCGCGGTCGAGACTCGTCCCGGGCGGACGATCGTGATCTGGGTGCCCCGCGACCCCTCTTCCTCGTGCACCGCCTGGAGAAGCGACTCGAGGGCCACTTTGGCGGCGACGTACGCCGCCCGCTCCCTGGGGCTGGCGTGCACGGCGGTCGAGCTCAGGGCGATCACGCGCGCGTAGGGGGCACGGAACCGCGGCAGCAGGGCAGTGAGGAGCTGGACAGGACCGATCGCGTTCACGGCGAAGGACTGCCGCAGGTCGGCCGGGGACAGCTCCGTGACACGTCCAGGGCGCCACCAGCCGGCCGCGAGGATCAGGACGTCGACCTCCCCGAGCTCGGACGGAACGAGCGAGACGTCGTCCGACTCCAGGTCGAGGCGCCACAGGTGGGATCCCACGATGCGTGCGGCGCAGTCGCGCAACCGGTCCTCGTCGCGGCCCACGAGCCAGAGCTCGTGGTCTGTCGCGAGCTCGAGCGCGACCGCGGAGCCGATCCCGCCCGTCGCGCCCAGGACAACGGCTCGCCGCTGCGTATTCATCTGAACCTCCCCACCGTGGTATCGCCGGTCTCAGTGTTGCCCGCACGAGCCGAGGCGAGTAGAGGATCCGCTGCATTTCATCCGGTCCCCGACACGCTCCGTCGGTAGCCTTCAGCCATGGAAGTGCACGCCACGACGATGACCGGCCCGCTGCTTTTCACCCCTTCTCCCCACCGCGACGCGCGTGGCTTCTTCACCCGCACGTTCGACGCCGATGTAGCTCGCACTGCAGGCCTCGATCCCTTCGCATTCGTCCAGGACAACCAATCGCGATCCTCCCGCGGAGTCGTGCGCGGGATGCACGGCAGGATCGGTGCGGGCGAGGCCAAGCTGGTCCGTGTCGCCCACGGCGCCGTCCTCGACGTCATCGTGGACGCCCGGCCTGATTCGGCGACCTACGGCGACGTCGAGGCGTTCCTTCTCGACGACGAGTCGTTCCACGTCCTGTACGTGCCCCGAGGCTTCCTCCACGGCCACCAGACCCTCACCGACACGGCCGACGTCTGCTACCGCATCGATGCCGAGCACGACCCGGCCGAGGACGTCGCCGTACACCACCTCGACCCCGACCTCGCGGTCCCGTGGCCACTGCCGGTCTCCCTCGTGAGCGACCGCGACGCCGCCGCCGGCTCATGGACGGCCTTTGCCGCGACCCTCACCGCCAGCGACCGCCGTCCCGACTGAGCGGCTCGACCTCGACGAGCTCGGGCTCGGCGACGACCCAGCGACCTCCGAACGCTTCGACCTCCGGGTGGGCCGCGCGGACCTCCTCGAGGAGGTCCGGCACCAGCAGCAACACCTTGTCCGGACGCACCTCGGCAAGGATGTCCGGCCCGAGCACCGGCACCCGCGGGCTGGGTCCCCCGGGCATGGCCCGGCCACGCTTGGCGGGGGACGCGTCGACGACGGCGAGGACGTCGTCGGCCGTGACGCCCGCCAGCGCGAACAGCGCGACCGCACGCGAGGCCGCGCCGTAGGCGACGACGGTGCCGGTGTTCGCGTCGAGCCAGCCCCGCAGCACGCTCGTGGAGCGGGCCACCTGCCGCTGGAGCGCCTGCACCGCTCGCGGCTCCGTGACCCCGGCGGCGGCCTCGGCCGCCGCCTCCGCCGCGACGAGGCCAGCGGCCACCCGGCCCGCGCCCAGGGAGTGACGTGATCCCTCGCGCGCCAGCGCCAGGAGCCGCGTCCCGCCGTACAGCGGGTAGCGCCAGAAGCCGACAGGCACCAGGCCCGTGCTCCTGGCCATCTCCACCAGCACGGTGATCGAGAAGTACGCGAAGTGCCCGTGCCGCAGGGCGTTCCAGGTGCCGTCACGCACGATCACGGACAGCGGGTGCACGTGCAGTGCCAGGACGCCGTCGGGCGCGAGAGAGTCCACGCGCGCGTCCCAAGCAGCACGCTGGTCCGCCTCGTGCATGAGACCGAGGGAGTCGACGACGAGATCGGCGGCGAGTCCTGGGACCGTGCCGGGCCCGTCCAGCAGCACCGCGTCCGGCGCGATCTCGCGGACCCGTTCGAGCCACGATCCGCCATGCGGGCTGCGCATCTCCCCCACCCATGCGCCGGGGGGCAGCAGCCCACCGGCGACCAGGTCGGCCACGCCGTTGCGGGCCTGAGCCACCAGTGCGGCGGGCTCGACGCCGAGCGGCTGCTCGGGGCCTGTCGGATCCTCCTCGAGCTGGGCGAGGTGGCACCGGTCGCACATCACCATGCGCAAGGGGTGCACGGGGTCCGGCGCCGGATCCTCCGGGCCGGGGAACCTGTCCGCGGCCGGTTGGTTCCCCAGGTCGAGCACGACCGCGGCGCGGTCCGACCGGCACCACCGGCAGCGCCAGCCCGGCACGACGGCGCTCACGTGCCCGGCTCGAAGACCTCGAGGCGCGGCAGGAACGTCACCAGCCGGCCTCCCCAGTCGGCGACGTGCGCGAGCTGTGCCGAGATCTCCTGCCGAAGGTTCCACGGCATGACGACGACGTAGTCCGGCCGCGCGGCGTCGAGCGCCTCGGGCGCGTGGATGGGGAGGTGCATGCCCGGCGTGAACCGGCCGTGCTTGTACGGGTTGCGGTCGACGGCGAACTCGATCAGGTCGGGGCGAACACCGCAGTGGTTGAGCAGCGTGTTCCCCTTGCCAGGCGCTCCGTACGCCACCACGCGCTTGCCCTCGCGGCGTGCGGTGAGCAGGAAGCGCAGCACGTCGTCGCGCACGGCGGCGACCTGCTCCGCGAAGCCGGCATGCCCCTCCACCGTGTGCAGCCCCGCGGCGGCCTCGGCGGCGAGCACGCGGGCGACCGCGGCGGAGGGCTCCGGCACGTCGCCGGCGGGCCCTCCCCCGGACCCGGCCTCGGACCCGACGTCGGGCGTCGGCACGGACCACGTGCGCAGCGAGCCGCCGTGGCTGGGCAGCTCGTCCACGTCCACCACCGTGAGCCCGGCGGCGGCCAGCACGCGCTGCGTCGTGAGCAGCGACAGGTAGCTGTAGTGCTCGTGGTAGATCGTGTCGTACTCGTTGCCCTCGACGAGTCGCAGCAGGTGCGGGATCTCGATCGACACCCGCCCGTCGTCGGCGACCAGCTGCCGCAGCCCGCGCGAGAAGTCGACGATGTCCGGCACGTGCGCGAACACGTTGTTGGCCACGACGAGGTCGGCCGGGCCGTGCTCGGCGCGCACGCGCCGCCCCGTCTCCTCGCCCAGGAACTCCACCACCGTGGGCACGCCCCGCTCGACCGCGGCCGCGGCCACGTTGCCCGACGGCTCGATGCCGAGGCAGCGGATCCCCCGGTCGACGACGTGCCGCAGCAGGTAGCCGTCGTTGCTCGCCACCTCGACGACGAACGACCGCTCGGGGGTGAGCCCGAGCCGCTCCACCGCGCCGTCGACGTACCGGCGCGCGTGCTCCACCCACGACGCGGAGTAGGACGAGAAGTAGGCGTAGTCGTCGAAGATGTCCTCCGCCGGCACGTAAGCGGGCAGCTGCACCAGCAGGCACTGCTCGCACACCCGCACGTGCAGCGGGTAGAAGACCTCCGGTCCGTCGACCTGCTCGGCCGTGGGGTAGGTCTCGCACGGCGGCGACATCCCGAGGTCCACGAAGGTGCGGGTCAGGGGTGCGCCGCACAGCCGGCACGACGGCGCGGGCACGGCGGCTCCCTCGGGCGCGCTGGCGGCGTGCCGCGCCGCCGACACGGCGGTCACGCCCTCACCGCCGTGGTGCGCAGGTTCTCGAGGTCGAGCGCACCGCTGGCGGCGAGCTCGCTCACCCGGTGCAGGCGCACGAAGCGCGGGCCCTCGAAGTCGTCGGCGGTGAGGCCGAACCGGTGCACGTCCTGCCAGATCTGCCGGATCCCGTCCCGCACCGTCCAGCGCGGGGCGGCGGCGGGGAGCTCGGTGCGGATGCGCGTGAAGTCGACCCGGTAGTTGCGGGTGTCGGCCCCCGCCCCCGCGGCAAAGGTCACGGGGGCGCCGGTGACCTCGCTGACCTGCTCGGCGACGGTGCGGATCTGGACGACGTCCTCGTCCCGGCCGACGTTGAAGGCCCGGTCGTGCACCACCTCGCGGGGGGCCTCGAGCCCGGCGAGGAACGCCCGCGCGATGTCCTCGACGTGCACGAGGGGCCGCCACGGCGAGCCGTCCGACTGCAGCCGCACCTCCCCGCGCGTGTACGCGGTGCCGGTGAGGTTGTTGACCACGATGTCGGCCCGCAGCCGCGGCGACGAGCCGTACGCGGTGGCGTTGCGCAGGAACGTGGGCGAGAAGTCGTCGTCGGCGAGCGCGGAGAGGCCGCGCTCGGCCTGGATCTTCGACTCCCCGTACGGGGTGACGGGGTGGAACTCGGCGCCCTCGTCGACAGGCTCGTCGCCCGCCGCGCCGTACAGGGAGCACGACGACGAGAACAGGAAACGGGTCACCCTGGCCGCCTTCGCCGCGCGCGCCATGCGCACGGCGCCGTCGGTGTTCACCGAGTAGGTGGCCTGCGGGTTGAGGTGCCCCAACGGGTCGTTGGAAATGGCCGCGAGGTGGATCACGGCGTCGAAGCCGGCGAGGTCCTCGGGCCGCGCGTCCCGGACGTCGCCGGTGCGCTGCTCGTACCCCGTCACCGGGGGGCCGAAGTCGCAGCCGTCGTACCAGCCGACGTCGAGGCCGACCACCTCGTGGCCCGCCGCCTGCAGGAACGGCACCAACACCGCACCCACGTACCCGCGGTCACCATCGACGAGCACTCGCATGGTCCGTCCCCCGTCGTCGTCCGGCCGGTCCCGCGGGCAGGGAATCCCTCGGGCCGGTGGCTTCACGCCGCCTCGACGCTAACCAGCGGGCACCGCCCACCGTGAGTGTTGCCCGGGGTGAAAAGGCTCGTCACCCGGGTGATTGTGCGGCGGCGTCGTTCCGTGACAGGTCGGCGGCGGTCAGGATCGGGAGCCATGAAGGTCTTGCGGGTCTCGCACAGCGCGGTCGTCGACGCCTGGCGCGAGCGCGAGCGCGAGCTGCGGCGCCGGGGGATCGAGGTGCGCGTGCTGTCGGCGCGCAGCTGGGAGGCGGGCGGGCGACCCGTCCACCTGGCCCCCCGCCCGGGCGAGGATGTCGTGGGCATCCGGACCGCAGGGCGCCACCCGGCGCTGTTCCTCTACGACCCCTGTGCCCTGTGGCGCGAGCTGGGCCGGCCCCACGACGTGCTCGACGTGCACGAGGAGCCGTTCGCCCTCGCCACCGCGGAGATCCTCGCCCTGCGCGGCCTGCGCCGAGCCCTCGGCCGTGGCCAGGGCCGCTCCGCGCCCTACGTGTTGTACTCGGCCCAGAACATCCACAAGCGGTATCCCGTGCCGTTCCGCTGGTTCGAGCGCCTGGCTCTCCGGGGGGCCGCCGCCGTCGTCGCGTGCAACTCGGGCGCGGCGCGGATCGTCACCGACAAGGGCCTGCGGGGCCCCGCGCCGGTGGTTCCGCTCGGAGTCTCCCTCAGTGCGGAGCCCCCGGAGCGCCCGCCCTGGCGTGACGACGTCGTTCGTGTCGGCTACGCCGGCCGCCTCGAGCCCCACAAGGGCGTGCAGGTGCTGCTGGACGCGGTCGGCGGACGGCCCGACGACGCCGAGCCCGAGCTCCTTCTCGTCCTGGCCGGTGACGGCTCGCTGCGGGCCGAGGTCGCCGCCGCGGCCGCCGCGTCCGGCGGCCGGATCGACACGCGCGGCAGCCTCCCGCCGGAGGACCTGCCTGCCTTCTACGCGGGGATCGACGTGCTGGCCGTGCCGTCCCTGCAGACCCCGGGCTGGGTGGAGCAGTTCGGCCGCGTCGCCGTCGAGGCCATGTCCTGCGGCACCCCGGTGGTCGCGACGGCGACGGGAGCGCTGCCGGACGTCGTGGGCGATGCGGGTGTGCTGGTGCCGCCCGACGACGCCGTCGCCCTGCGGGATGCCGTCGTCGCCGTCGGGACGGACCCGAATCTTGCGGCGCGGCTCCGTGCCGCAGGGCTGGAGCGAGCCGCGGAATGCGGGTGGCCGGCCGTCGCGGCCCGGTACCACGACCTCTACGACGCCGTCCTCGAGACGCCCGGGGGTGCGCCGGCCGATGTCCGCCCCGGACGCGACGTCGAAGTGATCGTCGTCGCCTATGGCCGCGCCGACCTCCTCGGCCGGGCCCTCGCCCCGCTCGCGGGGCACCTGCCGGTGACCGTGGTCGACAACTCGTCCGACGACACCGTGCGGACGGTCACCCTCGCCCACGGTGCGCGCTACCTCGACCCTGGGCACAACGGCGGATTCGCGAGCGGCGTCACCTACGGCCTCGCGCACCGACGCAACCCCGAGGCACACGTCCTGCTGCTCAACCCGGACGCCGTCGTCGACCCGGCCGACGTCCACCTGCTGGCGAAGGCGCTCGACGCCGACCCCGGCCTCGCGGCCGTCGGGCCGGCCCAGACGGACGAGGACGGGCGACCGGCCCGCGTGTCATGGCCGTTCCCCAGTCCCCGACGCGCCTGGCTCGAGGCTGTGGGGCTGGGGAGAGTAGCGGCGACCCGTCCGGCCGACCAATACGTCATCGGGTCGGTGCTCCTCCTGCGCGTCGAGGCCCTCGCGCAGGTGGGCGGACTCGACACCGGCTACTTCCTGTACGCCGAGGAGGCGGACTGGGCACGACGCGCCAGCGACGTCGGATGGCGCCACGCCGTCGTGCCGGAAGCCCATGCGATGCATGTCGGTGGCGCCACGAGCACCGACCCCGCCGAGCGTGATCGGCTCTTCCATGCCTCGCTCGAGCGCTACCTGCGCAAGCATCACGGCCCGACGGGCTGGAGGTCTGCGCAGGTGGCGATGCTCGCCGGGGCGTTGGTCCGTGCGGTGCGCCGCGGCGCGGCCGGGGCGACGGCGCGACGACGGCTGCGGATCATGACCGGTGCCAGGGGTGGCCGATTGTGAGCGAACTCCTGAGCGACCCGATGCTCGTGGCGCTCGCCGGCGCAGCCGTGCTGCTCCTCGGCGGCCTCACACTGCGCGAACCGGCGGCGCTCCCCGTCCTCGCGATCCCCCTGCTGATCGTGGTCAGGCGAGTCGGCGGCGGCGGCGTCGACCTGTCCCTGAGCGACTTCGTCCTGTTCTGCGCGTTCTGGGTGGCGATCCTTGTCGGCCCGCGACCGTTCTCTCGCGAGATGCGCGCCCTCCTGTGGCTCTCGGCGGTCTATCAGGTGTCGACCCTGTTCACGGTCGTGGCGAACCCGTTCCCTGCCAACACGGTCGAGTGGTTCCATGCCTGGTTGTCCGTGGGCGGGGCGGTCGTCGTCGGCTGGGCGGTGGGCCGGTCCGGGTACGCCCGGCCGGCGCTCACCGCGTTCCTGGGCGCCTGCACCCTGCTCGCGCTCGTCACGTGCGGCACGGCAGCCGCCCAGCTGCTGCACGGCGACACCGGGCCCGTCTACATCTCCTTCCCGTACGACATGCACAAGAACTTCGTCGGCAACGTCCTCGCTTTCGGAGCCGTGGTGGCGTATGTGCGCCCGCCGTGGCTGCGCTGGCCGCGACTGTTCACCTATTCCGCCTTCTGGCTTTGCGCGGTCGGTGTGGTCGCCACCCAGGCGAGGCAGGCACTCATCGGTCTCGGTGTCGTCGTCGTCGCGGCATCGTTGCGACGCGCGTCCGGCGTGCGCCACAGCCGCTGGATCCTGGTGGCGGTGTTGCCCGCCGCCTATTACGTCGTCTCCCTCGTCGCCGAGCAGCTGACGTCGACAAATCAGCACAACTCGGCGCAGCAGCGGCTCGATTGGTACCAGCAGTCGTTGTCCGTGTGGAGCGAGCACGAGTGGTTCGGCGTCGGCCTGCGATGGTGGACGGCCGGCCGCACCGACTTCGCGTTCCAACCACCCAACGCTGAGCTCGAAGTGCTGACCTCGGCCGGGACGATCGGGCTGCTCGGGTTCCTCGTCATGATGCTGGGCTCGATGATCGTGCTCTGGCGGGTCGATCCGGCCTACGGGACCCTCGCCCTCGCGGTCGTGGCGATGCGGTTCGTCCAGGGCCAGTTCGACCTCTTCTGGGTGTCGGTCCAGGTGAGTGTCCCGTTCGCCGTCGCCGGCATCTGCCTCGGTGCGTTGGCCCAGACGCAGCACCGTGCGGCATCGCCGCCGGCACGCCTTGCCCACCGGTCTCGCACCGCCGTGGTCCGGCAGCGCGCGCTCGAGCAGGCAGCGCCATGAGGATCGTCCAGGTCGCGCCCGAGATCGCACCCGGCACCGGGGTCGGAGCCGTCGCCCACCATCTCGAGGCGGCGTTCACCCGCGCCGGCGTCGCGACCGAACGTCACACCCTGGCGGAAGCCCACGGCGCGTGGCTGCCCCCCGCTCGCGGACCGTTCGCCAAGCCGGTGCACGCGCTGCGGGTCGGGTGGTTCACCGTGGTCGGCGCGCTGACCCTCCGCAGGCGTCTCGCGGCCGACCCCGACCTCGTATCGCTCGTGCACAACGACGTGTACGCCGGGCACGTGTACGTCAACCACGGGATCCTCGCGATGGCGATGCGCGCCCGCGGGCGGCGGAGGTGGTGGCTCAACCCGCTCCACGCCGCCACCTACCTGCGGGACCGGACCCGCTACCGGGGACGCCTGCACCGGGCCGTCGTCTCCCTGACCACCCGTGAGGCGGACGGGCTCGTGGAGACCTACGGCCGACTGGGCGCGCCGTGCGTGGTGATCGGCAACGGGGTCGACACCGAGGCGTTCCGACCGACGACCGCGCACGGACGCGTGACGGCCCGCGCGCGCCTCGGCGTCCCCGACGACGTCGACTGCGCCCTGTTCGTGGGACACGAACCCGCACGCAAGGGCCTCGACCTGCTGCTCGAGGCCGCGGCGCAGCGGCCCGAGCTGCACGTGCTCGTCGTCGGCGGCACGGCGGAGGTCCTCGCCCTGGTGACCGATCGCTGGCAGGCCCGCCTCGGCGGACGGCTCCATCTCGCCGGACGGCAGCCGGACGCCCGCGAGGCGCTCCGGGCCGCGGACGTGCTCGTGCTGCCCAGCTCCTACGAGGCCGACGCTCTCGTGGTGCTCGAGGCCATGTCCGCCGGAGTGCCCGTCGTCGCCACCCGCGTGGGCGCAGCACCGGACCTCATCGACGACGGGATCAACGGTGCGCTCGTGGAACGCACGGCCGCCGACGTCGCGAAGGGCCTCGCGCAGGTGCTGGGAAAGGATGCCGCCGCGCGTGCCGCCGGATCCGCCGCGGCTCGCGCCACAGCGCTGGAGCGCACGTGGGACCGGGTCGCCTCGCGGTACCTAAAGCTGCTCACGGAGATCGACGCGGCCCACCAACCCACGGAGCACCGATGAAGGTCGTGCATGCCATCCGATCGGACGGGTTCGCCGGGGTCGAGCGGCACGTGGCCCGGCTGGCCCGCACCCAGGAGGCGTCCGGGCACACGGTGCACGTGATCGGCGGGGCCGTCGGCCCGATGGCAGGTGAGCTGGCCGGGTCCGGAGTCTCGGTCGAGCCCGCCGCGACCACCGTCGACGTCGTCCGCGCTCTCCGCGCACAGCCCCAGCACGACGTGCTGCACGTGCACATGACCGCCGCGGAGGTGGCCGCCACGCTTGCGGGGGTCGCAGCCTGGAGACACCGCGCACCCGTGGTTACCACGCGACACTTCGCCCGGCCCCGCGGAACCGGGCCGGCCGGGGGCGCGGTGGCTGCCGTCGCCCGGGCACGCGTGCGCGCCCAGATGTCCATCAGCGCGTTCGTGGCGGACTCGGTCGACGGCTCCAGCACCGTGATTCATCCCGGTGTCGACTCCCAGCCCGACGCCGCGCCCGCCCGCGGGCGGGAGAAGGTCGTGCTGATGGCCCAACGACTGGCCCCGGAGAAGGCCGCCGAGGTTGGGGTGCGCGCCTTCGCGGCATCTGGTCTTCGCGACGACGGGTGGACGCTGCGCGTCGCCGGGGACGGCCCGCTGCGCTCCCACCTTCAGCAGGTCGCGGAGGAGATCGGTGTCGCCGACAAGGTCGAGTGGCTCGGCTTCCGCGGCGACGTCCCGGACCTCCTGCGGACCTCCGCACTGCTCCTGGCCCCCTGTCCCGTCGAGGGCCTGGGGCTCTCGGTGCTCGAGGCGATGGCCCACGGCCTGCCGGTGGTGGCCGCGGCCGCAGGCGGCCACGTGGAACTGCTCACGGGACTCTGCTCCCCCGCGCTCACCTCGGACGTGCTGTTCCCGGCGGGGTCCGCTGCGCGGGCCGGCGCAGCGTTGGCCGCGCTCGCCGCCGCCCCCGAGGCGCGGGACGCCTACGGCGCCGCCGCGCAGGCTCGGCAGCGCAAGGGCTTCACGCTCGAGGCACAGGTCGCGGCGACCGACGCCGTCTACCGGAGCGTCCGGTGACCGAGGGTCGACCGCCCCGCGCTCTCGTCGTGGTGTCGCTCGAACCGTGGGACGACGTCTGGCGACGCAACCAGCACCTGGTCTCGCGTCTCCTGCGCGATGACGCGGCCCTGCACGTCCTGTTCGTCGAGCCGCCGCGCGACGTCTCCCTCGCACTCCTCCGCCGCGAGCGACCGCGACCGGGTCGCGGGCTGCGGCGCGGCCCCGGGGAACGCCTGTGGTTGTACGAGCCCACGAAATGGCTGCCCCGACGCGTCGACCCAGGGTTCGACGTCCGGCGCGCGCGTCGGGTGCTTCGCACCGTCGTGCGCCGGTTCGACGACCGATGGCCGACGGTGTGGGTCAACGACCTGGGCGGTGTCCCGTTCCTGGACGCCGTCTCCGGAGGGGCTGCGCCCGGCAAGGTGCTGTACGACGTCACCGACGACTGGCTGGCCGCCGCCCGCCCTGCTGCTGAGCTGGACCGGTTGCGGAGGTGGGAGGACGACCTCCTCGCACGTGCCGACGTCGTGACCGTCTGCTCCCCCGCGCTCGCCGAGGGCAAGGGCGCACGGCGGCGGTCGGCACGGTCCCAGGGGACGGACCCCGTCGGCGTCGTCCTGGTCCGCAACGGCGTCGACGTCGAGGCGTACCGCCGGCCCGGTCCGCGGCCGTCCGACATGCCCTCAGGGCCGGTGGCCCTGTACGCGGGCACACTGCACCCCGACCGGCTCGACGTGGAGCTCTGCGTCGCGACGGCGGGAGCGATGCGCGCCGCTCCGGCAGGCGCGACCCTCGTCCTCGTCGGCCCGGCGCTCCTGGCGGCCGACGACGTGGCCCGGCTGCGCTCCGCAGGTGTCGTGCTGGCCGGGCCACGACCGTATGACCAGATTCCCGCCTACCTCACGCACGCCGACGTGCTGGTGGTCCCGCACCACGTCGACGCGTTCACCGACAGCCTGGACCCGATCAAGCTCTACGAGTACCTCGCCGCCGGTCGGCCGGTCGTCTCGACCCCGGTGTCGGGGTTCCGCGACGCACGCGCGACGCTCGGCTCATCCCACGTGACGGCAGTACCCCCGGACCGGTTCCCTCGCGCGGTCGCCACCGTGCTCGACGCCGCGCCCGTCCCCGCTGTCCTCCCGCCGGAAGGACTGCCCACCTGGGACGCGCAGGCGGTGCTCATGCGGGAGGCGCTCGGGTACTGATCTGCGGTCGACACCCGGCGACCAGGTCGTCAGGGCTCAGCGAGTGCCGCGGGTACCGGCAGGTGCCACCGACCGGCCAGCGCGACCCTCAGGAACAGCAGCGCCCACCGTCCCCCCGAGACGGCGGGACCCGACCGAGGTGCGACCCGAGCTCGGATCCGGCTCGTCCACCTTCCCTGATCGCTCCGCGACATCGTCGGAGCGACCCGCGCCGCTCTCGGCGACGTCGGCCCTCGAGTCGCCGTAGGTCGCCGCGTACTCCGTGCGGCGGTTGCCCGCTACCCCCGCCACCGCGATCCCCAGGAGCGGGACGTCGTTGGTGCGCAGGCGTTCGGCGGCCTCACCGAGGACGAGCCGGTCGGTGCGCCCCGCACTCACCACGAGCACTGTCCCGTCGGCGTACCCACCGAGGATCGTCGCGTCGGCCGCCGCGAGGATGGGTGGCGCGTCGACGACGACGATGTCCGCCTGCCGCGTCAGCGACTGGAAGAGATCCTGCGCGCCCTGCGTCGCCAGGTAGTCGGCCGGGTCGAGCTCGACGTCCGGCACCGGGCACACCTCGAGGTTCGGGACCCGGGTGGGACGCAGCTGGTGACTCGGCCCGTCCCAGTCGGCGGGCGGCGGGAGCAGGGTGTCGATCTGCGGGCGGCGCATGTCCCCGGACAGCACGATGGTGCGTCGCCCCGACAGCGCGAAGGAAGCGGCCAGGTTCGCGGTGACGAAGGCCCGCGGTGCCCGCGGGTCGGCCGCGGAGACCACGACGGCCACGTGGTCACGGTGCTCGAGCCCCACCTGCACGGCGGTGCGCAGCTCGCGCACCGACTCCGTGAACGGTGTCGCGACACGGCTTGCCACCGGCAGCCGACCATCTCGCCCGGACTCCTTGGTCGCGCGCGACATGCCCCCCATCTCGGCGAGCACGGGAGCATCGGCGATGCTCGCCGCCTGGGCAGCCGTGCGCACCCGCTGGTCGAGCGCGCTTCGGGCGAGCGCGAGGCCGACCCCGGCGACGAGCCCCAGCAGGATGGCGACGCCGATGACGTTGCTGCCGCTGAGGGTCACCGGTGACGCCGCCTGCGCGGGCGCCGTGAGCCGGCCAGGTTCGACGAGCAGCGCGAACGCCGTCTTGGTACTGGTGAGCTGGGTGAGGGTGTCCATCCCGGTCTGCTCGAGCGCCTTGGCCTCCGGGTCCTTCGCCTGCTGCTCCAGCGTGGCGCGGGCCTTCTCGATCTGGTCGCTCACACGGCTGATCTGCTCGTCGATCGCGGAGACCTGCGAGCCGACAACCTCCGGCAGGACGTCGACATACGCATCCGCGACGGCGTTGGCCGCGGCGACGGCAGCCTCGGGCGTCGCGGCCCTCGCCTCGATCGTCATGGTCCGAGAGCCGCTGTCGTAGGCGGCCGAGACCTGACCGGGCAGCACGGCGGCGCCTCCACCCGCCGACGCGCGCGCGAGCAGCTCGTCGGACGTCACGGACGACGGGTCGGCCTCGGGCGTCACCTCACCGGTGGCCGACGTGCCCAGGCCGAGCTGGACCGCGGCGGTGGCTTGGTACTCGACCTCCTGCTGGCCCGCGTAGAGCTGTGCACCGACGAGCGTCACCACCAGGGCGCCCAGCACGAACCAGCGCCCGAACCACACCGCATGCAGCAGCTCCCGGAATGTCATTGGATCCCCTGCCTCGTCTCGACGCCGACGAGATCGGCGGTGGTTCGTGTGGCGACGTGCTGCTCGGTCCCGGACCTGGTCTCGGGGCGACCACCACGGGCGATCGCGAGCTGATCCGCGACCACCTCGCGCAGTCGCGCGGCGAAGCGGTCGACGCCGAACCGCGCAGCGTGCGACGTGAGTTTCTCGGCGTCCCAGTCGCGGGACGCCGCGTCCTCGATGCCGCGGGCGACGTCGTCGACCTGCGGGCGGTCGAAGAAGACCCCGGTCACGCCGTCGACGACGGTGTCGAGGTAGCCGCCGTCGCGCAGCACGACGGCCGGCCGGCCGAAGGAAGCGGCCTCGAGCGGGGACAGCCCGTAGTCCTCGTACGAGGCTGCGACCAGCGCCGACGCGTGCCGGTAGACCCAGCGCAGCTGCGCGTCGTCCACCCGGCCGAGCAGGTGGACGCGGGCGCCCTCGGCGAGCGCAGTGAGACGCGCGCGATCCGGTCCGTCACCGACGACGACGAGCTCGCGACCCGTCGCCCGGGCGGCCCGGATCACGACGTCGACGTTCTTGTAGGGCAGCAGCCGCGCGACGCACAGCAGGAACCCTGGCCCGATCCCGCGGACCGCGCGCTCGGGTCCGTCGGGCAGCATCGCCGGGGGCGGAGGCAGCACCTCGGCGTCGATGCCGTAGACGTCGCGCACCGCCTGCCGGGTCACGGTCGAGTTCGCCAGGTACACGTCCGCGCCGGCCGCGGCCTCGGCGTCCCACCGCCGCAGGGCCGGGGAGAGCATCCCGAGGGCCGCGGCCGCCGCCGCGCGGCGGGCGCGATGCAGCGTGCTGCCGGTGTCGGGCCCGAGGTACCGCCCGGCCTGGTAGAGCCAGCGCGCGGGGGCGTGACAGTACACGACGGTGCGCCCGGCACCCCGATACCCGTGCGCCCAGCCGGTGGAGCTGGCGAGCAGCACGTCCGCCTCGACATTGGTGCGGTCGACGGCTCCGGCGAGGAACGGCAGCGCGAGCCGGTGATGGCGGCGCAGGACGGCCAGCCGGTCGAGGCCGGTGGTCCGCAGGTCCAGCTCTCCGAACTGCGGGTAGGTGCCCGCCGAGTCGTGGAGCGTGGTGTACATCGGTGCGCCGGGGAAGGCGTCGGCCATCATCAGCGCGACACGTTCGGCTCCACCGCGCTGGGTCGCGTAGTCGTGCGCGAGCGCCACAGTGGGGCCCATGGTTCCTCCTCGTGCGGACGGTCGGTGACCGCCCGTCGAGCGTATGGAACCGGGGCCCGGATCAGAGGGCATTCTGGGGCTTTCCACCCGGGTGAAACGACCCCGGGCAACCACCCTCAGACCTTGGTGTGGAACTTCCCCTGCGCGGCGAGGAGCCCGTCGACGAGCACCATCTCGACGGCGTCGGCGGCGTCGTCGACGAGGATGGGCAGGTCCTTGCGCTCGGTGGCGGAGAAGTCCTTGAGCACGTGGTCGGCGGTGTCCGTGCGGCCCGGGGGGCGGCCGACGCCGACGCGCACGCGCACGTAGTCCTTGGTGCCGAGGGCTTTGGTGATGTCACGCAGGCCGTTGTGGCCGCCCTCGCCGCCGCCGGACTTGAGCTTGATGGTGTCGAACGGGATGTCGACCTCGTCGTGCACGACGACGACCTGGGCCGGGTCGACGCCGTAGTACTTCACGAGCCCGGCGACGGGTCCGCCGGAGGTGTTCATGTACGTGCTGGGCTTGGCCAGCACCACGCGGGGGCCGGGGCGACCGCCGGGCAGGACGCCGAGGCGCGTCTCGGCGACGGCGGCCTGGGCGCGGGCGTGCCGCGAGAACCGCGCGCCGGTGCGCTCGGCGAGCAGGTCGAGCACCATCTGCCCGACGTTGTGCCGGTTGCCCGCGTACTTCGGCCCGGGGTTGCCCAGCCCGACGACGAGCCACGGGGTGTCCGTCATCTGCATCCCTCTCCCACACGTGCCCCGAAACCTGTTGTGAGCGGGCGTTTGGCCCACTTTAGGTGGGTCCCGCGCGAGCGGGCCGACCACCAGCCCACCCGGGCGCCGCCGCGGCTGAGCAGGCTCTTGCCATGTGC
>NZ_JBEYBQ010000033.1:0-51352 GCF_040632295.1 Isoptericola sp. NPDC019482
AGCTCCGCGATCACGGACAAGCAGCTCAGGCTCGACAAGCAGGTCACGGGCAAGGGCTGGAAGGTCGTCTACATCACCACCCGCAAACTCCAGGATCGGTGGCGAATAGTCCCCGAAATCGCGCTCACAACACTCCGGATCAGCGGCCGGTGTTGTTCATCTCGTCCGGGTGCGAGCCGATGCGCTCGCCGCGGTCGAGGCCGGTGATGGCGGCCATGTCGTCGCCGGAGAGCTCGAAGTCGAAGATCTCCAGGTTCTCCCGGATGCGCGACGGCGTCGCGGACTTGGGGAAGACGACGTCGCCGCGCTGCACGTGCCAGCGCAGCACCACCTGGGCGGGGGTGCGCTCGTGCTCGACGGCGATGCGGGCGAGGGTCGGGTCGTCCAGCACGCGGCCGCGGCCGAGCGGGGACCAGGCCTCGGTGACGATGCCGTGCTCGGTGTCGAACGCGCGGACCTCCTCGTTGCCGAACCACGGATGGATCTCCACCTGGTTGACGGCGGGCACCACGGTGCCCTCGGCGAGCACGCGGCGCAGGTGGTGCGGCTGGAAGTTCGACGTGCCGATCGCGCGGGCGCGGCCCGAGCGGTACAGCTCCTCCAGCGCTCCCCACGCCTCGACGAACCGGCCGACGGCGGGCAGCGGCCAGTGGATGAGGAACAGGTCGACGTGGTCGAGGCCGAGCTCCTCGAGGGAGCGGTCGAACGACTCCAGGGCTGCGTCGTGCTCGTGGAACGCGTTGTTCAGCTTGGTGGTGACGAAGAGCTCGTCGCGCGGCAGCCCGGCCGCGGCGATGGCCTCGCCGACCCCGCGCTCGTTGCGGTACATCTGCGCGGTGTCGATGTGCCGGTAGCCCGCTTCGAGGGCGGTCAGCACCAGCTCGCGCGTCTCCTCCGGCGGGACCTTGAAGACGCCGTAGCCGAGCTGCGGGATCGACGTGCCGTTGTTCAGGGGCAGGGACGGGATCTCGGTGCTCATGTCACCCATCTTGGCCCGGACGGCGTGGCGTCGCGCGGCCGTCCGGTCCGCGGGGCTGCAGCAGCCGACGGGCGGGCCGGCTCTGCGCGGCGGTCGTCGCGATCGGCGATGCTGGACCCATGAAGAGTCTGCCCCTGGGTCCCACGGTGATCGACGACGACCGGGAGGTGCGGTTCGTCGCGGGGTCGCACCAGTTCGCGATCAAGCTCAAGGACGGGCACCTGCACGTGCGCGCCATCGACACGGGCGAGGGAGAGGCGCAGATCTCGGTCGTCCCGACGTCGAGGAGCACGCTCAACCTGCACGTGGAGGGCAAGTCGTCGCACGGCCCCGTGGAGGTCGCGAGCCCGACCGTGCGGTAGGGCGGGGGAGCCCGCCGGGACGCGGGTCATCGTCCCCAGGGCTGCGCTCCGGTCGGCGGTGGGCGCACAATGGAGGGGTCGGAGGTGTTCCATGGTCACGATCGACGAGGCGCGCGCCGCCAAGCCCGCCCTGCGCGAGGCGCTCGAGAGCGTCGACGGGGTGTGCGGCGTCGGGCTCGCCCAGCGCGGCGACGAGACGGACTGGGTGCTGCAGGTGAACGTCGTCTCCCTCAGCGCGCGCAAGGACGTGCCGCCCCAGATGGACGGCGTCCCCGTCCAGGTCACGGTCGTCGGCGCGGTCACCGCGCTCTGACGCTCAGGCGGCGAGCGCACCCAGGGCGGAGACCTGCTCCAGCAGCTCGTCCGCCCCGACGGTGTCGTCGGGGTCGAGGAGCACGCGCGACACCGCCCCCAGCAACAGCATCTGCACGAGCGCGCCCTGCGCGTCGGGGACGCCGAAGAGCTCGGCCAGCGCGGCGCGGGCGTGCGCGTTGTCGGCGGAGACGGCGGCGGCCCGCTCCGGGTCGCGCGTGGCGGCCGCGACGAGCTCGAGCTGCACCGCCCAGAGCGACCGGTCGTCGGCGACCGACGCCATGACGCGCTCCCACACCGCGCGGAACCGCTCGCCCGGCGACGCGCCCAGGTCCTCGGCGCCGATGGCCTCCAGCACGTCGCCCCAGTCGCGCAGCGCGTCGACGAGGGCCGCGTCGAGCAGCGCCTCCTTGCTGCCGAAGTGGTAGCCGATCGCCGCGAGGCTCACACCGGCCGTGGTGGCGACGTCGCGCGCCGACGTGCGGGCGTACCCCTTGTCGCGGAGGCAGGTGCGGGCGGCGGCGAGCAGAGCGGCCCTGTTGTCGGTGGAGCGCATGCGCCCATCGTAGCTCGATCGTCTGAAACGAACGTCTTGCACGATCGTCTCAATCGGGTCTAGCGTGGTGCGCGCCACCTTCCTCATGGTCAGGAGAACTCCCATGAACCGCTCCGTCCTCGTCTCCGGCGCCGGCGTCGCCGGCCTCTCCCTCGCGCACCGGCTCGCCGCCCGCGGCGACGTCGTGACCGTCGTCGAGCAGGCGCCCGCGCCCCGCGCCGGCGGCTACAAGGTCGACGTGCGGGGCGCCGCGCTGCAGGTGCTGGACCGCATGGGCCTGCTCGAGGACGCGCGGAGCCTGCGCACGGAGGTCCGCGCGGGCACCGTCGTCGACGCCCGCGGGCGCCGGGCCGCCAGCATGGACGGCGACACCTTCGGCGGGCGCGTGCACGACGACGTCGAGCTGCTGCGCGGCGACCTGCACCGCCTCCTGCGCGAGGGCGCCGCCGACGCCGAGCACGTCCACGGCGACTCGATCGCGACCCTCGAGGACACGGGCGACGGCGTGGAGGTCGGCTTCGCCTCCGGGCGGACGGGGCGCTACGACGTCGTCGTCGGCGCCGACGGGCTGCGCTCGCGGACGCGGAACCTGGTGCTCGGGCCGGACGAGCGGCACGTCGTCGACCTCGGGTACTACGTGGCCGTGGCGACCGTCCCCAACCGGCTCGGCCTCGACCGCGAGGAGGTCACCTATGTCGGCCCCGGCCGCACCGCGCTGGTCTACGCGACGGCGCGCGAGGAGGGCGCGCGGGCGATGTTCCTGTGGTCGTCGGCGCCGCTCGGCCACCGCGACCTCGGGCGCGAGCAGCGCGAGCGGCTGCTCGCCGACGCGTACGCCGGCGAGGGCTGGGAGGTGCCCGGCCTGCTGGCCGACGTCCCCGCGTCCCCGGACCTGCTGTTCGACTCGCTCAGCCAGGTGCGCACGGACCGCTGGTCGGAGGGTCGCACCGTGCTGCTCGGCGACGCCGCGTACTGCGCGTCCGCTGCGTCCGGGCAGGGCACGAGCCTGGCGCTCGTCGGCGCGTACGTGCTGGCAGCCGCCCTCGACGCGCACGACGACCCCGCCGTGGCGTTCGCCGACTACGAGCGCCGGATGCGCCCGTTCGTGGCGGCCAACCAGGAGCTCGGCCCCGCGAACATCAAGCGGATGGTGGTCGGCACCCGCGGGCAGGTGCGCGCCTCGCTCGCGATGCTGCGGGTCATGGACAGGCTGCCCGGCAAGGAGCGCATGATGGCCGCGATGACGGCGCCCATCCACCGTGCCGCGAACGCCGTCGAGCTGCCCGACGCGGCCTGAGCGCCGTCACTCCCCGCCTGGCGGAGCGCCGATCGCCCGGTTGTAGACGACGTCGAGCTGCTTGGCGAGGCGCGCCACCTCGGCGAGGACGACCAGGAACCCGACCACCGCGGTGATCAGGCCGAGGACGTACGGCACGTCGCCCCTGGGCGGCACCTCGTCGTCGAGGACGACCATCGCGTCGAGGTTCATCTGCTGGCCGACCTGGAACAGGACCAGCCCGACGACCAGCAGACCGATCCCGACCAGCAGCGCGGTGGCGGACGGCTTGCGGGGCGGGTTCTCGGAGACGTCCGCTCGGTCGGCGGACGGGGCGAGGCCTGCAGCGGGGGTGCCGCCGTCGTCGGTCATGGGCCCAGTGTGGCGGCGGGCGGGGGCGTCACGCCGCCACGACGCGGGTGAACCCGGCGGATCCCGCAGAATGGATCGGTGAACTCCTCTCGGTTGCCTCGTGTCCGCGCCTCCGAGCTGGTCGGCCGCGGCTGGCTCAACACCGGCGGCCGCGACGTCGCCCTCGCGGACCTGCGCGGCAAGGTCGTGATCCTCGATTTCTGGACCTTCTGCTGCATCAACTGCCTGCACGTGCTGGACGAGCTGCGCGAGCTGGAGGAACGGCACCGCGACGAGCTGGTGATCGTGGGCGTGCACTCGCCCAAGTTCGCCCACGAGGCGGACCCGGACGCGCTGGCCGCCGCCGTCGAGCGGTACGAGGTGCGCCACCCGGTGCTCGACGACCCCGAGCTGGTGACGTGGGGCGCGTACACGGCGCGCGCCTGGCCGACGCTCGTCGTCGTCGACCCGGAGGGGTACGTCGTGGCGCAGATGGCGGGGGAGGGCCACGCCTCGGCGATCGAGGCGATCGTCGACGAGCTGGTCGCCGAGCACGACGCGAAGGGCACCCTGCACCGCGGCGACGGGCCGTACGTGCCGCCCGAGCCGACGTCGGGCACGCTGCGTTTCCCGGCCAAGGCGGTCGCGCTGCCGGGCGGGAACCTGCTCGTGGCCGACGCCGGGCACCACTCGCTGGCGGAGCTCGGGCCCGACGGCGAGACCCTCGTGCGGCGCATCGGCTCTGGCGAGCGCGGGCTCGCCGACTCCCGCGGCGACGCCGCCCCCGACGAGGCGCGGTTCAGCGAGCCGAACGGCCTGTGCCGGGTGCCGGACGAGCTGCGGCCGGCGCTCGGGTACGACGTGCTCGTCGCCGACACCGTGAACCACGCGCTGCGCGGCGTCGACCTGGCGACCGGCCGGGTGCGGACGGTGGCCGGCACGGGCGAGCAGTTCATGGTGGGCGGGCAGGAGAACGTCGTCGGGTCGACCGACGCGTTCGACCCGGCCGCGGCCTACCCCGCCGCCTCCGTGCGCCTCAGCTCGCCGTGGGACGTCGCGTGGTCGCCGCGGCTCGGCGCGTTCGTCGTCGCGATGGCCGGGAACCACACGCTGTGGGCGTTCGAGCCGCTGGCGGGGACGGTCGCGCTGCTCGCCGGCACGATGAACGAGGGGCTGAAGGACGGCCCCGGCGCCGAGGCGTGGTTCGCGCAGCCCTCCGGGCTGGCGCCGGCGACCGGTCCCGGCGCCGACGACGCGATCTGGCTCGCCGACGCCGAGACCTCGGCCCTGCGCCGGGTGACGCCGGCCGACGACGGGTCGGTCGTCGTCACGACCGCCGTCGGGCAGGGGCTGTTCGACTTCGGCCACCGCGACGGCGCGGCGGGCGAGGCGCTGCTGCAGCACCCGCTGGGCGTGGCGACGCTGCCCGACGGGAGCCTCGTCGTCGCCGACACGTACAACGGCGCGCTGCGCCGGTACGACCCCGCCACCGGGCGGGTCACGACGCTCACCACCGGCCTCGCCGAGCCGAGCGACGTGCTCGTCGAGGCCTCCGACGACGCGGTCCACCTGCTGGTCGTGGAGTCCGCCGCGCACCGGCTGACCCGGGTCGCGCTGTCGGCCGACGTCGCGGGCGAGGTGCTCGACGGCGGCGCGCACCGGGTGGCGCGCCCGGCCACCGAGGTCACGCCCGGCGAGCTGCGGCTGGACGTGCCGTTCGTGCCCGCGCCCGGGCAGAAGCTGGACGACCGCTGGGGCCCGTCGACCGAGCTGCGGGTCAGCGCCACCCCGCCCGAGCTGCTGCTCGACGGCGCGGGCGACGGCGTCGACCTGGGTCGCGTGCTGGTGCTCAACCCGGACGTCGCCGAGGGCGTGCTGCACGTGACCGCCAAGGCCGCCTCGTGCGACGTCGTCCCCCTCGGCCCGGACGGCGAGCCCGACCCCGACGTCTTCCCCGCCTGCCACCTGGCGCAGCAGGACTGGGGCGTGCCGGTGCGCGTCACGCCCGACGGCGACGCGTCGCTCAGCCTGCCGCTGCGCGGCTGACCCGCCGCGGCGTGCCCGGGCCCTAGGGTTCCGGGCGTGACCACACCCAGCACGGGCGACGTCCTCGTCGCCGGCCCCGCGTCCTGGAACCGCATCGTGCACCTGGACGCGCTGCCCGAGCCGACGCCCCACACCGTGTTCGCGCGCGGCGCGTACGACACGGCCGGCGGCACGTCCGCCGGCAAGGCGCTCAACCTCGCCAGCCTGGGCCGCGGCGTCGTGCTGCGCACGGTGCTCGGGGACGACGACGAGGGCGCGCGCGTACGCGGCGTGCTCGAGGACGCCGGCGTGCGGGTCCTCGCCGAGCCGTCGCCGGACGGGCGCACCGAGAGCCACCTGAACCTCATGGACACCGGCGGCGGCCGGCTGTCGGTCTACCTGCGCGCGCCCGGCGAGGTCCCCGCAGAGGGGCCCGGCTGGGACGCGACGCTCGCCGCCGTGGACGCCGCCGCGGCCGTCGTCGTCGACCTCGCAGCGCACTCCGTCCCCGTGCTGGTCGCGGCCGCCCAGCGCGGCCGCGACGTGTGGGTCGACCTGCACGACTACGACGGCGTCACCGCGTTCCACCGCCCGTGGGCGGACGCGGGCACGCACGTGTTCCTCAGCTCCGACCGGCTGCCCGACCACCGGTCGTTCATGGCGGAGCGGCTCGACGCCGGGGCGCGGCTCGTGGTGTGCACGCACGGCGCCCGCGGTGCCACGGCCCTCACCGCCGACGGCTTCGTGGACGTCCCCGCCGAGCGGGTGGACGACGTCGTCGACACCAACGGCGCCGGCGACGGGTTCTTCGCCGGCTTCCTCGACGCCCACCTGCGCGGAGCGGACCTCGCCGCGGCGCTCACCGCGGCCGCGGCCCACGCCGCGCGCGTGGTGCGTAGCCCGGGCCTGGCACCCGCCGGCTGACGCATCGGCGCGTCGTGCGGCGTGGACCGCCCGCGGCGCGTCAGGCCGGCGTCACGCCAGCCCCGTGTCCCGCGCGACGATCGCCGCCTGCATCCGGGAGACCACGCCCAGCTTGGCCAGCACCCGGGAGACGTGGGTCTTCGCGGTGGCCTCGGTGATGACCAGCTCGTCGGCGATGCCCTGGTTGGACAGCCCCCGTCCCAGCGCGCCCAGCACGTCGACCTCGCGCGGCGTGAGGTCGGCCAGGCGCGGGTCGTCGGGCGCCTGCCCTCGGGCGCCGGCAGGCGGTGGTACCGCCGGGACGGCCGCCCCCGTCAGCTGGGCGAGCACGCGGCGCGTCACCTCGGGGGCGAGGACGCCGTCGCCGGCCGCGACGCGGCGCACGGCGTCGAGCAGCGCGGCGGGCTCCGCCGTCTTGAGCAGGAACCCGGCGGCGCCGGCGCGCAGCGCGCCGTCGACGTACTCGTCGAGGTCGAAGGTGGTGAGCACCAGGACGTCGGCCAGGCCCTCGGCGGCGATGGTGCGCGTGGCGGCGATGCCGTCCGTGCCGGGCATGCGCAGGTCCATGAGCACGACGTCGGGCCGCAGCGCGCGGGCATTCGTCACGGCTGCGTCGCCGTCGGCCGCCTCGCCCACCACCTCGACGTCGGGCGCGGCGTCGAGCAGCAGCCGCAGCCCGGCGCGGATCGCGGCGTGGTCGTCCGCGATCAGCACCCGGACGACGGCGCCCGCCGCGCCGCCCCGGGTCGCAGGTGTGGTCATCCCCTGGTCCTTCCGTTCTCCAGGCCGGCGTTCTCCCGGCCGGCCTCTGCGGGCACCCGCGCGCGCACGGCCCAGCCGCCGTCGTCCGTCGCGGCGGCGTCGAACGTGCCGCCCAGCGCCTCCGCACGCTCGCGCATGGTGAGCATCCCCGTCCCGGCGCTGAACGGCAGGGCGGCCGCGTCCACCGTGCCGCCCCCGTCCGCCGGGGGCGCCGCGTTCCGTACCTCCAGCAGCACCGCGCCGCCGTGCGGCCGCGGCTCGCGGGCCAGCCGCACCGTCACGGGCGCGCCCGGCGCATGCTTGCGGGCGTTGGTCAGCGCCTCCTGGGCGATCCGGTACAGGGCGTGGCCGACGGCGGCCGGCAGGTCGGCGCCGGCGACCCCGTCCGGGTCCTCGGCCGTCACGACCGTGCCGTCCGCGCGGGCGAGCTCGAGCAGGTCGCCCAGCCGGTCCAGCCGCCCCGGTGCGGCGAGCGGGTCGCGCGGCTCGTCGGCGCGCAGCAGCTCGATCATGGACCGCATCTCGGTGAGCGAGGCGACGGCGCTCGTGCGGACCTGCTCCAGCGCACCGCGGTCGCGCGCGGCGTCCGGCGGGGTGCTGAGGGCCGCCCCGGAGTGGATCGCGATGGTGGACAGGTGCGACGCGATGACGTCGTGCAGGTCGCGCGCCATCGCCGCCCGTTCCGCGCGCACCGCCTCGTGCCGGTCCAGCTCGGCGATCCGCGCGAGGTCGTCGGCGCGTGCCCGCTCCACCGCCGCGAGCTCGGACTTCTGCCGCACGTTGTCGGCCCACCACATCGGCACCAGCAGGATCGCGCCGAGCTGGAGGCCGCCGTAGACGAACATCCGCACGTCCCGGGTGACCTCCCCGACCACGATCGCCCCGCCCACCGCGACCGCGACCGCCGTCGCCCACAGCCACCGGCGCGCCGTCGGGCCCGACCACATCGCCGCCGCGTACAGCAGGTCCCAGAACACGAGCGTGATCGCGAGGCTGCCGCCCCAGACGACGTCGAGCGCCGTCACGAGCACGCCGCCCGCGAGCGCCAGCACGGGCCGCGACCGCTTCGCCAGCGTGATGGCGCAGCCCACCGCGAGCAGCGCGACGCGCCACCACGGCTCGGGCTCGGTCGTCAGCGGCGGGTTCCAGGTGTACATGTCGACGAGCCCGACCTCGATGAAGAGCCAGCCGAGGAGGAACAGCGTCACGGCGGTGGTGACGTCGCCGCGCCGGTCGTCGCCGCCCCACAGCCGCACGAGCCTGCCCAGGAGGGTGGGTGCGGGGCGGTCGGTCGTCACGGCCCCATCCCAGCACAGCGCGCCGCGCGGGGGATCGGTCGAACGGTGTACCCGGGGCGGTCGGGCCAGGATCACTCGTTCGGGCGACGACGACGGGCGGGGCGCGTCGCGAGGATCGACGGCATGGACCTCATCGACCTCGGCGGGCTGGAAGGCGCGGGCCTCGGCGTGCTCGCGGGCGCGCTCGTCGTGCTGGCGCTGATCGACTCGACGAGCTTCGGCACCCTGCTCGTCCCCGTGTGGCTGCTGATGGCGCCGGGGCGTCCGCGCCCGGCACGGCTCCTCGCCTACCTCGGCACCGTCGCGGGCTTCTACCTCGCGGTGGGGATCGCGGTGATGCTCGGCGCGGGCGCGCTGCTGGCCCGCTACGGCGACGTGCTGGACTCGCGGCCGGTGATGCTGCTGCAGCTCGCGCTCGGCGTCTTCCTCTTCGCGATCAGCTGGCGCTTCGACGGCAAGAAGGCCGAGGCGCGGGCCGCCCGGGAGGGCGCGAAGCCGGGCCGGCTGGTGCGCTGGCGTGCGCGGGCCATGGGCACCGAGGCGAACGCGTCGCTGCTGCCGCTGCTGGGCCTCGCGCTCGGCGCGGTGGCGCTCGAGGTGGGGACGATGCTGCCGTACCTGGCGGCGATCGGTCTGCTCACGACGTCGGACCTCGGCACGGGCACGAGCCTCGGCGTGCTCGCCGCGTACTGCGTGGTCATGGTGCTGCCGGCGCTGCTCCTGCTGGGGGCCCGGCTGGCGTTCTCCCGCCGCGTCACCCCGATGCTGGCCCGGCTGGAGCGGTGGCTGTCCAGGAACGCCGCCGACCTCACGGGCTGGACGCTCGGCATCCTGGGCGTGCTGCTCGCGCTCAACGCCCTCGGTCGGCTCGGCTGGACCTGACGGCCCGGCGGCCCTCAGCCCTCCAGCTCGTCCAGCACCCGCGCAAGGTTGGCGCGGGCCGTGCGCACGTATCCGGCCACCCAGTCTCCGGAGTACCCGCGGGGCACGGTCTCGACGACCAGGAGGCAGGCGAAGTACGCCCGGTAGAGGCGCAGGCGCTGCCAGGCGTCCGGATCGCCGGACCCCGGCGTGCCGTCGCCGACGCCCAGGTCGCCGCCGGCGTCCCGGTAGCCGGCGAGCAGGTCGGCGTCCACGGCGCCGACGCCGAGCTGGTCCGCCCCGACGAGCTCGAACACCGGGTCGCCCCACAGCGCCCGCTCGGCGTCGAACGCCCCGACCACCGTGCGCTCGACGGGGTCGAGCAGCAGGTTGCCGGGCCACAGGTCGGCGTGCACGAGCCGCGGCGTCGTGACGGCGGCGAGCAGGTCGCGGTGCCGTTCGACGGCGGCCACGAGCCGGTCGGCGGGCAGGTCGACGTCCCAGCGGACGGCGTCGTCGAGGGCGGCGCGCACCGTGCCCGCGAACGCCTCCGGCCAGGTGGCGGCGGCGAGGCCCGCCTCGGGCGCCGGGTAGCCGAACCGGTCGGGGGCGCCGTCGTCGCGGGTCACGCGGTGCAGGCGGGCCATGAGGGCGCCCAGCGAGCGGCGCGCCCGGGCGGTGGCCGCGCCGTCCAGCTCGAGCGTGCTCCACAGGTCGCCGTCGAGGAACGTCGTCACGAGGGCGTCGCCGTCCACGTGGGTGCGGGTGGCGTCGTGGTGCAGCACCCGCGGCAGGGGCAGCCCGGCGGCGTGAGCGACCCGGTCGACGTCGGCCTCCGTGCCGAGCACGCCGTGCTCGTAGCGCAGGAGGCGGGACGTGTCGGAGCCGGTCACCTTGACGACCACCGTCCGTCCGTCGGCGAGGTCGGCGCGCAGCACGCTCGCGAACAGGCCGCCGCTCAGCGGGGCGACACGTCGCACGGCGCCGAGCGGCGCGAGCAGCGCGACGACCTGGTCGTCCGAGACCGCCGTCTTGGTGAGCACGCGCGCGAGCGTAGCGGGCCCCCCTCGGACAGTCAGCCGGCGAGGAGCGCGGGCAGCTCGAGGAGGGAGTCGACGACGGTGGCGCGCGCCGCCTCGGGGCGCTCGGCGTGCAGGTATCCCCACGGGCCGCGCCGGATCAGGACCGGCACCATGCCGGCGTCGGCGGCGGGCAGCACGTCGTTGTCGAGCCGGTCGCCGACGTACGCGATCTCGGTGGCGGGCACCCCGGTGAGCTCGGCGACCTTGGCGAAGAACCCCGGGTCGGGCTTCTGCACCCCCCACTCGTCGGAGGTGCGGATCGCGTCGACGGGCAGGTCCATCGCCTCGAGCGCGGCGCGGGCCTGCGGCGGCTGGTTCCCGGCCACGACGACGGCGAGCCCCGCGGCGCGCAGCGCGGCCAGCGCCTCGCGCACGTCGGGGTACAGGTCGTCGCCGTCGAAGTTCTCGCGCAGGCCGGCCGGGTCGTCGGCCGCCCAGCGCTCGATCTCGGAGGGGACGTCGACGCCGGGCCGCACCAGCTCGAACGCGTGCCGGTGCGACAGGTCGAGCGCCGCGCACCCGCCGAGCACGCCCAGGAACGTCAGGGCCGGCACGCCCAGCCGGTCGGCCCATCGGGTCCAGATCCGGGTCTCGTCGATGAGGGTCTCGCCGACGTCGAACACCACCGCGCGCACCATGTCCGCGACCCTATCTGCCGCGCCGGCGACGCCCGCGCGCGGCCGGAGGACAGCGGGTTGTCAGTGCGCGTTCAGACACGGCGGCTATCGTGCGGAGCATGGCCGAACCGCGCGAAGCCCAGGCAGTCCCCGTGACGCTGTCGACCGCCTCGGTGTACCCGCGCCGCGCGGCGTTCGCGTTCGAGGTCGCGGCCGAGCTGGGGTACGACGGCGTCGAGGTCATGGTGTGGTCGGACCCGGCCACGCAGGACCCGGCCCAGCTGCGGCGTCTGTCCGACGAGCACGGGATGCCGATCCGGTCGGTGCACGCCCCGACGCTGCTGGTCAGCCAGCGGGTGTGGGGCCGGTCGCCCGCCGACAAGCTGCGCCGCTCCGTCGACATGGCGGGCGAGCTCGGGGCGGCGACGGTCGTCGTGCACCCGCCGTTCCGCTGGCAGTACAAGTACGCAAGGCAGTTCCAGGACCTGGTGCACGAGCTCAACCAGGCCAGTCCCAACCAGGCCAGTCTCGACCAGGCCGGCCGCCACCAGGACGGCGGCGTCACCGTCGCCGTCGAGAACATGTACCCGTGGAAGCCGCGCTCCCGCGGCGACCGCGAGCTCAAGGCGTACCTGCCGGGCTGGGACCCCGCGGACCACGACTACGACGCGGTGACGCTCGACCTGTCGCACGCCGCCATCGCGCACCAGGACGGGCTCGCGCTGGTGCACGGCTTCGGGGACAAGCTGCGGCACGTGCACCTGGCCGACGGGACGGCGTCGGGCCGCGACGAGCACATGGTGCCGGGCCGCGGCGACATGGCCTGCGACAAGGTGCTCGAGGAGCTGGCGCGGCGCGGCTACGCGGGCGACGTCGTCGTCGAGATCTCGACGCGCAAGGCGCGCACCGCGAGCGAGCGGCACGCGGACCTGCAGGCGGCCCTGAAGTTCGCGCGGGCGCACCTCGCGCCGGTGCCGGAGCCGTACCAGCCGCCGCCGCCCGAGCACCACCACCTGCCCGCGGACGCCTGGTAGGGACCAGGCGCGACGCCGGACGGCGGTCGGGGCGTCGTCAGGCCGCGACGACGCGGGCGCCGACGGCGCGCAGCACGAAGGCCTCGGTGGCGCGGATCGCGCGCTCCCGCGCGGCGGGGTCGTCCGGGATGAGCCGGCCCGACAGGCACGCGTTGACGAGCTGCACGGTCGGCTCGATGTCCTGCTCGGGGAACTCGCCCTCCGCGATCCCCGCGCGCAGGATGCGCTTGAGGATGGACTCCACGATCTCGGCGTGCTCGCGCAGCCGCGCCTGCGTGGTGCGCGACAGCACGGTGCGCAGGTCCGGGCCGGGGGCGAGGTGGAAGACGCGGGTGAGCTGGGCCTGCTGGCGGATGTACGTCCGGAGCTGTTCGACGGGGTCGTCCACCTCGGCGAGGGCCCGCTCCAGGGTCTGGGCGTACTGCTCGGTCTCGTGCGTGATGAACCCCAGCAGCAGCGCTTCCTTGTCGGGGAAGTGGTTGTAGACCGCGGTACGACCGACGCCGGCCGCCGTCGCGATGTCGGCCAGCGTCACGGAGTCGAAGCCCCTCTCGGACATCAGCGTCGAGAGGGCGGTGAACAGCTTGTGCCGGGTCATCTGGCGGTGCTCGTGCAGGCTCTTCCCGATGATCTTGGGCATGCTGACATCATAGGCATCCGTTGTCAGCACCTCCGGACGCTAGGGTTCCGTTGTGACCGACCCCACCGCTCAGCCGGACGGCATCGTTCCCGACACCAAGGACTGGACCTGGGTGCTGGAGCGCCCCTGTCCGGAGTGCGGCTTCGCGGCCGCCGAGATCGCGCCGTCCGACGTCGGGCCGGCCGTCCGCGAGACGCTGCCGCGCTGGCGCGCCGCCCTCGCCCGCCCCGGCGTCGCCGAGCGCCCGCGCCCCGACGTCTGGTCGACGCTCGAGTACGCCGCCCACGTGCGCGACGTCTTCCGCATCTTCGACGAGCGCCTCGCGCTGATGCTCGCCGAGGACGACCCGGCGTTCGCGAACTGGGACCAGGACGTCGCCGCGGTCGAGGGCGACTACGCCCACCAGGACGTCGCGACGCTGGTCGCCGGGCTCGACGCCGACGGCGCGGCCGTCGCAGCGGCGTTCGACGCCGTCGCGCCCGGCGAGGCGGAGCGCACCGGACGCCGGTCCAACGGCTCGGTCTTCACCGTGCGCACGCTGGGCCAGTACTTCCTGCACGACGTGGTGCACCACCTGCACGACGTGCGCGCCTGACCGCGAACCCGCAGGTCACGCCGTCACACGACGGCAACACCGCCGTCATCGCCCGGTGACCCCGGTGCCGGTACGGTCCGCGCCATGGCCAGGGTCCCTGCGCTCGTCCCCGCGGAGCACACCTCCGACCACGTGCTCGTCGTGCCACGTCGGCCCGACGACGCCGGCGGCCCGGGGCACGACCTGCCCGCCCTGGCGGCCGCGTGGTTCGACGACGTCGGCTGGCTGAGCGCGCCCTCCGCCCCGGCGCCGGCCCGCCCCGCGGGCGGCGCGCGGTTCCACGGGGTGCGGGCCGAGGCGCGGCCCGCCGCGGGGGTGCTGCGGCTCGGCGCGGAGCACCGGGCGGCCGGTCCCTATCCGCTCGACGCCGCCGCGGCCGCCGCCCTGGGGGTGCCGGGCCCGGCGGACGCCTGGGCGCTGGGCCGCGCGGACGGCGCGCTCGACGCGCGGGGCGGCCGGCCCGCCGTGCACGACGACCGCGACGGGATCGTGCGGGCGTTCGCCGCGGCGCTGCCGGTGGGGGAGGAGCTGCGGCTCGTCGCCTGGGCGGTGGCCGTGGCCCGGCGTTCCTCGGGGCTCCTGCTCGCCGACGGCCGGCACCTGCTGCGCCCCGACCCCGGCGCCTCCGTCGACCTGACGGTCTGGCCGGCCCGGCCGGTCCCCGCCGGGGAGCTGCTCGAGGTGGTGCGGGCCGTGGTCGCGACCGCGACGCCCGAGGCGGCGCCGGGCGGCGGCCCGGGGCCCCGCGTGCTCGCCAGGACGCCGTACGACGGCGACCTCGTCGTCACCCCGGAGGCGGTGGGCGCCCTGCCGCGCGCGCTCGTGTCCCGGCCGTGGCCCGCCGGGGCTCCCGCGGGCGTCGTCCGCCTGGCGTGGCGTCCGCCGGACCCGTACGAGCTGCAGGTGTCCGCGCCGTCGGGGGTGCACCTCATCGCGCGGGACCGGGCCCGGGCGATGCTCGCGAGGGCCGCGACGCTGCTGCGCGGTCGGGCGGGCGGGGCCGTCGTCGACGACGCGGGCTTCGAGCTCGCGGAGGGCGACCTGGAGCTGCGGCGCGCGGCCTCGACGCCGGGGGCCCGGGCCTGGGTGTGACGCACGTCGTCCACAGCTCTTGTCCACAGCCTCTGTCCACAGGGCGGGGTGGACGAGGGTGCGCGCCCCCGTGCTGCCTCACCTGCGACGTTCCACGATGGAACGGTGCGCGGAGGCCCGCGGCGCGTCCTTCGCGATGCCGTGACGTGGCCCGCCGGAGCCCGCGAGAACCGCGAGATCTCGCGGTTTGCGCGCCCGCGGCGACGGTCGGCCGGGTGGCCGTCGAGAACGCCGCAGGAGCACGGGCGGTCGGCCGGGGCGTGTCGCGCCCGGCGCGTCGTCCACAGATTTCTTCCACAGGCCTGTGGGTGACATGGGGATTCCGCGGGTCGTCCTGTGGACGAACCTGTGACCGGAGGGCCCACTAGAAATACGTGCCCCGAACCCCTTGCACCGCCTCCGCGGCGGGTCTAGAAACGTGCGTACCGGTCTTGCGGAGACCGGGCCGACGATCACCCGAGAGGGCGGTCGCCTGCCCGCTCCACGGGACACGGTCGACCGGAGAACGACGGGCCGTCCCGTACCGCGGTGCGGGTTGTGGGTGACGACACAGGTGCCTGTACGGGGCCGGAAGACCACCCGCGTCCGGCTGTTCGTGGAGAACGGGTTCTGCAGAGGCGACGACGCACCAGGCCTCGACAGGACACGGCGAACGGCCGGGGTCGTGACGTCGCCACGGCGCCCCTGGTCCCCGGGACCGTCGATCAGGGGTACGCGGTTCTCTCCGAGGCCCCCCGGCCGCCCCGGGGGGCCTCGGCACTCCCCAGGGCCCGTGCGCTCCGCCGTCGCCCCCTGCCGCACCGTGCGGCCTACGCTCGGGCCATGAGCAACCTCGAGACCCGCCCGGCCGAGCGCACCTGCACCGCCGGCGACCGGCCGGCCGGCGTCGAGCTGCTGACCGCCCGCGACGTGCCCCTCGGCGGCCCCCGCGCCATGAACGTGCGGCGCACCATCCCGCAGCGGCAGCGCTCGCTGGTCGGCGCCTGGTGCTTCTGCGACCACTACGGGCCGGACGACGTGTCGGAGTCCGCCGGGATGCAGGTGCCGCCCCACCCCCACATCGGGCTGCAGACCGTCTCGTGGCTGTTCGCGGGCGAGATCCTGCACCGCGACTCGGTGGGCTCCCTCCGGACCGTGCGCCCGGGCGAGCTGAACCTCATGACCGCGGGCGTCGGCATCTCGCACTCGGAGGAGTCGCCGGCCGACGGGCGTCCGCCCCTGCTGCACGGCGTCCAGCTGTGGACCGTGCTGCCCGAGGCCGACCGCGCCTCCGAGCCGCACTTCGAGCACCACGGCGACCTGCCCGTGGCGACGCCGGACGGCGCGCGCGTGCAGGTGTTCATGGGGGAGCTCGGGGTCGCGGGGGAGCGGCTCGCGTCGCCGGCCCGCACGTACACGCCGATCGTCGGCGCCCAGCTCGACCTGCCCGCGGGCGGGAGCGTCACGCTCGAGACCGCCCCGTCGTTCGAGCACGCCCTGCTCGTCGACGCCGGCGACGCCACCCTCGAGGGCGAGACCGTGCCGCCCGCCGAGCTCGGCTACGTCGCCCCCGGCCGCGACCGGCTCGTCGTGACGGCGGGTGCGTCCCCCGTGCGCGCGGTCCTCATCGGCGGCGAACCGTTCACCGAGGACGTCGTCATGTGGTGGAACTTCGTGGGGCGCACGCACGACGACGTCGCACGGGCGCGCGCGGACTGGATGGCGCAGGTCGCCGACGACGGCGAGGGCACGCCCACCCGCTACGCGGACGGCGCCGCCGGCCGCCGGTTCGGCGAGGTGCACGGGTACGCGAGCGGGCCCTTGCGCGCGCCCGCGCTGCCCGACGTGCGGCTGCGGCCGCGCACCCGCCGCTGACGGGTCCGGAGGCGCGGGTCAGGTCCGCGGGAACGTCACGCGCACCGTCGCGACGCCGTCGGACGTGGAGCGCACGGTGACCCGCATCGCCCCCGATCGGGTGGTGAACGACGAACCCTCGCGCAGGTTCGACCGCCGGGCGGACTCCTTGCCCATCGGCACGATCAGGTGCTCGCCGGGGTAGGCCCACGTCGAGCCCTGCCGTCCGAGCCGGCTCACCGTGATCCCGTACGCCACGGTGTAGTCGCCTCCCGCCCGCCAGGGGATCCCGCCGAGGTACGGGTATCGGGCCCCGGACGGGCGCCGGAACTCCACGTAGTAGTACTGCCCGGTCGTCGGGTCGACGGCGCGCAGCAGGGTGGGCCGGCTGGTGCTCCGGTGCCGGGCGTCGAGCGTCACGGTGCGCGCGCCACCCTTCCTGGTGACGGTCACGACGTCGGACGACGGGAGCACGCCGAGGCGCTTCTTCTGCGCGCCGGACAGCGGCGCCGTACCGACGGCCGCGAAGTCGGCCCCCATCAGGTCCATCGGGTCGAGCCCTTCGAGCGCGCCGCAGCGGGACGAGGTGAAGGTACGGTCCGGGACGCTTCCCGTGCACCAGCCCACCCCCGAGTGCTCCAGGCCCATGTTGTGGCCGAGCTCGTGCGCCAGCGTGGACACCGCCGTCGCGTACTGGGCGTGACCGAAGCGCGAGCTCCGGGTCGCTCCGTCCGGGCCGCCGAAGAGCGAGAACGACCAGCCCCCGGGGTTGTCGCGGCCCGCCTTGCTCGGCAGCGAGCCGAGCCCGAGCGTGCCGCCGCACGTGTCCGTCTCGCGCGGGCCGCCCGGGTAGTCGCCGCGCAGGTACGGGAAGAGGACCACGAGGTGCTCGCGGGTGCCCGGGCCGCGGGTCGTGGAGTCCATCCAGTCCGCGCCGTAGTGCGCGCGCCCGCCCCGCTTCACCTGCGTGAGGATGCGGCCGGTCGTCGTGCACGATCCGTCGCCGGTGTCGATGCGCTTGATCTCGGAGGCGCGCACGAACCGGACCCGGCCGCCCGACTGCCGCGACCAGTACGCCGACACCTTGGCGAGCAGGGCGTCGACGTCGGCGTTCCGCACCAGCTGCGCCGCCCGGCTCTTCGACATCCAGTGCGGCGTCGCCACGGCGACGTCCACACGGTGCACGCTGCGGTCCGTCTGGGCGCGGACGCGGGCCTGCGAGAGGTCCGGACCGGTGACGGCGGACTGCCACCGCACGACGTCGTCGACGGCCTCGGCGTCGGGCGCCCGTCCCGGCGCGGGCGACGTGTCCGCCGACGTGACCGCCGTCGTGTTCGCCGACGATGCCGACGATGCCGACGATGCCGACGGTGCGGCGGCCGGGACGCCGACGGCCGCGAGCGGCTCCGCCAGCAGGGCCGCCGTGGCGACGAGGGCTGCGATGGTGATCGCGCGTGCCTGCATGGTTCCCCCTGGGGCTCCGGACGCGCACCAGGACGGCGCGATCGGCCCGAGAAGCGTAGGCACCGGCCGTGTGGCGCCGCCCGTGGGGGCGGGGGTGAGGTGGGCCCATCAGCGGGTGAAATCGTCGCCCAGGGCGCTCACCCGAGGTGCAGCTCGACCACCGGCACGACGCGCAGCCAGTCCTGTTCGCCCCGCTCGGCGGCGAGCGGCTCGGCCCACTCGGCGAGGACGGGGCCGAGCGTCGCCCACGGTCCGGGGTGCGCGTCGGTGTACGAGCGCAGGATCGCGGCGCCGTCGTCCGGGGCCAGCACGACGGCCCGGGACCGGACGTCGCGCCGTGTCCCGATCGACACGAGCACGCGCGCGTCGGCCTGCACGTTGCGGAACCACTGCGACCGCGGCCCCAGCCCGGCGACCACGACGGCGCGGTCCGCCGCCGGCCGCGCGACCACCTCGAGCACGACGTACCGCCGCTGCCCGCTGCTGCGCCCGCGGTGCTGCATCATGAGCAGCCGGCCGCCCGTGAGGAAGCCCAGACCCGCCCGGAACATGCCGATCGGGGCGCGGACGAACCATCGGGTGTGCAGCAGACGGGACGCGAGGCTCATGCCTGCGAACGTATCGGCGCGGGCCGTCGTCGTCCCGTCGGCGCGGCACTTCGCGCCCGGCGCGGCAGTTCGAACTGCCGCCCCGAGCGCAGACTGCCGCGGTGAGCGGTGGGTCCGGGAACGACCAAGGCCCGGACCGAACGGTCCGGGCCTCGCGGTGGAGCGGGTGACGGGAATCGAACCCGCGCTGTCAGCTTGGGAAGCTGAAGTTCTACCATTGAACTACACCCGCGCAGCAGCACCCTGACGGTGTGCGCGCCCCGATCATACCCAACCGGGGGTGATGCTCCGAACCGGTGGCCGGCACGCCGCGGACGGCGTGCCGGCGGCGGCGTCAGAGCGGGCGGATGTTGGACGCCTGCATGCCCTTGGGGCCCTGCGTGACGTCGAACTCGACCTGCTGGCCCTCGTTGAGGGAGCGGAAGCCGTCCGCGACGATGGCGCTGTAGTGCGCGAACACGTCGGCGGTGCCGTCGGAGGGGGCGATGAAGCCGAACCCCTTCTCCTCGTTGAACCACTTCACAGTTCCGGTGGTCATGGTGTCTTCTCTCGTTGATGCGACGGACCAGCGAACGCCGGTCCGGTCGTCGCACCCGGGCGGGTGCGGACGGTGCGGGCGCGGGCTCGACGAGCGCGCGCGGTGACGTGGCGGGCGGGCGCGTGCTGCGCCGTCGCCTCGGCCAGGGTGGGGACGACGGCGACGGGCCGCGAGAAGCGGTCGTGCACGTGGAAGCCGTCCGGGTGTCGGGTGATCATGCCCCCGTACTCGCCGTCGACCGTCGCGACCCACAGGTCGTCGTCGGCCCGGCGCCACACGGGGGTGGGTCGGGTGGTGCCCTCCGCCGCGGACGCGGACGTGAGGGGCCTTGCGATGGTGGAAGAAGTGATGCTCTCTGCTCTGCTCTCGCTCCGCGCGACTCGGTGTTCGGTTCGTCGGGCGGAGATCGTCGTGGACGGCGGTTCGCCGTCTGCGCGCGGACCTGGCTTCGATGCGAGGTACCGAAGAGTGCCGGGGTCGGATCCCGCGGCGTGCGCGGCCTCCATGGTACACGAGGGCCGGTCGGGCCCCGCGGTCGGACGGCGGAGCGCTCCCCGCCCGACCCGACTACCGTGTCCCCGTGCTGCTCTCCGACCGCGACATCCGGGCCGAGCTCGACGCCGGGCGGGTCGTCCTCGACCCGTACGACCCGACGATGCTCCAGCCCTCCAGCATCGACGTCCGCCTCGACCGGTACTTCCGGCTGTTCGACAACCACAAGTACCCCTTCATCGACCCGTCGCAGGAGCAGCCCGAGCTGACGCGCCTGGTCGACGTCGCGCCGGACGAGCCGTTCGTGCTGCACCCGGGCGAGTTCGTGCTGGGCTCGACGTTCGAGTCGGTGACGCTGCCCGACGACGTCGCGGCGCGCCTCGAGGGCAAGTCGTCGCTGGGGCGGCTGGGCCTGCTCACGCACAGCACGGCCGGGTTCATCGACCCCGGTTTCTCCGGGCACGTCACGCTGGAGCTCAGCAACGTCGCGACGCTGCCGATCACGCTGTGGCCCGGCATGAAGATCGGCCAGATGTGCTTCTTCCGCCTGTCGTCCCCGGCGGAGCACCCGTACGGCTCGGACGCGTACGGCTCGCGCTACCAGGGGCAGCGCGGCCCGACGGCGAGCAGGTCGTGGCAGTCGTTCCACCGGAGCGAGGTCTGAGCGCGGCGCGCGGCCGCGGCACCGGGACGCCTGACGGGCCGTTCCGCGACGGGTCCGGACGTCGCTACGCTCGGTCCCGCCGCGCCGGCACCGGCGCGCCCCGGTCCCGGAAGGAGCTCCGCCAAGTGGCCCAGAACCAGCCCACCCTGCCGCCGTTGCCCCAGGTGGCGGCGCAGGGTCACCAGGCGCGACACCTGTTGGGCGTGCCGTCGGACGTCGTGGTCGACGAGATCGAGGTCCTCGCGATGTCCCGCTTCGTCGGGACGCGCTGGGACGTGGTCCCCGCGGACCTGCCCGGGGCGGACGTCCCGGTGGGCCGGATGGCCAACCCGGGGGAGCCGGGGGTGCTGCGGCTGTCGCGCCACAGCGCCGTCTCGGGCCCGTACGCGCCGTCGGGCAAGGGCGGCAAGGACGTCGAGGCCGGTCTGCCGTCGGGCACCGCGATGGTGTTCGACGTCGTGTGCCCGCGCGAGCGCTGGGACGACGCCACCCGGTTCGGCGGCGACCGGGACGGCATCGGTCGCGCTTTCCCGGCGGCGCTGCCGAACCGCGAGGAGGAGCGCGTCGTCGCCTGGCTGGTCCAGACCGCGCGTCGCCTGGGCGGTTCGGTGCGGCTCGACGTCGCCGGCACGTGGGACGACGCCGACGGCGGCCGCCGCCCGGCCGGGCCGGGCGTGGTGCTGACCCCCGACCCGGACCGGGCCGTGGACCTCACCGTGTACTCCGACATCTGGCTGGACCCGCAGGCCGCGCACCGCGTGCTGCAGGCCACGCACCCGCGGGTGCGGCTCGCGACGGAGGGCAGGCCGTACCAGGGCCCGCCGGCGGGGATCGCGGACCGGCCCCTGTACCCGGGGGAGCCGCTCGATCCCGAGGTGCGCAAGGCGATCCACGAGCGCGCCGACGACGTCGACATCGAGGCCCTGCAGGCGCCGATGGTGCTCGACGCGTACGGCCTGACGACCGACCTCGGCCTCGACGGCTCCGTCACCGTCGAGGTGACGGGCGACGAGACCCTGCCCCTGCTGGTGCGCGAGCTGCCGTGGGCCGCCGCGGGCGCCGTCTGCTACCACGTGCGGTGGGACCCGCCGGACGTGTACGAGGCGAACCAGGAGTTCCCGCAGGCGGCGCACGTCGTCGCGCGGCGTCGCGCCGCCGACCTCGTCGGGAAGATGGCGGTGGCGATCCACGCCGCCGTGGGCGGCGAGATCGCCGACGAGGCGGACTTCCTGCTGGCCCCCGAGGACCTGTAGGGCGCGGCGTCGAGCGACCCAGGTCACACCCACCTGTCATCTCGTCAGCGTCGGACCATCCCTCGATGCCGGTAAAGTAAAGCCGACGCCCCGCCCCTCGACCGGACGGAGTGCTGTGCTCTCAGTGCTGCTCTTCACCTTCCTGCTGGCCCTCGCGGCGCCGGCTCTGGTGGCGTGGGTGGGCAGGAGAGCCTTCTGGGTGCTGGCCCTCGGGCCCGCGTCGGCCGCCGCGTACGCGCTGGCGATGACGCCCCGGGTGACCGCCGGCGACTTCCCGACCACCGAGGTCCCGTGGGTGCCCGGCCTGCACCTGTCGATCACCCTGCAGCTCGACACGCTCGCGTGGTTCATGCTGCTCGTGGTGGGCGGCGTCGGCGCCCTGGTGCTGCTCTACTGCTCCGCCTACTTCGCGCGCGACGCCCTCGGGCTCGGCCGGTTCGCGGCCGTCCTCACGGCCTTCGCCGCCGCCATGGTGGGACTCGTCGTCGCCGACGACCTGCTGCTCCTGTTCGTGTTCTGGGAGCTGACCACCGTCTTCTCCTACCTGCTCATCGGCCACTACGCGGACCGCAAGGCGTCGCGACGGGCGGCCATGCAGGCCATCATCGTCACGACGGCGGGCGGCCTCGCCATGCTGGTCGGGCTGATCATCCTCGGCGTCGCGGGCGACACCTGGCGTGTCTCGGAGCTGGTCGCGGACCCGCCGTCGGGCACCGCGGTGACGTGGGCGGCGGTCTGCCTCCTCGCCGGCGCCGCGACGAAGTCCGCGCTCATCCCGTTCCACTTCTGGCTCCCCGCGGCGATGGCGGCCCCGACGCCGGTGTCCGCGTACCTGCACGCGGCGGCCATGGTCAAGGCGGGCGTCTACCTCGTGGCGCGCTTCGCCCCGGCGTTCGCGGACCTGCCGGTGTGGCGCTGGCTGGTGCTGGTCCTGGGCGGCGGCACCCTGCTGCTGGGCGGCTACCAGGCGTTGCGCCAGCACGACCTCAAGCTCGTCCTCGCGTTCGGCACCGTCTCCCAGCTCGGCCTGATCGTGCTGCTCCTGGGGCTCGGCACCAAGGCGCTCGCGCTCGCCGGCCTCGCGATGCTCGGCGCGCACGCCATGTTCAAGGCGGCGCTGTTCCTCGTCGTCGGCGCGGTCGACGTCGCCACCGGCACCCGCGACCTGCGCAAGCTGTCCGGGCTGTGGCGCACGATGCCGTTCACCGCCGTCGCGGGCGTGCTCGCCACGGCCTCGATGATCGGTTTCCCGCCGTTCGCCGGCTACGTCGCCAAGGAGGCCGCGCTCGAGGGGCTGTGGCACGACGTCACGCACGGCGCCGGGGCGCTCGAGTGGATCGCGCTGCTCGCCGTCGTCGTGGGGTCGGCCCTGACCGTGGCGTACGGCCTGCGGTTCGCGTGGGGGGCGTTCGGCACGAAGCGGCGGCCGGGCGCGGTCGCGGCGGGCGCCGCGGGCGAGACCCCGACGACGCGCGACGCCGCCGCGGAGCCCGCGCCCGCGACGCCGGTGCGCCGCCAGCCGTGGCTGCTCGTCACCCCGCCGCTCGTGCTCGCGCTGCTCGGCCTCGCCGTCGCGCTGGTGCCGGCCACGGGGGAACGGCTGCTCGCCCCGTACGCGGACCGCTACCCGGCCGGCGATCCGGGCCACCTCGTGCTGTGGGGCGGGTTCACCCCGGTCCTCGCCATCACCGTGCTGGTGCTGCTCGCGGGCTTCGTCCTCTTCTGGCAGCGCGCTCGCGTGGAGAAGGCGCAGGACCTCCTGTGGTCGCCGCGCTCCGCCGAGGTCACCTACCGCCGCACCATGCGCCGCCTGGACGACCTTGCCGCCGACGTCACCGCCGCCACCCAGCGCGGCTCGCTGCCGGTCTACCTCGGCGTGATCCTCGTCGTCCTCGCGGTCGCGCCGGGCACCGTCATCGCGTCCGGGCTGCTCAACGGCCACCCCCAGGTGGAGCTGGTGCTGTGGGACCGCCCCGCCGACGCCGCGGTCGTCGCCGTCGTCGTCGTCGCCTGCGTGCTCGCCGCGCGCGCCCGCCGCCGCCTCAAGGCCGTCGTGCTGGTGGGCGTCGCCGGGTACGCCAACGCGACCCTGTTCATGCTGCACGGCGCGCCCGACCTCGCGCTCACCCAGGTGCTGTGCGAGACGATCACGCTGGTCGTCATGGTGCTGGTGCTGCGCCGCATGCCGCCGTACTTCACCGACCGGCCGCTCGCCGCCAGCCGCTGGGTGCGGCTCGCGCTGGCCGTGGTGTCCGGCGCCGTCATGATGGCGTTCACGATCGCGGCGCCGCTGGTGCGGGTCGCCGAGCCGATCAGCACCCACTTCCCCGACGAGGCCTACACGTGGGGCGGCGGCAAGAACATCGTCAACGTGACCCTGGTCGACATCCGCGCCTGGGACACCGTGGGCGAGATCTCGGTGCTGCTCGTCGCCGCGACCGGCGTCGCGTCGCTCATCTTCCTGCGGCAGCGCAGCGGCGAGGTGCTGCGGCTGTCCCGCGTGGACGAGGTCAGCCGGTCCGACCAGCACACGCGCCGCGTGTGGCTCGCCGCGGGCAGCACGCTGGAGCCGGAGCGCCGGTCCGTGCTGTTCGAGGTCGTCACCCGCGTGGTCTTCCACGCCATGATCGTGTTCGCGCTGTTCCTGCTGTTCAGCGGGCACAACGCGCCCGGCGGCGGCTTCGCCGCGGGGCTCGTCGTGGGCATCGCGTTCGCCGTCCGGTACCTCGCGGGCGGGCGGTACGAGCTGGGCGAGGCCGCGCCGGTCAACCCCGGCGTGCTGCTCGGCACCGGCCTGTTCCTCTCCGCCGGTGTAGGCCTCGCGACGCTCGTCGCCGGGCAGGAGGTGCTGCAGAGCACGATCGTCAACCTGCACTTCCCGGTGCTCGGCGAGGTGCACCTCGTGACCTCGCTGTTCTTCGACATCGGCGTGATGCTCGTCGTCGTCGGCCTGGTGCTCGACCTGCTGCGCACGCTCGGCGCCGAGATCGACCGCCAGGACCCGCGGCCCGCCCGTGAGGAGGTGTCCGCGTGATCGTCCTCGAGAACACGCCACCGGCGATCCTCGTGCTGGCCATCGGCGTCCTCTTCGCCACCGGCGTCTACCTGCTGCTGGAGCGGCCGCTGACCCGGGTGCTGCTCGGCTTCGTCCTCATCGGCAACGGCGTCAACCTCATGCTGCTGGTCATGGGTGGCCGCTCCGGCGCGTCGCCCATCATCGGCAACGCCCCCGAGGGCGTGCGGATGAGCGACCCCCTCGCCCAGGCGATGGTGCTCACCTCGATCGTCATCACGCTCGCGCTCACGGCGTTCGTGCTGGCCCTGGCCTACCGGTCCTGGCAGCTGCACGGGCACGACGAGGTCGCGGACGACGTCGAGGACCGGCGCGTCGCCCGGCACGCCGCGCTCAACGCGCCCGCGTTCGAGGACGCGGACGCCGGCGGGCTCGACCAGACGCTCGACGAGGAGGCCGCCGACGTGTACGACGACGTCGACGACAGCGACGACGACGGTCACCGCGCCGACGGTCACCGCGCCGACGGCAGCAAGGAGCGCCCCTGATGCCCTGGGACTCCGCCACGCTGGTGCCGCTGCCCGTCATGCTCCCGCTGTTCGCGGCGGGCCTGACGCTCGCCCTGCACCGGTACGCCCGCGTGCAGCGCATCATCAGCGTCACCGCGCTCGCCGCCGCCCTCGCGGCGTCCGTCGGGCTGCTGGTCGCCGCGGACGGCGGGCCCATCGTCGTCGAGGTGGGCTCGTGGGCCGTGCCCGTCGGCATCGACCTGGTGGCCGACCGCATCTCCGCGGTGATGCTCACCGTCTCGTTCGTGATGCTGCTGTGCGTGCTCCTGTACTCCCTGGGGCAGGGCGTGCCCGAGGGGGAGGACGACCCGGGCACCACGCGCGGCGACATGATCCCCGTCGCGATCTTCCACCCGACGTTCCTCATCCTGGCCGCCGGCGTCGCGAACGCGTTCCTCACCGGCGACCTGTTCAACCTCTACGTCGGGTTCGAGATCCTGCTCGCGTCGTCCGCGGTGCTGCTCACCCTGGGTGGCACGGCCGAGCGCGTCCGCGCCGGGTCGGTGTACATCATCGTCACGCTGGTGTCGTCGCTGCTCTTCCTCACCGCGATCGCGCTCATCTACGGCGCGACCGGCACGGTGAACATGGCGCAGCTCGCCGAGCGGCTGCCGGAGATCGACCCGACGGTGCGCACGGCGCTGCAGCTCCTGCTGCTCCTCGCCTTCGGCATCAAGGCCGCCATCTTCCCGCTGTCCGCGTGGCTGCCGGACTCCTACCCGACGGCGCCCGCGCCGGTCACCGCCGTGTTCGCGGGCCTGCTCACCAAGGTGGGCGTGTACTCGATCCTGCGCACGCAGACCCTGCTCTTCCCGGACAACCCCACCGTCGACCAGGTGCTCATGGTGCTCGCGCTGCTCACCATGGTCATCGGGATCCTGGGCGCCGTGGCGCAGAACGACGTCAAACGCCTGCTGTCGTTCACCCTGGTCAGCCACATCGGCTACATGATCTTCGGCATCGCGCTCGCCACCGAGGCGGGCACGGCCGCGGCCATCTACTACGTGGTGCACCACATCTCCGTCCAGACGGCGCTGTTCCTCGTGGTGGGCCTCGTCGAGTGGCGGGGCGGGTCGACGTCGCTCGACCGGCTCGGCGGGCTCGCCAAGCTCGCCCCGGGGCTCGCGGTGCTGTTCTTCGTGCCCGCGCTCAACCTGGCCGGCATCCCGCCGCTGTCCGGGTTCCTCGGCAAGGTCGGGCTGCT
The DNA here is from genome assembly GCF_040632295.1 of Isoptericola sp. NPDC019482. Taxonomy (NCBI): domain Bacteria; kingdom Bacillati; phylum Actinomycetota; class Actinomycetes; order Micrococcales; family Promicromonosporaceae; genus Isoptericola; species Isoptericola sp. NPDC019482. Next base: position 26,405 of record NZ_JBEYBQ010000033.1, read on the forward strand.
CACCGAGGGCGCGACCGTCGGGACGGGGCTGGCGTGGGTGCTCGTCGTCGGGTCGGTCGTGACGTCGCTGCTCACCCTCTACGCCGTGGTCAAGGCGTGGAACAAGGCGTTCTGGCAGGCGCCGTCGGAGGAGATCGAGTCCGACGTGCCGCTGCCGCGCGGCATGGTGCTGCCCACCGGTGCGCTGGTCGCGTTCGGCCTGCTGCTCACCGTCGCCGCCGGCCCGCTGTACGGGTACGCCGAGCGTGCCGCCACCGCGTCGATGGACGGCCACACGTACGTGGACGCCGTCTTCCCCGACGGCGCGGACCGGGGCCGCGGCGAGTCCGTCGTCGTGGGCGACGACGCCGACGACGCGCAGGGATCGGCCGAGGGGGGTGGGCACGGATGAGCCCGACCTCGCGCCGACCCGCCCACCTGCTGCGCCGGCTCGGCTCGCAGTGGCACGCGCTCGTCCTGCTCACCGCCGTGTGGGTGCTGCTGTGGGGCGACCTGTCGTGGGCCAACGTCATCGCGGGCGCCGTGATCGCCGGCGCGGTGGTCACGCTCTTCCCGCTGCCCACCATCGAGATGCACGGCACCGTGCGGCCGTGGCGGGCCCTCGTGCTCGTGGCGCGGTTCGTCTCGGACCTGTTCGTCGCGTCCTTCGAGGTGGCGTGGAAGGCCGTCCGGCCGGGCCCGACGCCGCACGGCGCGATCGTCGCCGTCCGGCTGCGCAACCCCGAGGACGCCTACCTCACCATCACCGCGGTGATGTCGTCGCTGGTGCCGGGGTCGCTGGTCGTGGAGGCGCGCCGCAGCACCGGCGTCGTCTACCTGCACGTGCTCGACATCGACGCCTCCGGCGGCCCCGAGGCCGTGCGGCGCGACACGCTCGCGCTGGAGGAGCGGGTGCTGCGCGCGTTCGCCAGCGACGCCGTGCTGTCCCGGTGCGGGCTCGCGCCCGGCGACGCCGGAGCTGTCGTCGACGCGGGCTCCGGTGTCGTGCCGCGGCCGTCGTCCGGGCGAAGGGAGGAGGACGCATGATGCTCGCCGCCGTGATCGCGGCCGCCGTGCTCGTCGCCGTCGCCGCGATGCTCGCCCTCGTGCGGGTGGAGCGGGGACCGTCGATGCTCGACCGCGCCGTCGCGCTGGACACCCTGACCGTCACGCTCGTGTGCGCGATCGCGATCGAGGCCGTCTGGTCGCGGCGCACGGAGACCATCCCGATCCTCGTCGCCCTGTCGATGGTGGGCTTCGTCGGCTCGGTGACGATGGCGCGGTTCGCCGCGAAGGAGCCTGAGGGCGAGGGCCGCGTGCGCACGCCCGAGGAGGTCGCCGCGCAGGCGCGCGCCGCCGACGTGCCGCGCGGCGAACAGCGCGACGGCGCCCGCGCCATCGATGCCGAGGACGACGCCGAGAGCACGGGGGGTGCGCCGCGATGACCCACGTGGACCCGGGATTGTGGACCACGATCGCCGACACCGTCGCCGCGGTCTGCCTGCTCGCCGGCGCGTTCCTGACGCTCGCCGCGGGGCTCGGCCTGGTGCGCTTCCCGTCGCTGCTGGCCCGCATGCACACCGTCACCAAGCCGCAGGTGCTGGGCCTCATCCTCCTGCTCACGGCGCTCGCGCTGCGCGTGCGCAGCTGGTCGGCCGTCGCGATGCTCGTGCTGGTGGTCGCGTTCCAGCTCGTCACGTCGCCTGTCGCCGCGCACATGGTGGGCCGCGCCGGGTTCCGCACCGGCAAGGTCGACCCCGAGGACCTGCGCCCCAACGAGTTCGGCGAGCCCGACTGACCCACGGCTGATAGACCGGGCGCATGGCATCCGCCGAGCCCGACCGCCCCGCCCCTCCGCAGCCCGGCGTCAGCGCGCGCGTGGTGCAGGACGCGCACGGCGGCGAGAGTCTCCTCACCGTCGCCGTCGCCTTCGGCGCCAACCTGCTCATCGCGGCGGCCAAGTCCGTCGCCGCCGTGCTCACCGGGTCGGCGTCGATGCTCGCGGAGGCCGTGCACTCCTGGGCGGACACCGGGAACGAGGTCTTCCTCTTCGTCGCCGACCGGCGCTCCCGCCGCCCCGCCGACCGCGAGCACCCGCTCGGCTTCGGCCGCGAGGCCTACGTGTGGTCGATGTTCGCGGCCATCGGGCTGTTCGCCGTCGGCGCCGGCGTCTCCATCACGCACGGCATCCAGGAGCTGGTGCACCCCGAGCCCGCGAGCGACTTCGGCGTCGCGTACGCGGTGCTCGGCATCGCGTTCGTGCTGGAGGGCGTCTCGTTCCTGCAGGCCAGCCGGCAGGCACGGGCCGAGGCGAAGAAGGCCGAGCACGACGTGCTCCACCACGTGCTCGTCACGTCCGACCCGACGCTGCGCGCCGTCTACGCCGAGGACGCCGCCGCGCTGATCGGCCTCGTCGTCGCGTTCGGCGGCGTGCTCGCGCACCAGCTCACCGGGTCGCCCGTGCCCGACGCCGTCGGGTCGATCGTCGTCGGCGTCGTGCTCGCCGTCGTCTCCCTCGTGCTCGTGGACCGCAACCGGCGGTTCCTCGTCGGGGAGGCCGCCCGGCCCGAGACGCGGGCTGCGGTCCTGGCGCACCTGGTGACGATGCCCCAGGTGGAGCGGGTCACGTACCTGCGGCTCGAGTACGTGGGGCCGCGGTCGCTGTACCTCGTGGCCAGCGTCGACCTCAGCGGCAACGAGCCGGAGGAGACCGTCGCGCGGCGCCTGGACGACCTGGAGCGGGCGGCGACGCGGGTGCCCGTCATCGCCGGCGCGGTGTTCACCGTGTCCACGCCGGAGGAGCCGTCGCTCTGACGTCGTCGCGCGGCCGGGCACGTGCCGGGTCAGCCGGTGGTCTCAGCCGGCGTGCCGGGCCTCGTGGGCGAGCAGGCTGCGCTTGACGTCCAGGCCGTAGCGGAAGCCGCCCAGGCTGCCGTCGGTGCGCAGCACGCGGTGGCACGGCACGAACAGGGCGGCGGCGTTCATCGCGCACGCGCCCGCCGCAGCGCGGACCGCGGCCGGGCGGCCGGACAGCTCCGCGTAGCGGGTGTAGGTGACCGGGTCGCCCGCGTCGACCGTGCGCAGCACGTCCCACGCGTGCGCGCGGTACGGGCCGGAGACCTGGCGGACCGGGACGGCGTCGATCGCGCGGACGTCGCCCGCGTAATAGGCGCGCACGGCCGCGACGGCGGGCGCGACGGCCCCGTCGTCCTCCACGACCGCGACGGTCTCGGCGGGGCGGAGGTCGGGGTGGGTGAGGCCGACGAGGGAGTCGGTGTCGGTGGTCCACCCGGACGCGAGCACGGTGCCGTCCGGGTCGACGACGACGGTGAACGGGCCGTCGGGGGTGCTGAGGGTGGTGGTGCGGGCGGACAGCTTCGTGGGCATGGTTCCTCCGTGGGGTCGGGCGCCGAGCATGCACTCGTGCTCGGAATGCGGGCTGAGAAGGTGCGCTACTGCATGGTCGGCGGGAGGGCGGCGCGCCACAGGTGCAGCGCGGCGTACGAGCGCCAGGGGGCCCAGCGCTCGGCCCGGGCGGAGAGGGCCCGCGACCGGGCGGCGCGCGTCGGCGTCGTCTCCCCGTCGTCGGGCAGCCCCAGGTCGACGCCGGCCGCGGCGGCGCCCGCGAGGAGCGCGACGTCGCCGTCGAGCCAGGAGTCCGGGTCGCGCAGCACGCGCATCGCCACGTATGCGGCGGTCCACGGCCCGATGCCGCGCCGCGCGACGAGCGCGGCGCGCAGGGAGTCGCCGTCATCGCCCACACCGACGGCGAGGGTGCCGTCGTCGAGCGCCCGAGCGGTGTCGACGACCGTCGCGACCGACCGCGCGGGCAGACGTAGGTGGTCCGCCGCCGACGCCGCGACCTGGGCGGCGGTCGGGAACAGGCGGGTGAGCCCGGGCACCGCCGACGAGAAGGGGGTGCCCGCGCCGGCCGCGAGCCGGCCCAGGTGGGTGCGCGCCGCCGCGACGCTGATCTGCTGCCCGACGATGGCGCGGACCACGATCTCGTGCGGGTCCACCGTGCCGGGCAGGCGCAGGCCGGGCGTGCGCGCGACGAGCGGCGCCAGCGAGGGGTCGTCCGCGAGGGCCGTGTCGACGGCGACGGGGTCGGCGTCCAGGTCGAGCAGTCGGCGCAGGCGGGCCACCGCGACCGAGACGTCGGCGGCGGACGCGAGCTCCAGGCGCACGGCGACCCGGCCGGGCCCCACGCCCGGCCCGGCGAGGACCTCCGCCGCGCCCGGCCCGTGGGGGAGCAGCAGCGTGCGGGCGTACCGCACGTCGTCGCCGGCGAGGTCCGCCACCTCCACGCCGTCGACGGCGCGCGCCGCGAGGAACGCGACCACGCCGCGGGCGTCGAACGGCTCGCGCACCGGCAGCTCGAGGTCGAGGCGGACGCGCGCGACGTCGCCCACGGACCCGCCTTCCACCAAGCGATCCGTCGCGGCACCCGGTCCGTCGGCGCGACGGATCGCTTGCTGGAAGGCAGGGGGGCGACGGCGGGCGCGGGCCCGCAGCTCGCTCGGCGCGACGGCGAAGACCTCGGTCATCGTGTCGTTGAACTGCCGGATGGAGCCGAACCCGGCGGCGAACGCGACGTCGGCGAGCGGCAGGTCGGTGCCGACGACGAGGCTCCGCGCCGTCTGGGCCCGCTGCGCGCGGGCGAGCGCGAGCGGGCCGGCCCCGAGCTCGGCGGCGAGCAGCCGGTGCACGTGCCGGGCGCTGTACCCGAGGCGGGCCGCGAGCCCGTCCGTGCCCTCCCGGTCGACGACGCCGTCGGCGATGAGGCGCATCGCCCGTCCGGCGAGGTCGTGGCGCAGGTCCCAGGCGGGCGTGCCGGGGGCGGCCTCGGGCAGGCACCGCTTGCACGCGCGGTAGCCGGCCTCGTGCGCCGCCGCCGAGGTGAGGTAGAAGGTGACGTTCTCCGGCTTGGGCGTGCGCGCCGGGCACGACGGCCGGCAATAGATGCCGGTCGAGCGGACGGCGGTGAAGAACTGGCCGTCGAACCGCGTGTCCCGCGCGGCGATGGCGCGGTACCGCTCGTCGAACTCCCGCTCCTGCGGCCGGGCTGTCGTGGTCATGTCCCCATCCTCACGCGCGCCCCCGACGGACGGCTAGCGGGAATCGGACACGGCCGTGGGGGCCTGTTCGGCGGAGCTGCGGGTCAGGAGTGGGGAAGCGCCTCGATCCAGTCGAGGACGGCGGCGAGGTAGGCGTCGCGGGCAGGCCGCGGGGACAGGGCCAGGTCGTGCGCGCCGCCGGCGACCGTCCGCACGGTGACGTCGCTCCCCAGGCGGGGCGCCCGGTCGCGGATGTGCGCGACGTCCAGCACGGAGTCCGTGGTGACCAGCTCGTCGTGCCACGACCGTGCCGGGCCGGACCGGTCGGACGCGAGCACGAGGACCGGGATCGTGAGGTCGAGCCCACGGGCCACCCGGTGGTGCGCGCGGCGCACGGAGCGCAGCCACCCGGCGCGGGCGGGGAAGCCGGCGTGCGGCTTCCAGGCCAGGTCGTAGTCCCACTCTCCGCCGGTCTCGTGGTGCAGCGCGGCGCCGTAGTGCTCGCCGACGGAACCCACGACCAGCCGTGGCGCGACGCGCCCGACGACGTCGATCGCCCAGGTCGCCGGGCCGCGCATCAGCCAGCTCTCGTTGAGCTCCAGCCACGGGCTGTTGAGCACGAGCGCGTCCGCGCGGCCGGGGCGGGCGTTCGCCCACAGGGGCGCGACCAGGCCGCCCGTGGAGTGCCCGAGCACCACCAGCCGCTCGTGCCCCGCGGCGCGCACGACGGCGGCCGCGGCGTCGAGGTCCTGGGCGTACAGGGTCAGGTCGTCCACGAGGTTCGGGTCGCGCCCGCCGGCGACGTGCGCGGCCAGCGCCCGCCCGTGGCCGCGCAGGTCGACGGCGTAGAACGCGTGCCCGCGGGCGGCGACCGCGCGCGCGACGTGCGGGTGGAAGAAGTAGTCGACGAACCCGTGCACGGACAGCACCGCCGTGCGCGCGACGGCGCCCGGTGAGCCGCCGTCGTCGCCCGGCGTGGACGGCACGTGCCGCACCAGCACGGCCTCCGCGCCGTCGGGCAGCGGCAGGGTGCGGGCCTCGAAGTCCGGTCCGAGGACGTCCTCGCGCCACGCCCCGGGTTCGGGGTGCGGCGCGGTCGACGCGTCAGGCACCGTGCGTGGGACCGGACGGGCGGTCCTCGTCGCCGGGCTCCTGGCCGGGCTCCTGGCGGACCGTGTCCTCCTCGCCCGGGCGGCCCGGCTCCAGCGGCTCGGCGACGGGGCCGGTCGTCGGGCCGGTCGTCGGGCCGGTGGTCGGGCCGGTGGTCGGGCCGGTGGTCGGGCCGGCCGGCGGCGTCGCCTCGGGCGCGGTCTCGGGCTCGAGCGGCTCGGCCACGGGGCCGGTCGTCGGCCCGGCGGCTGGCGGGGCCGCGGGGGCGCCGAAGACCTGCTCCTCCGGCGTCGGGCCGGTGGCGGGGACGACTCCGGGTGTCGTCTCCGCGGCGAACGCGGCGTCCCCGGTCGCGGTGCCCGTGACCGTTCCCGTCGCCACTGCGGGGCGGCGGTTGTTCCGCACGACGAACCACACGACGAGCCCGATGACGATCAGGCCCACGACGAGACCGACGATCCACCACGGGAAGCTGCTGCCGGTGGTGGCCGAGCCGACGGCGTGGATCTCGGTGTTCTCGCCGACCTTCGGCGTCCAGGTGACGGTGTTGCCGTCGATGGCGCCGGTGGCGTCGCTGACGGGGCCGGGGAAGGTGATGGCGAGGCTGACGTCGAACGCGTCCTGGACGTTCTGCGGCAGCGACCTCAGCTGGTCGGCGCCCTCGGAGAGGTTCATGGTGCCGTCGACGACGTAGTCGTCGCCGTCGCGCGTGATGGTGAGGTCCTCGCCGCCCTCGCCGGAGATCTGGCTGATCGGGGCGTCCGTGAAGGTGTACTTGGTGCCGGTGTACTCGTCGTCCGAGTACGGCTCCTGGGAGGTGCCCTCGGGCAGGTTCTGCGAGAGCTCGCCGCCCGCCTGCTGCCACAGCTCGCCCGGCTCCATCCCCATGGTCTCGGCGAGGCTGTTCGAGACGGCCATGACGATCGTGCCGGAGACGGTGTCGTCCTCCGAGAGCGTCATGTCCATGTCGACCTTCATGCACCCGGCGAGGGCGAGGAGGCCGACGGCGGCCAGGACCGCCGCGATCGCGGTGCGGAGGCGGCGCACGGGGCCGCGGGCTGGAGTGGTCACCGGCCCAGCATCCCGCAGCGGCCCTCCGCGAGCCACCCGGCGCCCCGAGCGCCTTGCGATCAAAGTTGAGCGGAATACACTCAACTTTGGCGGCGTTCTCCCGACAGACGTTCTTCCCGTGTCATCGCACGTCATCCCGGAGGTCCCATGGACATCAAGCTCACGACCATGTCGCAGCAGGCGCTCGGCGACGCCGTCCAGTCGGCGTCGGCCGCGGGCAACCCCCAGCTCGAGCCCGTCCACCTGTTGCAGGCGCTGCTCCACCAGACGGGCGGCGTCGCCGTCGGCCTGCTCGACGCCGTCGGCGCGAACGCCCAGCAGATCGGCCAGCGCGCCCGCGCGGCCCTCGTCGCCCTGCCGCAGGCGAGCGGGTCCGCCGTCGCGCAGCCCGCGCCGTCGCGCGCTATGAGCGCCGTGCTGGAGAACGCCGGCAAGGAGGCCGAGGCGCTCGGCGACGAGTACGTCTCGACGGAGCACCTGCTCATCGCGCTCGCCGCCGGGCAGTCCGCCGCCGCCCAGGCGCTCACCGAGGCGGGCGCCACCGCCGACGCGCTGCGCGCCGCGCTGCCCGCCGTCCGCGGCTCCTCCCGCGTCACCAGCCCCAACCCCGAGGGCACGTACAAGGCGCTGGAGCAGTACGGCAGCGACCTCACGCAGCGCGCCCGCGACGGCAAGCTCGACCCGGTCATCGGCCGCGACTCCGAGATCCGCCGCGTCGTGCAGGTGCTGAGCCGCCGCACCAAGAACAACCCCGTGCTCATCGGCGAGCCCGGCGTCGGCAAGACCGCCGTAGTCGAGGGCCTGGCCCAGCGCATCGTCGCGGGCGACGTCCCGACGTCCCTGCAGGGCAAGCGCCTCGTCGCGCTCGACCTGGCCGGCATGGTCGCGGGCGCCAAGTACCGCGGCGAGTTCGAGGAGCGGCTCAAAGCCGTGCTCGAGGAGATCACCGCGTCGGACGGCGAGGTCGTCACCTTCATCGACGAGCTGCACACCGTCGTCGGCGCGGGCGCCGGCGGCGAGGGCGCCATGGACGCGGGCAACATGCTCAAGCCGATGCTCGCGCGCGGCGAGCTGCGGCTGGTCGGCGCCACGACCCTCGACGAGTACCGCGAGCACATCGAGAAGGACCCGGCCCTCGAGCGCCGGTTCCAGCAGGTGTTCGTCGGCGAGCCGTCCGTGGAGGACACGGTCGCGATCCTGCGCGGGCTCAAGGAGCGGTACGAGGCGCACCACAAGGTGACGATCGCCGACTCCGCGCTCGTGGCCGCCGCCGCGCTGTCCGACCGGTACATCACCGGCCGCCAGCTGCCCGACAAGGCGATCGACCTCGTCGACGAGGCGGCGTCGCGCCTGCGGATGGAGATGGACTCCTCGCCGGTCGAGATCGACGAGCTGCAGCGCGTCGTCACGCGCCTCGAGATGGAGGAGGTCGTGCTCAAGGAGTCCGACGACGCCGCCTCGAAGGAGCGCCTGGAGCGGTTGCGCGCCGACCTCGCCGACACGCGCGAGCGGCTCGCCGCGCTCACCGCGCGGTGGGAGTCGGAGAAGGCCGGCCACAACCGCGTCGGCGACCTGCGCGCCCGCATCGACGAGCTGCGCACCGAGTCCGACCGGCTGCAGCGCGAGGGCGACCTCGAGTCCGCCGCCCGCCTCCTGTACGGGGAGATCCCGCAGGTCGAGCGCGAGCTCGCGGACGCCGAGCGGGCCGAGGCGTCGCAGGAGGCCGCGCACGAGGCGCCGATGATCGCCGACAAGGTGGGCTCCGACGAGATCGCCGAGGTGGTCGCCGCCTGGACCGGCATCCCCGCCGGGCGGCTGCTGCAGGGCGAGTCGGAGAAGCTCCTGCACATGGAGGACGTCATCGGCGAGCGGCTCATCGGCCAGACCGCCGCGGTGCGCGCGGTGTCCGACGCCGTGCGGCGCTCGCGGGCCGGCGTGGCCGACCCCGACCGGCCGACCGGGTCGTTCCTGTTCCTCGGCCCCACCGGCGTCGGCAAGACCGAGCTGGCCAAGTCGCTCGCGGACTTCCTGTTCGACGACGAGCGCGCCATGGTGCGCATCGACATGTCCGAGTACTCGGAGAAGCACTCGGTGTCGCGGCTGGTCGGCGCGCCCCCCGGGTACGTCGGCTACGAGGAGGGCGGGCAGCTCACCGAGGCCGTGCGGCGGCGCCCGTACTCCGTCGTCCTGCTGGACGAGGTGGAGAAGGCGCACCCCGAGGTCTTCGACATCCTGCTGCAGGTGCTCGACGACGGCCGCCTCACCGACGGCCAGGGCCGCACGGTCGACTTCCGCAACGTCATCCTCGTGCTGACGTCGAACCTGGGCTCGCAGTTCCTCGTGGACCCGGCGCTCGACGACGCCGCGCGCCGCGAGGCGGTCATGGCGGCCGTGCGCGCGTCGTTCAAGCCGGAGTTCCTCAACCGGCTCGACGACGTGGTGATCTTCGACGCGCTGAACGTCGAGGAGCTGGGCGAGATCGTCGACCTCCAGGTCGCGGCGTTCGCGAAGCGGCTGGCCGACCGGCGCATCACGGTGGACGTCACGCCCGCCGCGCGCGAGTGGCTGGCGCTGGAGGGCTTCGACCCGGCGTACGGCGCCCGTCCGCTGCGCCGCCTGGTGCAGCGCGAGATCGGCGACCGGCTCGCCAAGGAGCTGCTGTCGGGCGCGGTGTCCGACGGCGGCACCGTCGTCGTCGACCGGGCCCCGGACGCCGCGGGTCTGGTCGTGACCCCGAGCTGATGCCGAGGTAGTACGAGAAACGCCGAGGTAGTACGAGGGGCGCCCACAGAAGCTGTGGGCGCCCCTCGTACTACCTCGGCGTTTCTCGTACTACCTCGGCCGGGGTCAGCCGCCGATCGAGGCCTGCGGGCCGGCGCCCGCGCGCACGAGCGCCGGCACGTCGGCCGCCGCGTCGAGCGTGTAGGGGTAGAAGGACGCCGGGTCGAACGCCGTCCCGCCGCTCTCCTTCTGGCCGGTGGAGTCGACGACGATGCTGCCGGACTGGGCCAGCGCGGCCGTGTCGTCGCGGTAGTACGGGTCGTTCACCCGCTCGAAGTAGCTGTTCTGCAGCACCATCTTCGTGCCGCCGCGGGCGTAGTTGCCGTAGCTCGCGACGTCCTGCAGGTAGTTGTTGTAGAGATGGGCGTAGGCCACGTTGTCCGTGCTGGGGTTGCGCTGGTTCGTGGCGCGGATCCAGTTGTGGTGGATCGTGATCTTCGCCGAGACGTTCTCCGTCCAGCCGATGCCGAAGGCCTTGTTGTTCTCCTCGAGCACGTTCCACGACACGGTGAGGTTCGTGGTGTCCTTGCGCGAGTCGATCAGGCCGTCGTTCATCCGCGTGAGCCGGTTGTGGTCGATCCAGACGTGGTCGGCGCCGTCCATCTGGATGGCGTCGTAGTCGAACTCCTTGTCGTCCGGGTCGTCCTCGGTCATCCGCGTGTCCCGGATGGTGAGGTTGCGGAGGATGACGTTGCTGGTGGTGTCGCCGAGGAAGAAGCCCCCGCCCACGATCTGGCCCGACGTGCCCTTGCCGACGATCGTCTTGTCGGAGGCCACCTTGAGCTCCTTGCCCTTCGGCGAGATCGTGATCGGCGCGGCCACGGTGATGACGTACCGGCCCGAGGCGGTCACGTACTTCTCCAGGTCGGCCTGGGTCGTGACCGTCACCGCCGTGCCGCCCGCGCCGCCCGTGGTGCCGCCGTCGGTCGAGGCGAAGCCGTCGGCGGTCGACGACCAGCCGCCCCCCGAGCCCGCGGGGGTGAAGGTGATCTGCTTGTTGGTGTTGTGCGTGCAGCCCTCCTGGACGAGCGCGGCGCCGTCGGCGGTGGACGCGCCCTGGATGCTGAGGCAGAGCCCGCTGTCGACGTTGGCGACGAGGTACGACCCGTCGCGGGACGCGGTGAGGGCCCACTGCTGGTTGGTCTGGGCGGGCTTGCAGCTCCACTGCTGGATGCGGGTGCCGACGACGTCGGTGCCGCTGGGCACGTCGAGGCAGCGGTCGCTGTTGACGTTGCGCAGCTGGTAGGTGGTGGAGGTGACGGGCTCGAGCCGGAACTGCTGCCAGGCGGAGCCGCTGCAGCCCCACTGCTGCAGCAGGGCGCTGTTGTCCTTCGACCCGGCGACGACGTCGAGGCACTTGCCGCTGCGGGCGACGGAGAGCTGGTAGGTGCCGGCGGCGGGCGCCGCGGTGGCGGTGGTGGTGGAGCCGACGGCGAGGCCGGTGGCCAGGACGGCGGCGGTCGTGACGGCGGCCAGGAGACGGCGTCGTCGGCGGTGCGTGGTGTCGGACATGTCCGATCGTCCTTTCTCAGCGTGGGTCTGAAGGCGGTGCGTGATCGTCACGGCTAGCCCACCGGGTTCCAGCCGTCGGAGCCCGCCAGGTACTTCTGCGGCGTGTACTCGGCGGCCTGCGCGTCGGAGAGCTGCGGGCGGTTGGAGTTCACCGTCGCGCCGGCGCCGGTGTTCCGGTACTCCAGGAACCGGGCGTTCTGCCAGGTGCTGTCCGACATGTCCGTCCACGGCTGCGACGTCTTGATCGTCGCGGAGAGGTCCGACTCGCGGTACAGCACCTGGGCGCCCTGCCGCCACGGCCGCCCGAGCTGGGTGGTGTTGTTCGTGGCCCCCGTGATGCGGGACTGGTAGAAGAGGAAGCCGTACTTGCGGTCCGACGGCGTGCTCGCCGCCGTGATCGGGCCGCCGGTGGTGCGCTTCTCGTAGATCGTGCTGCGGTGGAACACGGCGATGCCGCCGCCGTAGATGAAGTCGACCGTGCCCTCGACGTACGTGTCCGTCACGTACGCGCGGGCGGCGTCGTTGACGAGCAGGGTGTCCTGGTCGCCCAGGAGGCGGAGGTCGTCGAGCAGGGTGCGGTCGGCGTTGAGATACATCGCCAGGGCCTGGTTGCCCTCCGTGGTCTCCGACTCGTCGTGGTCGTTCGACACCGTGAGGTTGTCCGCGCTGAAGTTCGCGCCCTCGACCACCATCGTGGCGCTGCCGCGGTGGCTGCCGCCCTCGCCGGCGCTCACGCCGTCGACGATCACGACGTCCGCGGGGTCGTCCCCGAGCCCGACGAGCTCCACGAAGGGCTTGTCCTTGCCGACGACGACCTTGCCGCGGTAGGCGCCGGGCGCGACCGTGATGCGCTGCTTGGACGTCGCGTTCGCGGGGATCGCGTCGACCGCCTGCTGGACCGTGCGGTACGTCCCGGAGCCATCGGCCGCGACCGTGGCGTCCTCCGTCGAGCCGCCGCCGGTGGTGGTGAACGTCCACTGCTTGTTGGTGTTGTGCGTGCAGCCCTCCTGGATGACGGCCGCGCCGCTCGCGGTGGACGCGCCCTGGATGCTGAGGCACAGGCCGTTGGCCACGCTGGCGACGAGGTAGGACCCGTCGCGGGACGCGGTGAGGGTCCACTGCTGGTTGGTCTGGGCGGGCTTGCAGCTCCACTGCTGGATGCGGGTGCCGACGACGTCGGTGCCGCTGGGCACGTCGAGGCAGCGGTCGCTGTTGACGTTGCGCAGCTGGTACGCGCCGCCGCCGAGCGGCTCGAGCCGGAACTGCTGCCAGGCGGCGCCGCTGCAGCCCCACTGCTGCAGCAGGGCGCTGTTGTCCTTCGACCCGGCGACGACGTCGAGGCACTGCCCGCTGCGGGCGACGGTGAGCTGGTAGGTGCCGGCGGCGGGCGCCGCGGCGGCGGTCGTGGTCGTGGCCCCGACGAGGAGCCCGGCGGCGACGGCCGTGGCGGCTGCGGCGCCGGCCAGCCGTCGACGGTGGTGCGTGGGGATGTCGGTCATGTCCGACGGTCCTTCCCTCAGGCTGACGGACCGGTGCTGGTCCGTGGCCCGCGTCGTCGCGGGCCACGAGGTAGACGGTGGGCCGGGGGAGGGGACAACACTTTTTCATCGATGCACCGCTCGCTAGCATGCACACGGCCCGACGACGGCGCGGGCCGCCGACGACGAGGACGGGGCGCGACGTGGACGGGACGGCCGACCTGGTGGTGCGCGCCCAGGCCGGCGACCGCGCGGCGCTCGGGGAGCTCCTCGCGGGGCACCTGCCGCTCGTGCGCGGTGTCGTCGCGCGAGGGCTCGGCGACGACGGCTCCTGCGCCGCCGACGTCGACGACGTCGTGCAGGAGACCATGCTGCGGGCCGTGACGTCGCTGGGCAGCGTGCGCGACCCGGCCCGGTTCCGGTCCTGGCTGATGGCGGTCGCCTACCGGCAGATGCAGGACCACCACCGCGCGCGCCGCGGACGACCCGTCCCGGCCGACCCCGCGCTGGCCCGCGTCGCGGACCCGGCGCCGTCCCCGGACCTGCGCGTGACGGCCGACGTCGTCGCCGCCGACCAGCGCCGCGGCCTGGTCGCGGCGGGTCGCTGGCTCGACCCGGCGCACCAGGGCGTCCTCGGGCTGTGGTGGCAGGAGCTGTGCGGCGGGCTCGGCCGGCGCGACCTCGCCCGCGCGCTCGGCGTCGGCCGGCGTCACGCCGCGGTGCGGGTGCAGCGGATGCGGGCGCAGCTCGCCACGGCCCGTGGTGTCGGCCTCGCGCTCGACGCCGTCCCGCGGTGCGCGGGGCTCGACCGCGCGGCCGCCGGCTGGGACGGCGTGCCGTCGCCGCTGTGGCGCAAGCGCCTGGGGCGCCACGTGCGGGACTGCCCGGCGTGCTCCGGCCTCGCCGCGGCCCTGGTGCCGCCGGAGCGGCTGGTCCCCGCGATCGGCCTCGTGGCGATCCCGGCGGGGGCGGCGCACGACGTCGTGCGCGGGGTGCTCGACGCGGGCGCGCCGGGGCCGCCCGGCTGGTGGCACGCCCTCGCGGAGCACCTGCGCGACGGGTGGGACGCGGTGGTCGCCCGCCCGGTGGCGGCGGTGACCGCGACGGCGGTCGTCGTGGCCGGGGGCGGGGCGGCGGTCACCACGGTGGTCCTGCCGGGACCGGAGCATGCGGCACCGGTCGTGGCGGCGTCGCCCGCGCCGGAGCCGTCGTCACCGGTCGACCCGGTCGCGGCGCCGGCCGCGACGGAGCCGCCCGCCGACGGGCCGACGTCGGGCGTGCCCACCGCCGACCTGTACGTCGCGCCCGACGGCTCCGACGCGGCGGACGGCAGCTACGCGCGGCCGTTCGCCACCCTCGCCCGCGCGGTGTCGGTGGTCCGGCCGGGCCAGGTGATCGCGCTGCGGGGCGGCACCTACCGCGTCGAGGAGCCGGTGTCGATCACGACCGACGGCGCCCCGGGCGCCCGGATCACGCTGAGCGGCTACCGCGACGAGCGGGCGGTGCTCGACCTGGCGGCGGTGCCCGCCGACGAGTGGCCGCTCGTGCAGGAGGCGGACCTCTGGACGGTGCAGGACCTGGAGGTCCGGGGGTCGCGGAGCCACGGCTACCTCTGCGTGTCCTGCGCGGGCGGGGTGTTCCAGCGCCTTCGCGTGCACGCGAACACGCGCTCGGGCCTCGAGTTGCGCGGTGCGGGGACGGCGGACAACGTCGTGCGCGACAGCGCGTTCTACGACAACCACGACGACTCCGCCGCCGGCGACGCCGGCCTCGGCCTCGGGGTCAAGTTCGGCTCCGGCACGGGCAACGTCGTGGAGGGCAACCGCTTCTACGACAACGCCGACGACGGCGTCGACCTGGGGGAGTTCGCGAGCCCGGTCACGCTGCGCTCGAACGAGTCGTTCCGCAACGGCATCGACCGGTGGGGGATCGCCGGCTGGCACGGCAACGGGGGCGGCTACACGCTGGGCGGCGGGGACGAGCCTCCCGCCGTCGCGCACGTCGTCGAGGGCAACGTGGCGTGGGGCAACGGGCACCACGGCTTCACGGACGGCGGCAACGCCGGGGCGATCCGGCTGGTGGGGAACACGGCGCGGGACAACGGGGCCGCGGGGTTCTTCCTGGAGACCGCGGCCGCCGTCCTGCGTGACAACACGACGTCGGGCAACGACGTGGCGGCCAAGCTGGGCGACGACGTGGACGCGTCCGGCAACTCGTGGCCCGGGCCGGCATGACGTCGAGACGGCTCGAGGGCGGGCCGCATCCGATGCGGCCCGCCCTCGAACTCCCTCGGCGGGTGTCGTGCTACCTCGGCCGGGTCAGATGCGGATGAAGCGCGGGTTGTCCTGCCAGATGTGGCGCTTCACGACGCCGACGCCGGGGCGCGCGGCCTCGACCTGCTTGCCGTTGCCGATGTAGATCGCGACGTGGCCGGGGGTCCAGATGAGATCGCCCGGGCGGGCGTTCTTCCGGGAGACGGCCTTGCCGCGGCTCTTCTGGGCCGACGACGAGCGCGGCAGCGTCTTGCCGGTGGCCTTCTTGTAGACGTACCGGGTGAGGCCGGAGCAGTCGAAGGAGCTCGGGCCGCTCGCGCCGTAGACGTACCGGTCGCCGACCTGGGCCTTGGCGACGCGCACGATCTTCTGGCTGCGGGTCTCCTTCTTCACGCCCTTCACGGAGACGGTGCGCGACGACTTGTCGGCCAGCGCGCTCGACTTCGGGAGGACGACCAGGCGGACCTTGTTGGTGCCGACCTTGTAGCGCTTCTTGTACGGCTGGAAGGTGATCTTGCCGCCGTGCATCGTGCGCGTCGTGATGGTCTTGCCGTTGATGATCAGCTTCGCGCGGGCCGAGATCGGCTTGCCGGCGTGCTTGGCCACGATGGTGAACTTCGGCCGCGAGGAGCGGTCGTTCTTCACCACGGTCCGCTTGGACACGGTGAGCTTGGCGTACGGCGTCGTCTTGGCGGTCTTGACGGCCACGGCGCTGACCGGGGCCGCGGAGGCGTGGGGCGCGGCGGCGACGAGGCCACCGCCGGTGAGGGCGCCGGCGACGGCCAGGGCGATGATCGCCCGTCGGGGCCGGCGGGCGGCCACGGCGACGGTGCCGGGGCGCGCGGGAGCAGGGGTCGTTGACATGGGCGTGACCTCCAGCCTGCGAGATGAGCTGTCGGGTGAGGCCGAGATCGTTGGCCCGCCACCAAGGTGGCTGAACCCCAAGGCCGGGAGCGTCCGGGCGGTGTGCCCGGGCGGCCGGCCGGAAGTGGGTCTCCCGCTGCTGCCGTGGATGTCGTGGTCACCGGGGCGCCGGCAGCACTCGGCTGCGCCTCGGTCGGCCGGCACCCGTGGGGTAGGTGCGGTCGAGGGACGCTAACCCTGCAGACCCCACGAGGTCACGTTCAGGTAACACCCCGGGCGTGTCGTTGACGGGGCGGTCCACGAGCATCGTCGCTGGACGAGTCCGGGCATCCCGGTCCGAACCGGGCGCGGTCGCGTGATACCGGATGTGACGAAGGTCACTGTAAGAATCCCCCCGTGGATGGAGACGGACGACGCCTTTCACGACCGGGACTCTGCTATGGGCCCGTCGTCCGGAAAGGCTCAGGCGAGCAGGTCGCCCGACCGGGGGGTGGTGGAGACCGCGAGGCACAGCCCGGTCCGGTCGCCGGCCGACCAGCCGTCCTCGGAGGGGGTGAGGACGACGAAGGTCAGCCCCTCGACCTCGCGGCCCGCCGCCCCCAGCAGCCCCGGGCCGCAGTCGGCGGACGCCTTGCGCACCAGGGCGTCGTGACCGGGCCACACCGCCCCGGCGGCGGAGTCCGTGCGCCCCACCACCTGCGCCGCGTGCGCGTCGGCGCACGGCGTGACCGTCACGCGGCCGACGTCGCCGGGCGGGAGGTCGCGCAGGCACGACCCGAGCACGAGCTGCGCCGCGTTCACCTCGCGCGCCCCGGTCACCGCGGCAGGCACGGGGGCGGTGGCCCGGTCGCGCGCCGTCGTGACCCCGATCGCGACGGCGCCGCCGACCACGGCGAGCGCCACCACCGCCACGGCCCCGCGGACCGCGACGCGACGGACCCCGGCGGCGCGGACGCCTCCGGGCGCGGGGGCCGCGCCCCGCCGCGCGTCGCCGGGACGGGCCCCGTGGGGACCGGCCTCGTCCCCGCTCGTGTCAGGCAGTCCCAGGTCGGCCAGGCCGTCCGCGGGCAGCACGCCCGCCGGCGTGGGCGCGGCGAAGACGGGATCCGCGGGCGACGCGGCGTCCTGGGACGCGTTCTGGGCCGGGTGACGGGCCGGGTCCTGCAGGGGGTCCTGCGCCGGGTCCTGGGTCACGACGTGCTCCGCGCGTCAGGCCGGGTCGGCGAGGTCGAGGATCACCGGGACGTGGTCGCTGGCGCCCTTGCCCTTGCGCTCGTCCCGGTCGATGACGACGCCGGTGACGCGCTCGCGCACGGCGGGGGAGGCGTAGGCGAAGTCGATGCGCAGGCCCTTGTTCCGCGGGAAGGCGAGCTGCTGGTAGTCCCAGTACGTGTAGGTGTGCTCGGCGGGCAGGTGCTCGCGCGTCACCTCGGTATACCCGGCGGTGGCGAACGCGGTGAACGCCTCCCGCTCCGCGGGGGTCACGTGGGTGTGCCCCTCGAACGCGGCGGGGTCGTAGACGTCCGTGTCGAGCGGGATGACGTTCCAGTCGCCGACCAGCGCGACCTGGGCGCGCGGGTCGGCCGCGAGCCAGCCCGCGGCGGCGTCGTGCAGCGCGCCCAGCCACGCCAGCTTGTACGCGTAGTGCGGGTCGCCGACCGCCCGGCCGTGCGGCACGTACAGCGACCACACGCGGACGCCGCCGCAGGTGGCGCCGAGGGCGCGCGCCTCGACCGGCGGCGGCACGTCGAGGAGGGTGGCCGCCCCCGGCTCGTCGGGTGACGCGTCGGGGGCCTCGGCGGGCGCGCCGTCCGCGGGCGCCGGTGCGGCGGCGGGCTTGGCGAACCCCGGCTGGCCAGGGAAGGACGTCTCGACGTCGTTGATCCCGACCCGCGACGCGATCGCGACGCCGTTCCACGCCGAGTGCCCGGTGTGCGCCACCTGGTACCCGGCGGCCTCGAACGCCGCGTGCGGGAACTGCTCGTCGCGGCACTTGGTCTCCTGGATGGCGAGCACGTCGGTGCCCGAGCGCTCCAGGAAGGCGATCACCCGGTCGACGCGGGCACGGACGGAGTTGACGTTCCAGGTCGCGAGGCGCACCGCGCCAGGCTACCGGCCGGCCCCGTCGCCCCGGGTGGCGGTCGCGTCAGGGTCAGACCCGGGGCTGTCCGCCCTCTAGGCTGCCCCCATGGGTACCGCGCTCGTCACCGGCGCCACCGCCGGCCTCGGCCTGGAGTTCGTCTGGCAGCTCGCCACCGCGCGACACGACGTGGTCGTCGTCGCGCGCGACGCCGACCGCCTGGAGCAGGTCGCCGCGCAGGTGCGCGCCGCCGCCGGCGTCCGGGTGGAGGTGCTGCCGGCGGACCTGTCCGTCCCGGCAGACCTGGAGCGGGTCGCCGCCCGGCTCGCCGTCACCGGCGACGAGGAGGGCGACGACCGGCGCCCGGTGGGCCTGCTCGTCAACAACGCGGGGTTCGCGACGGCGCAGTCGTTCGTGCGCGGCGAGCTCGCCGTCGAGCTCTCCGCCCTCGACGTCATGGTCCGGGCGGTGCTCGTCCTCTCGCACGCGGCCGTCGGGCAGATGACGGCCCGGGGGCGCGGGGCGATCCTCACCGTCGGGTCGGTCGCGGCCCTCACCGCCGGAGGCACCTACGCGGCGGCGAAGGCGTACGTGCGGTCCTTCACGGAGGGGCTCGCCGTCGAGCTCAAGGGCACCGGCGTCACCGCCACGGTGCTCTGCCCCGGGTTCGTGCGCACCGAGTTCCACGACCGGGCGGGCATCGACATGACCACGGTGCCCGACGTCGGCTGGCTCGACGCCCCGCGCGTCGTCTCCGAGGCGCTCGCGGACGTGCGCCGCGGCGTCGTCATCTCGACGCCGTCCGTCCGCTACAAGGCGGCCTCCGCGCTGCTGCGCCTCGCCCCGCGCGCCGCCGTGCGCGCCGTCGGCAAGTACCGCTGACCTCGGTCGTCACCGAGGCCGGGCGAGATCCTGCCGCCTGTCCCACGATGGAAGGGTGATCGGGGGGACGACACCGGCGACGGACACCGGGGGCGCTCGCAGCGCCGTCCCGGGAGGCGACGCGCTCGACTACCGCGACCTGTTCGACGCCCTGGCCGTGCCGAAGATCGTGCTGGACCCCGACCTCGTGGTGCTCGACGCGAACCGTTCGTACACCGAGCTCCTCGGCATGCCGGTGGACGCGCTCGTCGGGCGGACGCTGGCCGACGCGCTGGCGCGGGTGCCGGGCGGCCCGCCGCCCGTGCCTCGCGCCATGGACGCGATCGCCCGGTGCCTGCGCACGGGCATGCCCGAGGTTGTCGAACCGACCCGGTGGGACCTGCCCGACCCGCGTACGGGCGAGACGGGGGCGCGGTACTGGATGCTCCTCGTGCTGCCGGTCATGCGTGCGGGCGACGCCGCGGTCCGCGCGGTCGTGGTCCGGGTGGAGGAGATCGACGCGGCCGACGTCGAGGGCACCGACGGCGACGCCACGCCGGCGCAGATGTCGTGGCACAGCACGGTGGCGCGGATGCGGGCGACGGCCGCCGCGGAGCGCGAGGCGGCGGTGACACTCCAGTCCTCGGTGCTCACTCCGCCGCCGGACGTCCCCGGACTGACGCTGGACGTCCGCTACCAGCCGGCGAACCGGATCACGCGGGTGGGCGGCGACTGGTACGACGTCGTGCTCCGGGAGTCCGGCCGCGCGGTGCTGGTCGTGGGTGACGTGGCGGGGCACGACGTCGACGCCGCGGCTGCGATGGCGCACCTCAAGGGCGTGCTGCGCACCGTGGCGGTCGAGGACGACGCGGGCCCGGCCGCGATCCTCGATCGGGCCGAGCGGGCCGCCGCCGCCCTGCGGATCGAGGCGTTCGCCGCCGTGACGGTGGCCGTCGTCGACCCGCCCGCGCCCGACGGGTCCCGGCGCGTCACCTGGGCTCGCGCCGGGTCGCTGCCGCCGCTGGTGCGGTGGGCCGACCTGGGCGCCGAGCTCCTCGACGACCGTCCCGGCCGGCTGTTCGGCCTGCTGCTGCCGAAGGAACGGCCGGAGCAGGCCCGCGTGCTCGAGCCCTGCGCGGCGCTGCTGCTCTTCACGGACGGCCTGGTCGAGCGGCGCGGGGAGCTGCTGAGCGACTCCCTCGAGCACCTGCGCCGGGACGTGGAGAGGGTCGTGGACCTCCGGCTGGAGCGACTGGCGGACTGCGTGCTGGCGCGGAGCACGCCGATCCGGGGCACCGACGACGTGGCGCTCGTCGCGCTCCAGGTGGACGACGTCCCCGCGGACGGGCCGGAAGCCGTCGGTACGATGACCGCGTGACCTCCTCGGATCCCGCCTTCGGCCCCACGCCCCGCGAGCAGCTGCGCGACCTCATCACCGAGCTCGCCGTCGTGCACGGCAAGGTGACCCTGTCCTCCGGCAAGGAGGCCGACTACTACGTCGACCTGCGCCGCATCACGCTGCACCACCGTGCGGCCCCGCTCGTGGGCCACGTGCTGCTCGACCACCTGGAGGAGGTCGGCCTCGGCACCGCGGAGGTCGACGCCGTCGGCGGCCTGACCCTGGGCGCGGACCCGATCGCGGACGCGCTGCTGCACGCCGCGGCGTCGCGCGGGCAGGACCTCGACGCGTTCGTCGTCCGTAAGGCAGCCAAGGCGCACGGCATGCAGCGGCAGATCGAGGGCCCCGAGGTCGCGGGCCGCAAGGTCGTGGTCCTCGAGGACACGACGACGACGGGCGGGTCGCCCATCGCGGCCATCGAGGCGCTGCGCGCCGCGGGCGCCGAGGTGCTCGGCTGCGCGACGATCGTCGACCGCGCCACCGGCGCGGGCGAGAAGATCGAGGGGCTCGGCGTGCCCTACCACTACCTCTACGACCTGGCCGACCTCGGACTGGTCTGAACCGTCAGCCGCGGCGGCGGCCCAGCAGGAAGCCGCCGCCCAGGCCGACGAGCAGCGCCCCGACGCCGATCATGGCGGGCGGCACCCAGAAGTTCGCGATCTGCGGGTGGAACGTCGTGTCCGACAGCGGGGCGTACGCGAACCAGCCGAACGTGAAGCTCCAGGTGGAGGCCTGGTAGACCCCGAGCACCACGAGCGCGGCACCGACGACGACCGCCGTCCACACGAGAGCCCGCGCGCGTGGCGTCATACCCGGCCGATGAGGTCCGCGATGGAGTCGACGACGTGCGACGGCCGGAACGGGTACGTGTCCACCTCGGCCGCCGTGGTGGAGCCGGTCATGACGAGGAACGTCTCGAGGCCCGCCTCGATGCCGGCGACGACGTCGGTGTCCATGCGGTCGCCGATCATCGCCGTGACCTCGGAGTGCGCGTCGATCCGGTTGAGCGCGGAACGGAACATCATCGGGTTCGGCTTGCCCACGTAGTACGGCGAGCGGCCGGTGGCGGCCTGGATCATCGCGGCGACGGCGCCGGTGGCCGGCAGCGGCCCCTCGGCGGACGGGCCGGTCGTGTCCGGGTTGGTGGCGATGAACCGTGCGCCGTCGCGCACGAGGCGGATCGCCTTGGTGATCGCGGTGAACGAGTAGGTGCGGGTCTCGCCGAGCACCACGTAGTCCGGGTTCGACTCGGTGAGCGTGTAGCCCGCCTCGTACAGCGCGGTGGTGAGGCCGGCCTCGCCGATGACGTAGGCGGAGCCGTTGGGGATCTGGTCGGTGAGGAACTGCCCGGTGGCCAGCGCGGACGTCCAGATCGCCTCCTCCGGCACGTCGATGCCGGACGTCGCGAGACGGGCGCGCAGGTCGCGCGGCGTGAAGATCGAGTTGTTCGTCAGCACGAGGAACGGGCGCTCCGCGTCGCGCAGGGCGCGGATGAACTCCGGCGCCCCGGGGATGGCCTGCCCCTCGTGCACGAGGACGCCGTCCATGTCGGTCAGCCAGCACTCGATCCGTCGTTCGCTCACGCGGCTCACCCTAGTGGGCGGGGCGGGCCCGCGCGTGCGCCAGGATGGGCGCATGACGACGATCGCGGTGGTGGGCGGCACCGGTCAGGCCGGGCGCGCCGTGGTGCGGGAGGCCGCAGGGCGCGGCCACGACGTGCGGGTGGTCTCGCGCCGGCGCCCCACGGACCTCGAGCCCGGCGCGGCGCACCACGCGGTGGACCTCCTCGACGACGACGACGCACGGGTTGCCGGCGCGCTCGCCGCGGCATTCGACGGAGTGGACGCCGTGGTCGACACCAGCAACGGCATGACGCCCGCCGCGCAGGCCGTCTTCACCGCGGGCGCGCGGCGGGTGGCGGACGCCGCGGGCCGCGCGGGCGTGGGGCGCGCCGTCGTCCTCTCGATCGCCGGCGTGGACCGCAGCGGGTACGGGTACTACCGGGCGCACGCCGAGCAGGAGCGCGTGTACGCCGCCGGGTCCGTGCCGGCGACGGTCGTGCGGGCCACCCAGTTCCACGGGTTCCTCGACCTCTTCCTCGGCCGCGACGGCCGCCTCGGGGCCTGGTCGCGCCTCGGGCTGCTGCCGTACCCGCGCGGCTGCCGCTTCCAGACGATCGACCTGCGCGACGTCGCCCGCGCGCTCGTCGACGCGGCCGAGGGCGCGGACCCGCTCGGGGTCGCGCCCACGACCGGACCGTCCGGGGCGCCGACCGCCACCGTCGGCGGGCCGCAGGTGCTCGACGCGCGGGAGATGGCGCGCGCCTGGCGCCGGTCGCACGGCTCCCGCCGGCTGCCGGTGGCGGTGCCGCTGCCCGGCCCGCTCGGGGAGTTCTTCCGGGCCGGTCGCAACCTCGTGCCCGACGCCGCGGTGGGCACGATCACCTACGACCAGTGGCTGGCGGACGCATGACTCCGCCGCCCACCCCCGCCGACGGTTCTGATCGCGAACGTTATCCGCCGAATGACGAACGCGATCAGAACCGTCGGCCGCCCGGGGGAAGACCGGAGGTCGGCGTCGGCCCGTGGCCCGGTGGCCCGGACGCGTGGCCCCGGCTGCCCGACGGCGCCCCCGACCCCCGCTACGACCCCGAGCTGTTGGCGCACGGCGACCGTCGCAACGTCGTCGACCGCTACCGGTACTGGACCGTGGAGGCGGTCGTCGCCGACCTTGACGCCCGCCGCCCCGCGGACCGGCAGCTGCACGTCGCGATCGAGAACTGGGCGCACGACCTCAACATCGGCTCCGTGGTGCGCACGGCCAACGCGTTCAACGCGGCCGGCGTGCACGTCGTCGGCCGACGGCGGTGGAACCGGCGCGGCGCGATGGTCACCGACCGCTACCTGCACACCCACCACCACCCGGACGCGGCGGCGCTCGCCGCCTGGGCGGCGTCGACGGACGGCGGGGGAGGACTCCCGGTCATCGGCATCGACAACGTGCCCGGGTCGGTACCGCTGGAGGCCTACGACCTGCCCGCCCGCTGCGTGCTGCTGTTCGGCCAGGAGTCCGTGGGCCTGACGTCGGAGGCGCAGGCGGTGTGCTCCGCCGTCCTGCACATCACCCAGCACGGCTCCACGCGCTCCCTCAACGCGGGCGCCGCAGGCGCCGTCGCGATGCACGCCTGGGCGTCGCGCTGGCTCGCGCCGTCTCACGGAGCCGACGGCATGTGACTCCCATGACCCGGACGTGAGAAAATCCGGTTGCATGCGGGTCGCACGGCGCCCGTCGCGACGAAGCATCCCGCTGCATCCTCGTACGCCCCGTCATTGGAGTACCGCAGATGCCTATCGCAACCCCCGAGGTCTACGCCGAGATGATCGACCGGGCGAAGGCCGGCAAGTTCGCCTACCCCGCCGTCAACATCACCTCGTCGCAGACCGTGACCGCCGCGCTCCAGGGCTTCGCCGAGGCCGAGTCGGACGGCATCATCCAGGTCTCCGTGGGCGGCGCGGAGTACGCGTCGGGCGCGACGATCAAGGACCGCGTCGTCGGCTCGCTGGCCCTCGCGGCCTACGCCACCGAGGTCGCGAAGAACTACTCGGTGAACATCGCGATCCACACCGACCACTGCGTCAAGAAGAACCTCGACTCCTGGGTGCGCCCGCTGCTCGCCCTCGAGGCGGAGCAGGTGAAGGCCGGCAAGAACCCGACCTTCCAGTCGCACATGTTCGACGGCTCGGACATCCCCCTGGACGAGAACCTCGTCATCGCCGCCGAGCTGCTCGAGCTCTCGCAGGCCGCGCGCACCATCCTCGAGATCGAGGTCGGCGTCGTGGGTGGCGAGGAGGACGGCCACGAGGCCGAGATCAACGAGAAGCTCTACACGACGGCCGAGGACGGTCTCGCCACCGTGCGCGCGCTCGGCGCCGGCGAGAAGGGCCGCTACCTCACGGCCCTCACCTTCGGCAACGTGCACGGCGTGTACAAGCCGGGCGCCGTGAAGCTGCGCCCGTCGATCCTCGCGGACATCCAGAAGGCCGTCGGCTCGGAGATCGGCAAGGAGAACCCGTTCGACCTCGTGTTCCACGGCGGTTCGGGCTCCACGGCCGAGGAGATCTCCGAGGCGGTCGACAACGGTGTCATCAAGATGAACATCGACACCGACACGCAGTACGCGTTCTCGCGCCCCGTCGCGGACCACTTCTTCCGCAACTACGACGGCGTCCTCAAGGTGGACGGCGAGGTCGGCAACAAGAAGGCCTACGACCCGCGCGCCTGGGGCAAGCAGGCCGAGGCCGGCATGGCCGCCCGCATCGTCGAGGCCGCGCAGCAGCTGCGCTCCGCCGGCCACAAGATGTGACCTCTCACCCGACGGCGAGGTAGTACGGATTTCGCCGAGGTAGTACGAAGGCCGGCCCGCATCGCGCGCCCTCGACGGCCGCGGCCAGCGCGTCCTCGGTGTCCTGCTCGAGCTTGCCGG